>CAYUAC010000203.1:0-1564 GCA_964442515.1 uncultured Campylobacterales bacterium | reverse complement strand
CAGCGTATCGCCTACAAGCGCGTCTACTTCATCCAGCAGCAGGACGGTTGGCTTGGGTGAGGTTTGTGCCCAATACTGCAAAAGAGAAGTAAATTTATCTTCTGTTGATATCTCTTTTGCTTCGCTGTGGAGCCATTTTCTAATGTTTGTTTTTAAATACAGATCTATCTGTGAAGCAACCGCACTACAGATAGCTTCAATCCCCCTGCTTACATCACCACGTGCTGCCTGCGCTGCTTCTATGTTGGCATACGCACAGGCATACGTGTCGCCTTTGTTAAGCTCTTCCATAATCCCAAGCAGCGTGGAGGTTTTTCCCGTCTGTCTGGGAGCGTGGAGAATAAAGTATCGCTGCTGATCGATCAGTGATTCTATCTCTTCCCAGTCTACCCGGGACAGAAGATCGATGTGGTAGTTGATATCGGTTTTTGTCGGTCCTGCGGTGTTGAAAAACTTCTTCATGATTTCTCTTTTTTGACGTATGTAGTGTTTGTTTTATTGTATCTAAAACATAATGAAACTCAGAAAAAGCCGTGAGCGCTCTCTTAATATGAAGCATATATTTTTATATGCATATTACTCTTTTTAATGCGTGAAACATCTGCTAACGTGTCACCTTTCAACCTGGTTATGTATATGGCACTTCCAACTCTACAGTGGCACCAAAGTCATTATAAAAGCGCGTCTTTGCCCCCAGCTTGCCGGAGGCTAAAAGTTCTATTATCTCTGCTCCCAGACCATCGCTTTCTTTAGTGTTTCCAAAGCCCCTGCCGTTGTCTGCTATACGCAGTACAAAGCTTTTTTCTTTTGGCGTTACGCTGAGAGTAAGTGCCGGAAAAAGGGTGGACTCAAAGGCGTATTTGAGTGAGTTGATAACGCATTCGTTGACAATAATTCCTATCACCGCGGCTTTGGCCACATCGATTTGCAGCGGTTTGCACTGAATCTGCACGTGCGTATAAAACACTTTGCGAGGCAGCAGATCATGGGCCAGATCATAAAGATACGCACACAGATCCACGCTGTCGCTGCTGGTACTTGGCTCTATTTTGTTGTGCGCGGTACTGATGGCTGCGACCATGTTTTGGATATCTTGCATCGCTTCTTTTGGATCGGATTTGTTTGTATGCAAAGAGATAATACTGGAAATAAGCTGCAGATTGTTTTTGACCCGGTGGTCAAGTTCGCGCAGCAGTACGCGGCGCTGTCTGTTTTCTTCGCGCAGGTGGGCTGAGTATTTTTGTATCAGCCGGTAGCGGTACCATATAAACACCAGACCCACCAGCAGCGCCAGCGCTCCCGTAACTGCCATAAAACGCTGCCTGGGAGTTAGCAGTTCATACTTGCGTCCAAGCAGCAGCCATTTTTTTTCTAATTTTTGAATCTCTTTTGGATCTATGGCATCCATGCCTTTTTGCAAAATATCACGCAAGATGGCGTTGTCTTTGTGTACCGCCAAATGCAGCGGCCTGGTAAAGAATTCATTCTGGATCAAAAACGCTATTTCTATATTTTGCAAGCCGTTGCTTAGGGTTATATCTCTGCCCACACCCATATCACTCAT
>CAYUAC010000202.1:0-1595 GCA_964442515.1 uncultured Campylobacterales bacterium | reverse complement strand
GGCAAACAGATTCATGATTACTGGCATTTCATACGTTTTGCCCGTACGTTTTTTCACCGGCTTGTGAAAAAGGCAGACTTTGCTGGTTTCTTGTTTGACTTCTACATAAGCGATATGGGGGATTTCATACTCAACATCCAGTTCTTCATCAAACTCTTTGAGATAATCATTGTCTCTTAACCATTGCAGCAGTTCTTGCACGGTGTATCCTTTGTAAATATCTGTTTCATTATACGAAAACCTTTTTTTGTTTTATACGCTGTTTATGACAATTGATTGTACATTTCCAGCTGACGGGTAAAGTCGTAAAATTAAAAATGAACAACCATAGCATAAAATACAGACAACATTTAATGAAAATTGTACTATAATTATTTCACAGCAGCAAAAGAGCAGGAGTTTTTTGAGGATAATGAAAAACAAAATAGAACTTTTTCAATCACCAAACGGAATGATTGAGTTTCGCGGCGATAGCGAACATGAAACCATATGGGCAAGTCTTGATCAAATAGCACAACTTTTTGGCAGGAACAAATCAGGTATTTTAAGGCATATCAAAAATATATTCAGCAGCGGGGAGTTGAATTCTGATGCAACTGTTGCAAAAATTGCAACAGTTTAAAAAGAGGGAAGCAGAGAAGAGATAGGGCATGAAAAACAGCTTGTGGCCAGTTTTTACTTATACGCTTTGATATACACCCGCTTTGGCGCCGGGTAACCCTCCACCGTTTTGCTCGGATCCTTTTCATCCAGAAAAAACTCCAGACTGCGCCCGTGTATCCACTCGGTGGCCCGCTGTTCTTCAAAGGTAGTGACTGCGGTGGTGATGAGTTCTACATTTGAAAAACCGGCTTGATAGCACCAGTTTTCAAGCGCACTTACCGTAGGAATAAAAAACACGTTTCGCATCCGCGAGTACCGTCCCCTCGGAGTGAGTGCGACCTCCTCTTCTCCATCGATCATAAACGTATCCAGTATCATCTCCCCGCCTTTGTTCAATCCCTTATACAAACTTTTAAGCGTACCGATGGGATCGATGCGGTGGTACAGCACCCCAAGGCAAAAGATCAGATCAAAGGTTTGTTCATAATAGGGCAGATGCTCCACGCCCAGCAGTTCGTAGCGTATACCGCTTTGGATGAAATGGTCCAAAAAATCAAACTGGCACAGATTCAGCGCCGAAGGATCAAATCCCACCAACTCTTTGGCCCCCTGCCCCAGCATCCGAAACAGGTAGTAGCCGTTGTTACAACCGATATCGGCCACGCTTTTGCCCTCTATGTTAAAATGCGGGGCAAGCAAGTTGTACTTGATAAAGCTTTGCCACTCGCTGTCGATAAAAACGGAGTTGATTTTAAAAGGCCCCTTGCGCCAGGGAGTCATCATCTTGGCCGTTTGTTCAATCACCGCATCATCCAGGTCGGTTTGTATCTCTATCGTATCATTCAGACTGACGCTGCCCCTACATGCGGGCAGCGCGTCCAAAGCCTGCCTGATCGGAGCGATATTTTTCCACCCCATCCATTTTTGCCGCTCTTTTCTGATAGTGTCTATATCCATATTAACCTCCAAAAACAAAAAATTTGCTAAAATTC
>CAYUAC010000201.1:0-1693 GCA_964442515.1 uncultured Campylobacterales bacterium | reverse complement strand
AATTTCAGTGTTTACGCAGTCTGTTTTGAAAATAATACAATATTTTACCAAAAGTATAGGCAAATGTAATTATTTTTGCTATAATCGCATTTCAATTTCAAAGGGCTGCCCCCGGCAGTGCGTTTGAAAAATACATACAACCAATCAGGAGGTCATTATGGCTTTGGATTCGGCGAAAAAAAACGAAATTATCGCTAAATACGGAAGAGGTGAGAACGATACCGGTTCTCCGGAAGTTCAAGTTGCACTGTTAACTGAAAGAATCAAAGAATTAACACAGCACTTAAAAAGTAATAAACAGGATCACTCTTCAAGACTTGGTCTGCTGAAACTTGTCGGCAAAAGAAAACGGTTTTTAAAATACCTTAGAAAATCAGATTTCAACAAGTTTACTTCAATCGTAAACCAGCTGGGCATCAGAGCCAAGTAGGTAAAGCTTCCCTTTCGGGGAAGACTTTATCCGTAAATTCTTTCTAAACTTTCCTGAACATTTTTACACGTAAATACAAACCCTTTGTCTTTCAGGGCGGTGGGATAAACCCGTTTTGACCCCGTCAGCACGCTTGCTCCCTCAGAATACAGCAGTTGCAGCGCGAATTTGGGTACCGGTATAAACGCGGGCCGGTGCAGCGCGCCTGCCAGTGCTTTTGTGAACGCTTTATTGGTGACGGGATTGGGAGCGGTGGCGTTGTAGGTACCGGTTGCTTTCTGGTCTATAAGAAAGTGCATGATAGCAACCAGGTCTTCAAGATCGATCCATGAAAACCATGCTTTGCCGTTGCCGATGGGGCCGCCTACGCCCAGTAAAAAGGGTTTTTCCATCTCTTTGAGCGCTCCGCCGCCTTTTCCAAGTACGATTCCCAGGCGGACAATGGCGGTATCTACGGGTGCTTTGAGCGCTTCTTTTTCCCAGTCTCTGCATAGATTGGCCAAAAAATCATCCCCGCCGCCGCTGCATATCTGTTCGTCGCAGGGTTTGTCCTCAGGATAAAACCCCACTGCCGAAGTGGAGATAAAGTGTTTGATACTGGAATCCTGCATCGCCTCTACCAGCGCTTTGGTCGTATCGATGCGGCTGTTATAGAGTTCGCGTTTGTACTCCGGCGTCCAGCGGCCGATGATAGGCGCGCCCGCAAGATTGATCAGTATATCGCAATCTTTGATCTTGTCCAGGTTCCTGTCTGAAAAATCCTGTCTGGATATCTCCACCACATCTTCAAAGCTTTTTTTCAAAGCCGACCCGACAAAGCCCGACACTCCGCTGATTGCTACTTTCATATACGATCCTTTAGATTCAGTAATACAGACGTGAAGTCATTATAGTATAAAGAAAATATATTTTGGCTTGCCGGGAAAAAGAGAATTTTAAAGCTTGCTGTAATCTTTGCCGCTAAAAGGAAGCAGGGCGCTGCCCCAGGTCAGTCCGCCCCCGAAGGTATCAAGCAGCATCAAATCATTGTGCTTCAATCCGCCGCTTTCATACAGATCATTCATCGCCATGGGGATGGAGGCTGCGGAAGTATTGCCGTACTTGGCAACGGTGAGCACCACCTGTTCGCGGCTGAGTCCCAGAGCCTTTCCCACGGCGCTGATAATGCGGTAATTTGCCTGGTGGGGGATAAAGTGGTCAATGTCGCCGCTTTTGATATTGTTTTTTTTCAAAATGTCGAGGACATCTTTTGTCAATGTTTTG
>CAYUAC010000200.1:0-1701 GCA_964442515.1 uncultured Campylobacterales bacterium | reverse complement strand
AACCCTGGATCTTCGGGTCAAGAAATCATGCGATAATGCAGAAGAAATCGCACACGTTTTACACAAAGAACAAGGCATCACAAACGTGGTTTATCCGGGGTTAAAAAACGACCGCTACCATATGTTGTCAAAAAAACAGTTTCAACGTTACGGCTCGATCGTGCTTTTTGATTTTGCAAGCAAAGATAAAGCTTACCGTTTTATGGATGCTTTGCGCCTCATCAAAAGATGCACCAATATTCAAGACAACAAAACCCTGGCTATCGCTCCTTTTCATACGATATACGCCGAGTATGACGCAACGCTTAAAAAAGCGTTTGGCCTCAGAGAGGGAAGCGTACGGCTTTCTGTTGGAATTGAAGACAGTAAAGACATTATACAAGATATCAAAAAAGCATTAAAGGATATTCAATGAAAAAAATAACACTCGCACTGATGGTGTGTGCAGTCTCGCTTTTAGCCGCTGAAGTGAAAGTATATAAAAGTCCCACCTGCGGATGCTGCAGCAAATGGGGCGATCATATGCAGACAAAAGGCTTTACGGTAACGTATGAAAACGTGCAGAATCTGCACGGCGTAAAACAAAAAATGGGCGTGCCCGGGCAACTTTCAAGCTGCCACAGCGCAGTCGTTGAGGGTTATATCGTCGAAGGCCACGTACCGGCTGATGCGGTCAAAAAGCTTTTGGATCAAAAGCCAGAAAACGCAAAAGGAATCGCCGTGGCCGGGATGCCCCTTGGCAGTCCGGGTATGGAATACGGCGGTAAAAAAGAAAGTTTTGATGTCATTATCTTTTACAAAGACGGTACGCAGGAAGTATTTGCAAGGTATTAAAACAAGCCGGGGAAACTACCCCTTTGGCATGGTAAAGTTTTGGATTTTCAGCTGCCCCTCATTGTCAAAACAAAGATAATTCAACACATCCGTCTTCACCGCAAGTCCGGCCAGATAGCGCAGCACCATATTGGCTTCATACGCTGCCATTAGTGCCACGATGGGAGGCGCGATACCTTCGGGTTTTCTGTCGTTGATGGTAACGGCACTTGCGAAACCCGCCTCTTTAAAAAAGCAAAGCTGTCCGTGCCACTGTTCAACGGAGGTATAAATCCAGGGTGTATCATGCTTTTTTGCGTAAGATTCTATCTTCTCTCTGGTTGGCAGATTATCCGTCGCATCCAGAATCAGGTCAACATCCGTTTTTTGCGCGGCAAAATCGTCAAAACTACCGACAACGGGAATAATTTCAACACCGTCGTAACGTGATCTGATAAGATCTGCCAAAAGCGTTGCTTTTGGTTTGTCGATATCTTGAAGCGTAAAAGCCACCTGACGGTGCAGATTGTGCAGGCTCACAAGGTCAAAATCCACCAGATAGATCGTGCCGATTCCGCTGCTGCCAAGGGTCAGCCCCAGATGGGACCCAAGCCCCCCGCAGCCGATGATCGCGATCGACTTTTCCTGTAGGCTTTGCTGGGTTTTTTCTCCCCACAGGGCTGTTTGGCGTATAAAATAATCTTCCATAATCCACTCTTTTTTATTTTGGTTTTTTGATAGCACAGATCGGACAAAATCCGATCAGTGCAAAAACAACCGGAATCGATCCGATAAGTGCCACAATGACACTGTTGTAATAGACTCCGGCGGTTATTAGACTTCTTGCGAAACCATAGGTTAGACATAGAGGGCAAAGAAAAGGTAAGA
>CAYUAC010000199.1:0-1774 GCA_964442515.1 uncultured Campylobacterales bacterium | reverse complement strand
TTAAAAAAGTATGAAAGACTGGATATAACCTTTGCCAGTGACGGCAAAGAAGCGTTGGTACTGTATAAGCAGCATACGCACGATATCGTCATTACCGATATGCAGATGCCAAATATGGGCGGGTTTTCACTCATTGAAAAGATCAGAGAACACAACCCTTCCCAGCTGGTGGCCATGGTAAGCGCGATGGAGCACAAAAACGATTTTATCCAGGCGATCAATTTGAAAATCCACTATTTTTTGCAAAAACCGCTTCGCTCACAAACATTTGAACCCGTCATAGACGAACTTATCGGTTCAGTTGAGCAAAAACGAAAAGCTGCGTTGAACCATAGTCTGTTAAAAAATTATAAAAACGCCGTGGATGAAACCTCTATCTTTTCAAAATCAGACCTCAAAGGGCGCATCACTTATATCAATAAAAAATTCTGCGAAATCTCCAAGTACAGCCCAAAAGAACTCATAGGCAAACCCCACAGTATCCTGCGCCATCCTGATATGCCAAAAGAGGTGTTTCAAGATATGTGGGATACGATACAAAACAAGCGAACATGGAAAGGCAGAATCAAAAACCTGGCCAAAGACGGCAGCGAGTATATCGTGGACGCTACGATCGTGCCGGTACTGGATCGAAATGATACGATCATTGAATATATCGGTCTTAGAAATGACGTGACTGAGCTGGAACAGTACAAAGAGCTGCTGCAGGTGGAACTTGATACCACCTCTTCGGGCTTAAAAGAAAAGGTCCACACCCTTGCGGAGTATGAAAGAGCTATCGATGAGAGCAACGCTTTTACCAGAACCGATACCAAGGGAAGGCTGACCTATGTCAATGACAAATTTTGTAAAATCAACGGCTACAGCAGGGATGAACTCCTTGGCAAGCCCCACAGTGTGGTGCGTCACCCCGATATGCCAAAAGCGTTTTTCAAGCATCTGTGGGATACGATAAAAGCCAAAAAAATATGGAAAGGCATTATCAAAAACAAAACCAAATCGGGCAAAGCCACGTATATGGATACCACCATCATTCCCATGCTGGACGCGGGCGGCAGGCTTGTGGAATATATGAGCATCCGCCATGAAGTGACTGAGCTTATTAGTTTGCAGCATGAGATCGAAGATACCCAAAAAGAGGTTGTCTATACCATGGGCGCCATCGGCGAAAGCCGCTCCAAAGAAACGGGCAACCACGTCAAGCGGGTGGCGGAGTATTCCAGGGTGCTTGCAAAGCTGTGGGGCATGGAAGAAAAGCAAGCCCAGATGCTGCGCCAGGCGTCTCCGATGCATGATATCGGCAAGGTTGCCATCCCCGATGCGATCTTAAACAAACCGGGCAAACTTGAAGCCGATGAGTGGAAAATCATGAAAACGCACGCAAAGCTTGGTTACAATATGCTCAAACACTCCAAGCGAAAGCTGCTGCAAACTGCGGCTATTGTAGCCCATGAACACCATGAGCGCTGGGAAGGCGGCGGCTATCCCAGAAACCTGCGGGGCGAAGATATCCATATCTACGGCCGCATCACCGCCGTAGCGGATGTATTTGACGCTCTTGGCAGTGACCGCTGCTACAAAAAGGCGTGGAGTTTGGATAAAATACTGGATCTTTTCAGGCAAGAGCGGGGCAGGCAGTTTGATCCGGTGCTGACCGATCTGTTTTTAGAAAATATCGATACCTTTATACAGATTAGAAACCGATATAGAGATTAAGGAGATGCTTTGTATTATCCCAAGCTTATAGAAATAGCCACTAAGGATGTCATTACCG
>CAYUAC010000198.1:0-1804 GCA_964442515.1 uncultured Campylobacterales bacterium | reverse complement strand
CTTTTTTTATCGATGAGACTGTCATGAAAATCGTAGTGTTCCTCTATCGCTTCAGCGCTCACGGAAGCATTGAAGGCGTTAGCACCTGCAAGCAGGTTGTGGCCAAAATCACCCATATACCAAAAGCCAAGCGAATCGACATCTTTATAAAACACATCAAACGAGCTGCTTTTTACTTTTTCTTCCAGCTGTGCAAACTGCCTGGCATCCAAGGACAAAAAAGAAGGCAGCACAGAGATTTGCTCCAACTCCTCCTGCCCGCTTTTTTGGCTTTGTACATCAAAAGTACGGATCGATTCCAACTCATCGTCAAAAAAACTCAAACGGTAAGGTGCCGTTTGCCCCGGCGTAAAAATATCGACAATATCACCGCGGATAGAGACTTCACCCTCGCCTTCAACGATATCGACAAAATCATACCCGTAGGCATACAAACTCTCTTTTAGCTGCTCAAGTTCGTAACTGCCCGCAAACTCCAGCTTCAACGGCTGTAAAAACTCCGGTTTGGGAAGCGGGTAGCTAAGCGCGGCGAAAGGAGCCACAAGCACGGCGTCTTTGGCCGTATAAAAACTGTGAAGCGCCGTATTGATCTGGTGCAGTTCCTGTCTGAAACTGCGCAGATCATCACCGTAATTCGCCCTGAAATCAGGCATAACAACGCCCTTTTTACCCGCCAGCCTGAGCGCATCAGCGGCTTCCAGCGCCTCTTTGTCGTCACTGACGGTAACGATGTCGGCGTGGTTGCTTAAAAAGTATTCATATATTTTACTCTGTATCTGCAATATCCTCTTCCTCTGTTGAAACGACTTCCCGCATTACTTTGCTGTTGCCCTCAAAAATACCTTTTGGTTCTATGATCAGATTCAGCGCTTCTACTTCGCCAAACAGTTTGCCCCCTGGCAGAATATCGACCGTATCGGCTTTGACCGTACCGTTGATTTCGCCGCTGATGATCACTTTATGCGCCTGAATTTCGCCCTCGACCTTGCCGTTTTGGCCGATGACCACTTCCGACTGGCTGCGCATCTGGCCCTCAAAAGCCCCGTCGATGTGCATTTTGCACTCTTGTTCTATTTCCCCTCGAATTTTTGTTCCGACTGTGATGATAGTTGTGCTGTTTTCATCACACTTTTTGCCGCTTTTTGTAAAGAATCCCAATTTATCCTCCTTTGTTTTTCAAAAATTGGTTCAAAGTTGGTCATGGACCAATCGATAAACCGCCTTGGATTGACCGTTCGTTGAATATACCTGATCTCATAATGCAGATGCGCGCCGCTGCTTAATCCCGTAGAACCAACCTTGGCCACAAGATCACCTTTTTTTATAAAATCGCCGGGTTCGACTTCGATGGAATTCAGATGCGCATACATCGATTTAAACCCGAATCCGTGGTGGATAATCAATAGGTTACCAAAACCGCTGCCCTCATGAAAGCCCGCGAATTCCACGATACCGTTGGCCGTAGCCTGTACCGGTGTCCCCGTTTTTCCCCGCAGGTCGATCCCGGTATGAAACTCTTTTCGCTTTAAAACCGGGTGGGTTCTGGTACCGTAGCTGCTTGTCACGTGCATCTTTTCAAGTGGCGCCCCGCTTGGGATGTTTTCAAGCATAAAGCGCTTTTGGGCGATACTCATCGCCGCCACGTCCACGCGTTTGGTAATATCCTGATCATGGTCGGGACGGATACCCACCATCATTTCAATATCGCTGAGTTTTGTTTCGACTTCGGCCAGTTCATGGCTTTTATCTTCCAAAATCCCCTGCAGATGCTGCAAATCCTGCCTGGCCTGCCTGTTTTGCTTAT
>CAYUAC010000197.1:0-1875 GCA_964442515.1 uncultured Campylobacterales bacterium | reverse complement strand
GTTAGCGTACTGCCGTCTTGATACCTTAGCAATGGTCAAGATAGTTGCGAAGTTAAAAAGTGTTGCGAGTGTGTAAATTATATAGCTATGATTGTGTAATTTACAAAAACAAGGGAATATATATCTATTGGTTAACATAATGTAAATTCTCTTGAAAATATTTTCCTCTCGCCTGCTGCCCCGGTTTAGCTCTTTATGGTAAAATGGCTGAAAAATCCCAAGGATGTTCCTGTATGTTCGCTCTTGTCATTTTAACATTTTTTACGCTGGCTCACTATCTGTTTTACGCCCGGGTCATTAAAAAGCTGCATTTTGAACCCGTCTGGCAAAAGTCCCTGATGTGGCTGGTAATTTTCAACGCCCTTGGCGTGGCTTCCTACGTGATGTCGCGTTACTTTTTAGAACTTCCGCTGCCGCTGTATTACCTGGCGTCACTGTCTATAGGTGTGGGTTTTGTCTTTTTTGTTTTTTGGCTGATCTATGAGTTTTTGCATCTGCTGCAAAAAAACGTGTCCGTTGATCCGCACCGCCGCAAATTTTTTAAAAAAACAACCGACATCGGATTTGTCTCCCTTGGAACAATGTATCTGGGTACCGCCGTTTACGAAGGCAGCAAACAGCCCGCGGTGAAGTTTGTAAATGTTGATCAAAACCGCTTTGAAACCCCTGTTCGTGTGGTACAGATCAGCGATATGCACATCGGCGGTCTTATCGATGAAACCTTTGTCAAACAAAGTGTAAAAGTTATCAATAAGTTAAACCCTGATATCGTGGTGTTTACCGGCGATATCGTCGATGTACACATTTCAGAGGTTTCCAAAGCCGTTGACTGGCTTACAAAAATCCGCTGCGATCACGGCCCCTATTTTGTCACCGGCAACCACGAGTTTTTCCACGGTATCGAAGACACGATGGCGTATTTAAACAAGATCGGCGTAGATGTATTGCAAAATGAAAACAGAACCGTTCATGTCCGCGGGCAAAAAGTACAGATAATCGGCGTACACGACGTCCACGGCTTCAGAGAAGAACGCTTCAAGCCCGACCTGGCCAAAGCGACGGCCCGGATAGATACAGACTCCCCTGCTTTGCTGCTGGCCCACCAGCCAAGGTTTGCATACTATCTCAACGGTTTTGCTCCCGACCTGATGTTAAGCGGCCACACCCACGGCGGACAGATTTGGCCTTTTAATTTTCTGGTACGCCTGGCACAGCCCTATGAAAAAGGCTTGCACAGGCTCAAAAACGGCGGGTATATCTATGTCAACAGCGGCATCGGTTTCTGGGGGCCGCCGATGCGTCTGGGCACGCAGGCGGAAGTAACCTGTATAGACTGGAAGTAATTTTGTGACAAAATGTCACCGGCAAGCTTTGTTTTATCCAAAAGCCACTACAATATTTTCATTCAAACCTTCATTTTGGAGTGCCCATGCCCCCGGTCGATGCCAGATATAAAATGGTCGAAAAGACCATGAAAAAACTCGGATACAAAAGCGAAGCGCTCATAGAGGCTTTGCATACGGCACAGGAAACGTTTGGCTACCTTGACAAACCCGTTTTACGTTTTATCGCTTCAAGACTGCGGATTTCTGCTTCCAAAGTCTACGGTGTTGCAACCTTTTATCACTACTTTCGCATGAAACCAAAAGGCAGACACAATGCCGTAGTATGCATGGGAACGGCGTGTTATATCAAAGGTGCAGACCGCATACTCAAAGATTTGGAACAAAAATTTGGTATTTCTGTGGGGCAGACAACGGAAAACGGGCTTTTTTCGCTGCTGAGCGCCAGGTGTGTGGGCAGTTGTTCGATGGCACCGGTTGTTATCTATGACAATAAGCCCAAAGGTAAGCTCGACTCCGCCGCAGCCCTTGA
>CAYUAC010000196.1:0-1913 GCA_964442515.1 uncultured Campylobacterales bacterium | reverse complement strand
TTCAATGCGGCAAGTTTTGCAAAAGTATTCATCGCCTCTGCTCCGTTATGCACTCCTTCAAGCTCGTCATATGCTTTTTCAAATTCGGGCACGAGTGCGGGCAGGACGTATTTGATAGAGTAGCTGCCTTTCATCTGGGGCGAAACGTACCACTTTTTTTGAAACGGGGTCATGAGATCTTTCATGTTTGCATTGATAGCGTTTAGATGCGGTGCGAGATCTGGGAAAGCCGCCGCAAGCTTGGCGATGACACCCTTTTCAAAGCCCATATTGTACGCAAGCACGGTTGCTGCTATCGGGATGTGTTCACAAAGGCTTGCAGCTAATGCATAGCGGTCATCAACGCCCTCTTTTGCTAAAAACTCACGATGTTCAAGTTCTCCATCGGCGTGTTCTATATGCAGCGAATACTGAAAAGGAAGCTGCTCAAAGGGTTTGGTCCCCTCAAACTGCGGGATCGCCTGCTGGTAGGTTTCAAAATCCAGATAGTAGATAGGATAGCGCAAACGCTGCAGGAACTGCCCTACTTTTTCTTTGTCGATAAAGGTTTGCCTGGCTTTGTAATTTGCAACCGCGGCTGCCTGCCCGGCCGTCATGGCGAAATCTTCGGGAACCTCTTCGATCCTGACAATGCCCTGCTCATACAGCGCCACCTGTTTTTTACTGCCTAGATTGAAAATATTAAAGATCGAATACTCAGGGATTTGCCTTTGCACCCGCCAGCAATAATGCAGCGCGTCGCACGCATAGGGCTTTTTGCAGTGACTTCCTATCTCTATATCCGGCTCGTTTTCTCTGTCGCTTAGATAATTGCTAAACTTTTCCAAAACACTTGGTATATCCGCCTGCAGCGCCGCAACTTCACCGCTCACATCTTCTGTGACAAAAAAGTCTCCAAGGTCTAAGTTCCCGCCTCTGACGTACTCTTTGTTGATATATACCACACTGGCGCTTTTGACATTGTAGCCAAGGGCGCTTAGGACGTAGTGCTGGATCGATACGTCGTGCAGATAGATATCTTTCAGCGAGGTGGAGCTTTTGACTTCGTAGATATGCACGCCCTCATCATCTACCTGCAGCACGTCCACCATCACCAGAATGCCGGCGTAGCTAAAAGTCGCTTCGTAGATGGAGGGCAGTTTTTGTTCAAGGTAGCTTTGGGTCGTCTCTATCATCTGTGCGTACTTTTTGGTGTAACTCACCTCTTTACCGCCGGGAAAGAGTTCACACGCCAGCCGCCCTACTTCATTGCCCGTCTCAAAAACTGCCTGCGCAGACGCATCCGGCGGTGTAAGCACCTCGGGACGGTACTTTTTGAGCCAAAGGGATTTGGGGCATTGGATACCGCGGGTGTAGAGGGATTTGGAGAGGTTCATTTATAGACTTTCTCTTTTAAAATTTGTTTTTTTAATGATGAATTCGTTTTTTCACTATGCCTGACAACATCTATCTCTTTATCAAACTCATCTTTGTATTATCTTAAATAGTTTAAAGCTGTTTCTTCTATCACAGGAGTTTTTTTCTAGTCCTATCTTTAGTTTGGGTTTAAGCATCTTCCTTATAGTGGTTGTTCGGTAAAACCGAACAACTGAATTTTACTTTCACTTATTATTATCAAAATATAGTTTTAATCTATTCGTTTACAGTGGATTTTGACCTTTCTTCCATCTCTACTCTCTCCTACTGTATCCCCATAACTGCGTCTTTGGCTTATTCACCTGGTCATGCAAGTATATTTTGTTTATGTTTTCAACCATATAGAATTAGAACACTTAATTCTATGGATATAAGACCTAGAAAGAAGCAAATACAACCTTTTCATTGCAGTTATAGCAGTTATAATAAAAAGCATTGTCAATTTAATCATAGTGTGTAACCAAATATTTTTTTTCAATAATATATTTAGAAGTACA
>CAYUAC010000195.1:0-1944 GCA_964442515.1 uncultured Campylobacterales bacterium | reverse complement strand
TAAAAACAGGGTGTTGAGCGCGCTTTAAGCTCATTGATTTTTTGTATACACCAACAGCGTTTCGAGAGCACATCTACTGATGGCGAAGGCTGTCGAGATTGTAGAGGGCTGATAGCTTTTGCTGTATCTTGTTTCGCTCTGTCAATACGTAGGTGGTGCGAAGCGCGCCGCGCTTGCCGGGCTCGGATGCCATAAAGTTGAGCACTTCGCGGATGCCACTGAGTTCTGTGAACAGATGATCGACAGAAAGCCTGAGGTTTTGCTCGGCGGCTTTCTTTTGCAGCAGCGAGGCCATTGTCAGAGCCAGCACACAATAGAGAATGTGTACGCGCAGTTTTTGTTCGGTCCAGTGAAACGAGGGTGAAAAGCTGATCCAGTGCGGGTCTTTCATTTGTCGAAATGCATTTTCGACATGATATTGTGCCCGGCTGCCAAGTATAATTTTTCCCGTGCTCCATTTTTCATTGTCGGTGCAAAGTATTCGCTTGCCCAGTCGTTTGTTTTTAATGGCGTTGTATGCACGTTTATCGGTCCAGAAACGAAAGCCGAGTTCGCCCTCCGGGCTCTTCACAATTTCGGTCTGAAGGATTTCGCTGATATATTGTCCGGAGGTTTTTTCCTTGAGATGTTTGGCGATGGATTCTTCTGTATATCCTTTTCCTTTCGCACCCGGATGCTGAGAGCGCAACAGCTTTGCACGCAGTTTGCGAAGCGCTTTTCGCTTCTTTTGCAGGGCTTGTTCGATGCCTGCAATCTGTCCTTTAAGAAGTGTTTGGCTTCGGGTAACAACCACGGTGCGTTCACGATCCCATATTTTTTTGGTCGTACGGTAGGCGCGGCATCCTTCCAGACGTGGTTCTTCCGGGAAATCCATATATTGATTCAACGGAACTTCCAGTAAATCCTTATGATGAGTCAGCGTTAATGAGGTAATGTAGTGAAACGCGTTTTGATCCAGCTCATCGATGTTGTCTTGCGAATTGTTTCCGCCATCAAAAACCAGCGTCATATCCTCACAGGTGCCGGATAATTCCTCAAGGCGCTCGAGCAGACTTGCAACCGCCTGAGAAAACATGGTCGGGTCATTCTGATTGCCGGGATAGGCATGGGTGAAAAGAGGGATGTGAAACTCGGTGCTGACCATCATGGCCAGGCCGATTATCCTCAGATCCGCTCGTTTGCTTTTGGCATGTCCGCGCTGAGCAATGGGACATTCGGTTTGCGAATCAATAAATGTATCAAAGTTGGTTGCATCAAAAAGTAATGTATCGAGCGCGATATCATACTGCTCAACGATACGGGCCGTCAATCGCTTCTCGATCTGCGCGATCTGGACGGGCGTGATCATGTCCATGTGATCCCAGAAACGCTGGGAACTTAATGAAGATTTCGACGTTGAAATGAGATGCTGCAGCGAGGTTGTTTTGTACCAGTCATACAGAGCCGCTTTGCTGCAGGGCGCAACACAACGATTTATTGCAGCCAGCAGGAGATATTGCCCGCAACTCAATCCTTGAGAACGCTTGGGAACAACCTCATCAATGAGGTCAACAAGTTGAAGCTCATCGGCAAGCTGCCAAAGGGCGGCCACAGCCCCGAATTCATAGACTTTGGCCTTCACGGGTTTGCCGGCGCCCTGCTGCAATCTTTGCAGCAGATTTTCGGCCGTTCCCAGATGCGCCAGCACCACC
The DNA here is from genome assembly GCA_964442515.1 of uncultured Campylobacterales bacterium. Lineage (GTDB taxonomy): Bacteria > Campylobacterota > Campylobacteria > Campylobacterales > Sulfurovaceae > TCS-49. Next base: position 253 of record CAYUAC010000195.1, on the reverse strand, counting down.
GGGCGCGGCTTACCATTTACCCGGCGCGATTCCACGATCTGCCAGTAAGTATGCCCTCTTGATTTCTTTTTTTGCAGTGTTGCCATACAAATCAGTGTACACATAAACCAAAAACCCATGCAGGATCAAGGATTATTTTCAAAATTATTAATTAAATATGAGAATAAACGCGCGACAAAACAAGACAACCTATAATTTAATCAGTGTATACTTAAATAACACAGCAAAAAGCGCGCTCAACACCCTGTCTTTG
>CAYUAC010000194.1:0-1995 GCA_964442515.1 uncultured Campylobacterales bacterium | reverse complement strand
TAAGCAGTTTTGGGCCGACGCCGGCTTCATATTCCAAGTCTTTGGCATTGTCAAATTTGATGATAGCTATATCGTATAATCGTTTGGTATTTGTGATCTTATCCGCAACGGCATCGGCGCTGCTGCTGATATAAAAATCGATCTCTCTTGCATAGACCTGGGCGTTGATAGCATCGCTGTTTGCGATGACGTATTCTTCATTATCAATCTGTGTTACGGGCTTGATGGATTCATGGAGGGGAAAATCACATCCGCTTGGAGAAAAATAGACAAACTCTTGCATCAAAGTCCCTTTTGGTAAAAATTATTTAACCATTGTATCACTATATATCTTAACTGCCTCTTAATAATATTTAAGAAAAAGTATCATTTTGTATGCTACCATAATAGAATGAAAAAAGGATGCCGATGCGATATGTAACAGCCGCCCTCATAGCAGCAGTAATAGGCGTGTTTTGGCTCGACGGAGAAAAGATATATGAAAACCGCACCGTCGTTTTTGGGGCTTCGCTTCCAAAAAGCGGAATTATGAAAGAGTGGGGCCAAAATGTCATCAACGGAGCCAGAAGCTACTTTGAGTATGCCAACGCAAACAATCTGCTTCAAGACAGAAAAATAAGCCTGGTTGCCCTGGATGACAAATACGAACCCGATTTAACCTTAAAAAACACTAAGAATTTAATCCAAAACAGTGATATTTTCGCACTGTTTGGATTTGTGGGCACTCCGACTGTCAAAAATATTTTACCTGTTATACGCCGCGATCATTTTCCGCTGATCGCTCCTTTTACCGGGGCTTCCTTTTTGCGTGAGGGGCAGAAACATATCATCAACCTGCGTCCCAGTTACTACAAAGAGATTGAGAGGATCGTTTCGTTTTTGCATGAAAAGAAAACAATAAACGAGTTTGCCGTGTTTTACCAAAATGATGATTACGGGTATGAGGGATACACCTCTTTGATAAAAATTCTGCGCGACAAAAACCTTGTTTTGAGTGCGGAAGGGGCGTATAAACGCAATACGCTTTCTATAGAACACGCCTACAAAGAGATCAAACAAAGCAATGCCGGGGCGGTACTGCTGATCGGAGCGGCAAAAGCTAACGCAAGTTTCATCAAACGGGCTAAAAACGACCCCCGTTTTGAAGACACCGTTTTTGCAGCCGTTTCATTCGGCGATGCCAACGCGATGGTGGCAAATCTGCCAAAAGAGTATGACAATATCATTTACTCTCAGGTGGTACCAAGCTATAACGACCTGGATAATCCCCTCGTTGCGGAATACAGAAATATTTTTGGCCAAAACTGTCCAAGCTGTGAATACGGATTTATCTCTTTTGAAGCCTTTATCGCAGCCAAAATGATTACGCAGGCACTGCAACACACGCCTTTAAAACTCACGCAAAAAGATTTTGTCCAAACGATGCGAAAGGGTAATCTGCAGACAACACTTGATAAAGTTTACCTGTTCACATACGAAAACGGGGCTTTCGTGGAGATCAGTGATGATTGAAAAGATTCGGTCGGTATTTGACGATATTACCTTTCAGGCAAAGACCAACTTTTTAATTTTTGTGATCGCGGGAGGAATGGTAACTATTATTATCCTTTCACAGATTTCAATCTATGTGATGAAAAGCGATTTTCAAACCCTGTACGAAAACAGAACCAAACCGCTGGTGGATTTGGAAAACCTCAAAGATACGTATGAGATCAACGTCAAAGATACTATTACGGCAATGCAAGCAGGCCGGATCAGCAAAAACGACGGCATGGAAGTTTTAACGCTGGCCAGGCAGCTGGCTCATGAGTACTGGCACAGTTACAAAAGCGCGAAAAACAGCAAAGAACACAACCCGCTGCTTGGCACGCTCAAAAAGCTTTTTGTCGGTTCAAACGCACACGATAAAAACACGGTTTTATTCGGGCGCCTCATGCAAAACATCGACCGCAAGGTCCAGACGGCCGACAGTTACCTGCAGGATTTTTCTGCCGA
>CAYUAC010000193.1:0-2006 GCA_964442515.1 uncultured Campylobacterales bacterium | reverse complement strand
CAGAGACGGGGAGATGATGTGGATTCATTCGCCTCAGGGAACCAAGATCAAGGTCAAGGCGCATTATTCCCGAACAGTTGCCCCCGACAGGGTTTTCCTGCCGATTCACTTTGCGGGATATATGGAGGGAGTTTCCAAAACGGATAATTATCCTGAAGGTACAATGCCCTATGCAGTGGGCGAAAGTGCCAACACGGTTACCAATTACGGTTACGACATAGTCACACAGATCCCTGAAACCAAGGGCGGCTTATGTCAAATTCAGAGAGCGTAGGAGAGTATAATGAGTAAGATAGATTTTGCCAGAATGAAATTTTATTGCGATGAAAACAGATGTATTCATTGCGATGGCTGCTCAGTTGCCTGTGCTGAAGCTCATGAATTGCCGGCAAGCATAAGCAGAAGACGGGTTGTAACCATCAACGAGGGGATTGAGGATGAGGAATTTTCCCTCTCCGTGGCGTGTATGCACTGCACCGACGCACCTTGTCAGGAAGTCTGCCCGGTTGATTGTTTCTATATCAGAGAAGACGGAATCGTGCTGCATGACAAAGAAACATGTATCGGCTGTGCATACTGCCTGTACGCGTGTCCTTTCGGTGCGCCGCAGTTTCCAAAAGACGGTGCCTTTGGCACCAAAGGCGTGATGGATAAGTGTACGATGTGCGCCGGCGGTCCCGAGGAAACAAACTCCAACAAAGAGCGTGAATTGTACGGACAAAACAGGATATCAGAGGGCAAAGTGCCTGCGTGTGCTGCGATGTGTTCGACAAAAGCGCTGCTTGTGGGGGATTCGCAAGAGGTGTCCAATATCATCAGACAGCGATTTTCCGCTACAGGAAAAGGGGCGAACCAGTCACCGTTTGGATGGGATAATTAACAATGCAGACACAAAAAAGCTTTCTAAGCGAATATAAGGCTTACCTCATCGTGGGCTTTTTATTCATATTGTTGACCTACTGGTATTTTTGGCTGGCAACGATTGCGGATATTAACTATGTATATCAGTTTATTCTGCAAATCCTGCAAGGCAATTTCACCGGTCAGCTGGAGCCTTTTGAAAGTTTGAGCCATCATGAGCAATCCGAGGTTGCTCTTTTTGGGCCGCATTACCAAACCATGGCCCCCGAAGTTATCCGCGCGTTTGAAGAGCGCCAGCACCTGCTGCCAATCGTGTTTTTGGTGGAGTTTTTGATCTTTTTGGTGATGTTTTTAATCGCCAAAGGTCGAAAACAGGCCAGAATCACCGATCCGGACAATATGGTAACGGTGTACTCGCCGTTTCAACGGATCGTGATACTGCTGAATATCGTCGTGATGATTTATCTGTTTATTACAGGTTTTTCTATCACCTTTGGCAATGTCACAGGCGGCGGCGACCTGGCCAGGCTGATGCGCGCGACCCACGAGATCGTGGGAGTGGGGTGGATTCCTGTTTGGCTGATTGTCACGGTTATCGCGTTTAAAGACCACAAGTACTTTGCAAGACCGAGTACAAAACTGTGGGATAAAATCTTTTTGCGCGGCAAATATTCGCATATGAACCGCATCAACTACTATATGTATGTTGCATTTGGGTTTTTGCTGGTGTTTAGCGGATTTTTGATCTGGTATATGCATCCAAACGCATTTACCAACGCCGAAACCATTCAGCTCAAGCGGTTTTTGCTTTTTATCCACTTTATGGGCAGTGCCATTATCTCATTTTTTACCCTTGAGACGGTGTACTCCTATTTTGTATCGATAAAGGGTTATATTCCCGGAGTCATAAGCGGCAAACTGCCAAAAGAGTATCTGGAACAGTTTCGACCGGATGTTTTAGAAGAGATGAAAGACAATAGTTAAACCACGGCGTCTGCACCCGTTGCAGGCGTTTTGGTTAATGGCCACCTCTAATAACCCTGTGCGGTCATAGCTTTTAAAGCTTTTTCGTAGACAAGGCGCGGGGACACAGGCTATGCCGTAGCATAGTCAAGGAGCCGCAACGCCGTATACGGGAAAGCTCT
>CAYUAC010000192.1:0-2009 GCA_964442515.1 uncultured Campylobacterales bacterium | reverse complement strand
AAGATGCTTTGGAGCAGCTGGGGCTGGAGTGTTTCGCTCTGCCCGATCTGAGCAGTTCACTGGATGGGCATCTGGGGTTGAAACAGGGAGCGCTCAGCAGTGACGGGATCGCTGTGGAGCAGATCGAAAAGCTGGGCGAGTGCGCTTTAGTCATCACCGTGGGCCAAAGCGTCAAAAGCGGAGGCGAGCTGTTGCGTAAAAAGTGTACAAACATGCAGCACCTGCACTTTGACTCACTGAGCGGCTTGGAAGCAAGCGATCTTTTTTATGAGAAGCTGCTGGCCTACACCGGGCACAAAAAACCGCCAAGAGGCGTGATACAGTGGAGAAAGCGGCTCCAAGACGCGATGCTTGATACCCATTTTGTTTTGGGAAGTACAAAATTGGCACTGGCACTGGAACCCGATCAAAGCTACGCTTTGGCAAAGGCTTTGCAAGAAGCCGGGGGCAGCATCGAAACGATCGTGACGGGCCAAAAAAGCGAATACGATTTTACCCCACTGTGCAAAAACGTCATTATCGGCGACTTTGAAGACGTGGAAGCGGCTTTGCCAAGCGTCGATGCGTTTATGGGCAACTCCCACGGCCACCGGCTGTGCAAAAACGCGGGCAAAGTCCATATACTGCGGGGCTTTCCCAACTATGAAGAGATAGGCAACCAGCTCAAAAGCGACATTTTGTATGAAGGCAGCGCGCGATTGCTGTTTGAAGTAGCCAACACGGTCAAACTCTCTACGGAACACTAAATGTATCTGATAATAGTAGCAGACAGATAAAAGGATAAACGATGAGCAAAACAATCACGGTAAGCTCAAATGAAGAGGTTCACGCGGTCTTGAAAGTCGCGTTTGCGACGACGAATATGGAAGATATCGACGCGCATTTTGGCAGTGCCAAACAGTTTGCGGTATACAACGTCAGTTCCACGGCATCTTCGCTGCATCAGATTATAAAGATGGAGCAAAAGGATACCGACACGGCTATTGACGCGCTGCGCAGCGTAGATATCGTCTATTTTGTCAATATCGGCCCCACCGCCGCGGCCAAGGTGATCAATGCCAAGATCTTTCCGATCAAATACAAAGAGATCACCTCCATCGACAAAGAGTTGAAAAAACTTTCGCATATGATCAGCACCAACCCGCCGCCCTTTATCAAAAAGATTCTGCAAAGGAGCGCGTAATGCAAAATGAGTACGAACAGCTGTTTTTTGACACGCTGGTCAGCCAGCTAAGGGCGCTGGATCAGTACGGCGTATGGAAAGATAAAAGCGATGCTGACATCTTAATAAAAAAATATGTCAAAACAAAAGAACAGCTCAAAAAAATTCCGCTTATCGATGACGTGGATGAAGCCAAGATCAAAGAGATCAGGCTGATTTATCAAGCCATCGCGCTTGCTTTTGAACAAAGAACAAAGGTCATGGCAAACGTGGTCATGGAGATGAATCACGAAGGCTTTGGCAGAGCGGTCGTGCTAGCGGAGAAATACGTGATCGCGGACAAATCGTTTAAAGACGCGCACCGGTTTCATTTCAGAACGCTTGAAAAGCTTGTGGCCCAGGGCGGCAAACAGCTTGAAAAAGCGGTTGGTACCTATAAACAACTAAGCAGGAAGGATTGATCATGGCAAAAATGGGAATTTTTTACGCCAGTGCCGGCGGCAACACCACCGAGATAGCGGAAGCGGTCGCTGAAAAATTTGGCATCGAAGAAGATGACATGGTCTTTATGGAAGATGATTTTGATGATATCGACCAGTTTGAAGCGTATGACGTGCTGTTTATCGGCTCTTCTACCTGGGGTCAGGGTGATCCGCACTTTGAGTGGGTCGATCCGCTTTTGGAACTGCAGGAGGATACGCCTGATCTTAGCCACGCCAAGGTCGCCTTTTTCGGCGCGGGAGACTGCGACAAACACGGCGAGCATTTCTGCAGCGCCCTTGGCAAGCTGTATGACGTTTTTACCGCCTGCGGCGCCACGCCCGTTGGAGCGATGCCAAAACAGGAG
>CAYUAC010000191.1:0-2042 GCA_964442515.1 uncultured Campylobacterales bacterium | reverse complement strand
GGGGCGTCTACTTTTTTGTAGAGATCTTCAATATACTGATCTTTCACATCGTTTTTTTGTGTTATTTCGCCGATATCCTGGACATTGACCCGGCGAAAATTTTCCCGAAAAAAGATGCGTTCGATATTTTTGGACAGATTGGTATCAATAGCCAAACCTTCGCTGGTATACAAAATAATCTCACTGTCAAGCTGATTGGTTATGGATTGGCGAAAATGCACGCCCGCGGCGATATCGTCACTGTTTGCCAGAGAGTAGCGCATGACGTTTGAGGGGACGTTAACAATATCGATCACATCGATACCGGTTGAAAGCATCCCGCTTAAAAAGGCGCGCTTAAGCATTCGCGAACTTTTGTGGTAATCTCTTGAGATATAAACCCTGCTGCCCGCAGGTAAGATAGAACCAAACGATTCGGCCAGTTTGGCCGCCATTTCGCATGAGAGTTCGACGTTGGTGCGCCCTATTACCTTACCCGCATCAAACAGCGAGGATTTGTAGCTTTTGCCCCAGATGATATTGGAACTAACAATTGCGTCTTCATTGATCGTCTTACTTGGCCATACGATGACGTCTTTGGTAAAAACCACGCCTTTATCCACTTCGCAGTGTTCTGAAATAATCACCCCGTTTTTGGCTTTGACCTTTTTGCCGATGAGGTTGTCATTGCAGATCACGGCATTGGTGAGATTGACCTTGCTTTCAAGCTGCGTTCGCGGATAGATCACGCTGTTTTTGAGTTTGACGCCCCTGCCAATATAGACCTCATCGCCGATGACGGCGTTGTGCAGATTAACATCCTGGCTTACAGTGACGTCTTTGCCAAGAATCACTGTACCCCGTATCTTGATATTTTTTTTATCAAATTTGCTGCTTTCATGGGCATACAGCGTGCCGGTATCAAAATCATAGCGCTTGCCCTCAATGGGCAGGGTTATTTCACCGTCAAAGATATCTTCATACACGTCCCTGTAGCTTTGGGGATTGCCCACATCGCGCCAGTAGCCTTCCACACTGCAGCCCCACAGCTTGATGCCCTCTTGCATAAGTGCTGGAAAAAGGTCTTTGGCAAAATCAAAGCTTTCTTCTTTGGGGATATAATCAAAAACGCCGGGTTCAAGCATATAGATACCGGTATTGATCGTATCACTGAAGACTTCGCCCCAGCTTGGCTTTTCCAAAAACTTCTCAATCTCTCCCTCTTCATTGGCGATGACGACGCCAAACTGCAGCGGATTTTCCACGGGAGTCAGCGTAATAGTCAGCATTGATTCTTTTTGCTTGTGAAACTGCGCGATCTTTTTAAAATCAAAATCCGTGACCAGATCCCCGCTGACGATCAAACAGCTCTCATCCACAAACTCCCTGGCAAATCCGACCGCCCCGGCGGTGCCGTAATCATCCTGGGGTTGGATATACGTTATCGATACGCCCCACTTGCTGCCGTCACCAAAATATTCCCGTATCACTTCGGGTTTGAAATACAGCAGCACCGCAATCTCAGTGATACCTAAATCATCTCTGAGCTTGCAAAGGATATGTTCCATCATCGGCTTGTTGATGATAGGCAGCATCGGTTTTGGCAAAGAGTTGGTCAAAGGCTGGATACGCGTTCCAAAGCCTCCGGCAAGTATGATCGCTTTCATTGTCTGACTCCTTAAAAGGTTTTGATTTGTGAAAACAGCGGCCTGTTTTTTTCAAACAGCAGATGCATCGTGCGCAGGATCGATTTAAGCGCCTGCAGCGTTTCGATGACGTAGGGGCCTTTATTTAGCATCACGCAATCAGCTCTTTGTGCATAAGCAGCATCCGTTATCTCTGCCCGGCTTGGCAGGTTTTTTTTCATCTTACCCTCAAGAATCTGGGTTGCGTAAATCACGGGCATATGCGCAGCTTCACACATTTCAAAGATTTGTTCCTGGATATAAGCCATATTCTCAAACCCCGCTTCAATAGCCAGATCACCCCTGGCAATCATCACTCCCGCCTGCTTTGCATCCAGCAGAGCATCGAGTATACAAGGCAGATTGGCAAATCCGGGT
>CAYUAC010000190.1:0-2089 GCA_964442515.1 uncultured Campylobacterales bacterium | reverse complement strand
CTTGCCAAACCATAGGTTAGACAATCTATGGTTTGGCAAGAAGTCTATTGTATATTTTTGTTATAATTTTACCAAAAGTAGGTTAATGAAAGTTATACGTTTTGTTTTTTTATGCGCTTTTGTCCTGACAACCGCCCATGCCGGTGAGCCCTGGCTGCTGGAGGGGCGCAAAAACTTTGTTTTATACTTTGCCTACGGCAGCTACAGTCTTACGTGCAAACCTTACGGGGTTTTTGGCATTTATGATCTGCTTGAAAGCGATGCGGGCAGCGAGTGCAAAACAAGACTGCAAAAAGCCCTGCCCTCTATCAAACGCCGCTGGGAATCAAAGGTCAACAGGCGGCTGCATATCCAGCAGGGATATATGCTGGGCTCCAGAGAGGGACAATGTATCGTGCATTTCAGCAATGCCAAGAATTATTCGCAGCTGGTTTTAGAAAACGGGTTGGGGATGATAGCAAGTTCTTTTTCAAGCGATGACCTGCGTTACGGTGCCAAACTCAAAGCCGCCCAGAAAACGGCCAGAGTCAACAGCAGGGGTATCTGGAACGATGAAACCCTGCGTCAGTGTTTTCATATGTCAAAATGATCGCTGCCTAAGCGAAACTGTTCGATAAATTCGATCGCTTCGCCGATATCGTCAGTGATGAGATAACTTTTCATATCGCTTTTATCGATATATTCGTATTCAAGCATCTTTTCAAAAAAACCCTCCAGGGGTTTGTAAAACTCGCTGCCAAACAGCACGATGGGAAAGCGCCCCATACGTCCGGTCTGCACCAGCGTCAGCGCTTCTGAGAGTTCATCCAGCGTACCAAAACCTCCCGGCATCACCACAAAAGCGACAGAGTACTTGATAAAAGTGACCTTTCTGGTAAAAAAATATTTAAACTTTAAAGCAAGATTGACAAAGCGGTTCATCGACTGTTCATGGGGCAGATCGATATTAAGCCCCACCGAAACCTTGGCGCCTTTGTTGCCCGCTTCCATGATACCTCCGCCTCCGCCTGTGATGATGGAATAACCCTTTTGCGAAAGTTTTTGGGAAAGTTCGTACGCTTTGGCGTAATAATAATCATCTTCGTTTGTCCTGGCGCTGCCAAAAATCGACACCGCAGGCGGCAGGGAGTTAAGTTCTTCAAACGCTTCGGTAAAATCCGACATCACGCGAAACATTCTCCAAACATCTTTATCCCTGTTTTTATTGTCTAAAAACTCTTTTTCCAAATCGTGCATTATAAACCTTTAAGTACTAAATTATACAGATATTGTATATCATGATCATGCAGATGCAGCGTCCGCTTGCTTTGAAAAAGGGCAAAAACCGCTTTCTTGTCAAACTCGCTGGCATACACGCACTCTTTGTGCGTAGGAATAAAGCTGCGCATCAGCGTCACCTCGCCGCCAAGAGGCCGGTGGCAGATATAACAGTCGTTATTCAGATGCAGTCTTCCCTCATGTTCCAAAAGCCGCATATAACTTTCGACAACGACCCTTTTGGGGTTTTGCAGGCTGATTTTTTCAGCCGCATCGCGTAACAGATCAAAATAAAACGGTTCCAGATAACTCGTATCTTTCAAATGCGCATAAAACAGTGCGACAAACTGCTGCCACACATACACGCGTTTTCTATCCATAAGCCAGTCAAACCCAAGATGCATCAAATCCTTGAGTCTTGGCAGAAAGTGGGCGTTTTTTTCGATATCAAAGTTGACCATATTGCCAAGACCCACGATGGAGTGCCTGGCTCCGTAAAAACGGTAGGTTGTCAACAGTTCCGTACTTGTGAGAATGCTTACGATCATATCTTCGTTTTTTGCCGGAGTTACTTTGATAATAAAGCCTTCGATTCACAACTCCTCTTTATAATCTGAGGTTAAATTTTGAGCGTATTATAACGAAAAAACCCCCTTTGGGGGAAAGGGGGTAAGGAGAGTTATCTGTTTGAGGTATGGGGGTTTGGGTTATTGTAACGTATCTTTATATTCAATGGAGGTAACATTGAGTGCATCAAGATGCACGATTGTTATCTTATTGCCTTTTCTGGGCAGATCTGCTGCCTTTTGTTCCTCTTTGATCAGTCCCATCT
>CAYUAC010000189.1:0-2152 GCA_964442515.1 uncultured Campylobacterales bacterium | reverse complement strand
AAGACAGAACGATCCATATCACCTATGAACACTACATGATCGCAAGAGAGGAGCTGATCCAAAGCAGGGCTACGCACTTGGATCAACTTACAGATAAGCTAAGAGAAGAGCGAGTGTATAATGTAATCGCTCCACTTGTAGCCAATAGTGACCCAGAACATCAATTTAACCCAAATGATACTTCATATGTAGAAGATTTAGGACTTATAAAAAAGTACACTAATCAAAAAATAGAGATAGCCAATGATATCTACAAAGAGGTGATTCCAAGAGAACTTAACTGGGGAAGCCAGATGGCAATAGTCAATCAAGAACAGGAATGGTACATAAAGCAAGACAACACCATAGATACCAAAAAACTCCTGCTTGCTTTTCAAGCCTTTTTCAGAAAAAACGCAGACAGCTGGCTGGAACAGTTTCAGTACAAAGAAGCGGGCCCTCAGCTGCTGCTGCAAGCTTTCTTACAACGCGTCATCAACGGCGGAGGCAGAATCCACAGAGAATACGCGCTTGGTCGTGGCAGAACAGACCTGTTTATCGAGTGGCCCACGACTGAGCAAGGTTTCTTTGGCCCGATGCAGCATATCGTCATAGAAACCAAAATACTGTATTCCAACCTTGAAGAAACTATAAAGCAAGGCATAACCCAAACCAAAGAGTATATGGATAAAGTTGATGCCACCGAGGGAGTACTGATCGTGTTTGATCGAAGCAGCGACAAAAGCTGGGAGGCAAAGATTTGGCACAAAGAAGCAGAGGGGCTTTTGCTGCTTGGGGCGTAAAACGAACTTTACGTAAAATTTTCAAATTCTTTCTCTTTTTTACCCCATATAGACCAAATTCAAACAAAAATCAAACGCCAGTTTGTTAGCATCTGCAAAGAAGCATAGAAAAAAGGGGTGCAGCAATGGAAAACAAACCACAGTTTCGATCACGGTTTCGGATACTCAAAAACGGCAAGATATCACTGGTTGTCAGTGCTTTTTTAGCAGGCAGTTCTCTTGTCGCAGGCGGCCCAAGCGGCGAGCAGGTCGTACATGGAGACATAGAGGTTGACAGAAGCAAGCCTGATACGACCAGGATCGATCAGGATTCACACAAAGGGATTGTCAACTGGCAAGATTTCAGCATCTCCAAAGACCACACTGTCAACTTCCGCCATCCAAGCAGCGACGCTTCTACACTTAACCGCGTCGTGGGTAACAAAGCTTCAGAAATCTACGGCGAGTTAAACGCAAACGGCCAGGTGTTTTTAGTCAACCAAAACGGCATCCTCTTTGGACAAAACGCCAGGGTCGATACCGCTTCTTTGGTGGCATCGACTTTGGATATAGCTAATGAAGACTATCTGCAGGAAAACTACGTCTTTGAAGGCAGCAGCGACGCCGGTGTCATCAACAAAGCAACGATCACCACAGACAGCGGCTATACCGCCATGCTTGGCAAAGAAGTGATCAACAAAGGCGTAGTCAAAGCCTCCAAAGGTACCGTGCAGATGGCAAGCGGCACCAAGATCACGCTTAACGTGAATGAAAACTCACTGATAGATCTGACCATAGACAAAGGTACCTATGACGCCCTTGTAGCCAATGAGGGCATCATCGAAGCAAACGGCGGCGAAGTGTTTATGACTACCCGCGCTCTTGATGACGTCCTGGATGGCATGGTCAACAATGAAGGCATCATCCAGGCCAATACGCTGCAAAAAAAAGAGGGCAAGATCGTACTGCACGCCAAAGGCGGCAGGGGTGAGTACGGCGGAACCATTACTACGGGCAAAGGCGAAGGCTTTGTAGAAACCAGCGGCAAAACCTTTGCTATGGACAAAGACGCCGAAGTTATCAGCGGCCACTGGCTTATAGACCCGGTCAATATCACTGTAGATGAAAGCTTGGCAGGCAATATAGAATCCGGCCTTAGCAGCGGCGATGTGACGCTGGATACTGATTCGTCTGGGGCAAGCACCGGTGTAGACACGTCTTCTCATGAAAGCGGCAGTGAAGGTGATATCAAAGTCAACGCCGCCATCACTTGGGACAGTGACAGCAGGCTTACCCTGGATGCTCACAGAGATATCTATATCAATGAACCCATCACCGCCCAGCACTCCGGCGGGCAGGTGGCGCTGCACTACGGGCAGGGCGCATCCGAT
>CAYUAC010000188.1:0-2218 GCA_964442515.1 uncultured Campylobacterales bacterium | reverse complement strand
ACCAGGTGACGGCGTGATCCACTCATGGCTTAACAGAATGTGCCTGCCAGATACCGTCGGTACCGGCGCGGATTCGCACACCAGATTTCCTATCGGTATCTCCTTTCCCGCAGGCAGCGGTCTGGTCGCGTTTGCAGCCGTTGCGGGCAGTATGCCGCTGAATATGCCAAAATCGGTTAAGGTCAAGTTCAAAGGCCAAATGCAGCCAGGCATTACGCTAAGAGATTTGGTCAACGCTATTCCCTACCAGGCGATCAAAGACGGTCAGCTGACGGTTGAGAAAAAGAATAAGAAAAACGTTTTTGCCGGCAAGATCATTGAGATTGAGGGTCTTGAAGACCTCAAATGCGAGCAGGCGTTTGAACTCAGCGACGCCAGCGCCGAGAGAAGTGCAGCCGCGTGTACGGTTAAGCTCAACAAAGAACCCATCATTGAGTACCTCAACTCCAACATCAAGCTGATCGATCAGATGATTGAAGAGGGATACGAAGATGCCAGAACGCTTGAGCGAAGAAAACAGAAAATGCAGGAGTGGCTGGATAATCCCGAGCTGCTTGAGGCAGACGATGATGCCGAGTATGATGACGTGGTCGAAATCGACCTCAATACCATCACCGAACCTATCGTTGCGTGCCCCAACGATCCGGATGACGTTGCCACACTGAGCGAAGTGCTGGGCGATGACAGCAGACCGCACAATATCGACGAAGTGTTTGTCGGCAGCTGTATGACAAATATCGGCTTGTTCAGAGCCCTTGGCGAAGTGCTCAAAGGCGAGGGTCAGGTGCCTACGCGTCTGTGGATCGTTCCTCCGACCAAGATGGATGAACAGCAGTTGGTTGATGAAGGGTATTACTCAATCTTCGGCCAGGCCGGAGCCAGAACGGAGATGCCCGGATGCAGTCTTTGTATGGGTAACCAGGCCAGAGTACGGGATAACGCGATCGTGTTTAGTACCAGTACCAGAAACTTTCACAACCGTCTGGGCAAAGGCGCGCAGGTGTATCTTGGCTCAGCCGAACTTGCCGCCGTGGCAGCGATGCTAGGCAGACTTCCAAGCAAGCAGGAGTACCTTGATATCGTTCCTAAAAAGATCAGTGACGATAAAAAAGCGGATGTATACAAATACCTCAACTTCCATGAAGTCAGCGATGAGCAGCTCAAAGAGCTTGTCCACGTATAACAAAACAGCGGGGAGCGGCCCCGCTTGTTTCACTATCATCCAAAAGGGGTCCGACCCCTAGTTGCCTAGTTGCTGATAATTTGGCCGTGGGCCGTGCTGCATCTATGCTATAATTGTTTCATTCAAAAACACAACCGGCAAGGCGGCAGTATGGTACGAAGGCTTGGCAGCTTTTTAACAGAAGAGGTTACGTACAAAAGCAACATTCCCGATCTGCAGCGCAAGGTTTTGCTCAACGCCTTGCTGCTGGTGGTCATGGTCGTGATGGCTGTTTTTGTCATATATGATTATTTTGTCACCTACAATTTTGTTTTCGTACTTATCGAAAGCCTGGCGCTGCTGAGTTTTGGCTTTGCCTTTGTTTCGCTGCGGTATATGGATAACTACAACAGTGCCGTTACCTTAAGCGTCATAACGCTTTTTTTGTATACCTTCTTTTTTGTCTCTATCAACGACAACAAGGATTTCGGTCTGATCTGGAGCATCTTCTTTCCCATTTTTGCCGTTTTTACGATGGGGCACCGAGCGGGAATGCCGCTTGTGGCACTGTTTTACGGTATCTTTTTGTTTTTGGCGTACAAAGGGATCGGTTCGTGGCAGGCAGGGCAGTGGAATGAGCTTTCTTTTTTTCGCTTTGGCGTAGCACTGAGTATTCTGATCTATGTCACTTATGTCATAGAACGTTCACAGGAAAAAGTGTATAAAAAGGTCAAAAACCTTATGGAAAAAGAACAGCGCCATATGCGCGAACTTGAAAAGCTTTCCGTAACCGATGGCATGACTTCACTGTATAACAAACGTTTTTTCAACCAGGTATTAAAAAGGGAATTTTACCGCGCCAGACGACACAACTTCTATTTCGGCTTCTGTATTTTAGATGTGGATTTTTTCAAACAATACAACGACAGGTACGGTCATGAAGAAGGCGACGGTGTATTGGTGGCAATAGCGGGGTTGATGCAAAACCATTTGCGGCGGCACGAGGATTTTGTTTTTCGTTTGGAGGAGAATATTGAAGATCTAATTAAGGATTTC
>CAYUAC010000187.1:0-2262 GCA_964442515.1 uncultured Campylobacterales bacterium | reverse complement strand
GTGATCGTTCGGCGCACCATCTTCATGTCAAAGCGCTCCAGTACCTTGTCCGCCAAGTCCTGATCGGTCAGCGGGCTCTGCTTGTTTTCTGCTTCCACCAGCTGCTTGACGTAGTTTTTGACCTCGGAAGAGGAGAGGTCTTTGCTCACGGCGTTGGTGAAAAATGATTTCAGTGACAGCACGCCCCGGGAGCATTTGATATATTTGTTTGAGACCGCGCGGGAGATGGTAGACTCTTCAAAGCCCAGCTCGTTTGCCACCTCCTGCATGGTCATAGGCGCCAGCTCGCTGCCCACAAAAAAGCGCAGCTGCCGCTGGACGATGATGAGGATGATCTTATACAGCGTGGATTTGCGCAGTTCCAGCAGGTTTACCAGGTCTCTGGCTTCTTTGAGCTTTTGGCGCAGCTGGTCGTTTTTAGCAATCTGGGCGTCTTTGACGGTGATGTCGGGGTAGTAGCTGTGGTTGATGCGTATATTGATATCATCGCCCACGTCTACAAAAAAGTCGGGGATAATCTGGGGTTCTTCGGCCATATAATCAATCGCCGGCGGGGTTTTAAACTTTTTGATAATCTCGGTGGCTTCGCTGAATCGGTGGTGCTTGTGGTATTTGTCGATCTTTTTGATGTTTTGAATGATCTTGGTCACAAGCGTGTACAGCTCATCATCGACGGCCATATCCTCCAGCTGAAACAAAAACGACTCCTCCATATCTCGCGCTCCCACGCCCAGGGGCTCCAGCTGCGAAAAACGCCGGCGGACCTTTTCGACAAAGTCATCGGTCACGCCGCATTTGATAGCGATGGGTGCAAGTTCTCCTTCAAAAAAACCCTCGTCATTGATCTGCTCAACAATCTGTAAAGCCACCTTCTGCGATCTTGGGGTGGGAAAGATCGGTGCCTGGATCTGCTCAGTCAGTTTGTCATAGAGTGATTCTTCCATAAAAAGCGTGTTTTCGATAAAGGCGCTTTTACCGCCGCTTCCTTGCTCAGGCTGTCCATTTCCGCTGCCGGGGGTTGATTCATACGTTTTGCCATCATATTCCAAAAACGGGTTTTCATACGTATAGTTTTGAAATACGTTGCCAAGTTCCTGCAGCGGTGACTGCAATAGCGGCAGCCAAAGGCGAAGCGATAGATTAAAAGACTGTTTTTGTTTGGGGCTTAATTGAAAACTGTTCATAATACAGCTATTATATCATGAATTGGATAGTATATATTCTTTTGTGTTGTATAAAATATTTCCAGGGCGGCCCCTGGAAATGAGAAGGAATGATTTAGTATTTGATCCGTACAACGCCGTTTGGTTTGGCGATCTTCATTTGGCATGAGACTCTGGAATTTGGCGTACAGGTACCGGCACAAACTTCCTTGAGGACTTTGTTCTCTTTGTCCGTTTTTTCGGTTAAAAACTCCATGCCCTGATCGATCTCTACCACGCAGGTACCGCATTCGCCGTCTCTGCAGCCAAAGGGCAGGGCACTGCCGCTGGCTTCGACTACGTCCTGGATAGTGCTGCCTGGCTTAACGTTGATCGCCAGAAAATCGTTTACAATCTCTACTCGTGTTGTCATAATAGATCCTTTAGTTTGAATTGGATTGGGTGCAAAAGCGCACGAAACTTACTTCTTATACGGTTTGATCAGCACGTCGCCTTTGATCAGCATCATCGGCGCGATCCTGACTCGCGGGCTGATGGTAAACTGCTGGCAGTGCTGCGCGTCCTGTTCGGTGATGGCACCAAGGCTGACAAGTTTATCAAGCTCTTCATCCTCCATATAGCTGGTAGGTTCCTCATCGCTGATATGTTCTACATAGACCAGACAGTTTTTGTAATTGCTTTCATTACACTCAGGGATCGGGATGTTTCTCTCTTTTGCCACCCTGATCAGCGGTTCACCGATCTTGGCATCATAGATGCCGTCTGTACTTTCATCAAAATGCATGAAGATTACTTTTGCCATGCTTGCTCCTTTTTTGTGATTTATGTTTTGAACTTTTGGCGGTGTTTGGCCAGAAGTTGCTTTTCTTCGGCGATTTCGTCGCGCGGGTTTTCCATCGCTTCCAGTTCGCTTTCGCGACACCCCACGATCTCGACCAGCGCGTCTTCAACCCCGAAAAAATGAACTTCATAGACTCGCACAACCTGCAAAAATTCACCGATATCTTTGATATAGCCTACCGATCCGGCTTTGACCATCGTTTCTCCGATGGGCGCGAAAGGGTAGGTTCCGTCATTGCTGATATCATTAAGCAGCTTG
>CAYUAC010000186.1:1988-2339 GCA_964442515.1 uncultured Campylobacterales bacterium | reverse complement strand
GAAGTGCAGTCGTACCACACCCTGTAAGCATAACTACCGCTGAACTGAATACAGCAAGCAACATTTTTTTAATTTGCAATTGTCTTCTCCTTTTCATTGATTTTTTTAAAAGTAATTAAAAACACAGACAAAAACAAACCCGCTGCATTACAAAACTTTGCTGCTTAGCAATCTGTGAATTTAATGTTTTTTTCTTCAGAGACCCTGAACGGTTTGATCTCAACAGCAGACACCTGAATGCGCAACGTATTTTTCCTGTTTTGCTGGATTTTTCTGATATCCTGAAGATAGCGGGCATCTGAAAGATAGTCGATATCAAAATCTCTTACACCTTTTTTGAGCTTGTTGCGC
>CAYUAC010000186.1:0-1978 GCA_964442515.1 uncultured Campylobacterales bacterium | reverse complement strand
GAACGGCTGCAATCCTGCCTGGTTACTTTAAAAACCTCATAACACTGGCCGGTTTCGGTGTTATGCAGATATACTTTTATGCTTTGGGTTTTTTTGCGGTTGAGATAAAGGTTATAAGCAACCAGTACAAAAGTCGAAAAAATCAACAGTCTGTCAGCTGCGTTCCACCAGATATTGTTGACAAATTCTTCAAGCATTGTATTTCTTTAGTATTTTTTGCATCAATGCAGACTATTTCTCAAAAACAAGGATAAATTTATTGGCACCGCTGATCTCGCCCTCAAAACGCCATCCTTTTTTGTACAGATCAACCATCGAAGCTTTACCGTTGTAACCGCCGCTGCACTCCATCTGCTTTGTAGCACCCACAACATAGGCCATACAAGTTGTAACTTCTTTTGCCATAGCGGCACTGCCAAGCAGCGCGACAGCCGATACCGTGATAATAAATTTTTGCACTTTTCAATCCTTTTTCGTTGATTTACAAAGCAGATTATAAAACATTTTCACGTCAATAGATGACGTATTTTCTGTTTTTAAACGGCTTTTTCGAAAGTTATAAAATCTTTTAGCTCATCTTCAGTGCCATGAATCACAAGCTCATTTTTTTTGCTATTTTGCATTATAGAATACCCCAGCTTCCTGCCGCTGCAATAAATGTAAGCAGGGTAATAATTCCATCAACGCTCATCCACCACTCTGTATTAAACCATGCAATAAAGCTATTCATATTTTTCCCTTATGATTTTTTCATAGACTGAAAAAAAGCGGCGTATTGCAGGTTTTGGCTTTTGTTCGAATGACTTATCAATAAAAGCATGTGCCATATTGTTGCGAAATGCGTCTATGTCTTTGAGAAGATCTTGAAACTCTGCACCCGCAATAGGACTTGCAACATTCGTATTTATTTTACGAAAAGTTTTTTTCAGACAGTTACGGCGCTCATATGAGCTCTTATAATGTAGGCAGGATTTTGGCGGTTTATCTTTGCGAAACAATTTGAGATCATAAAGTTTATGTTTTAAAGCCTCTTCTTCCAGATATGCCAGCATGGATTCAAAAAGAACCGTAACTGCCTGCAAAAGCAGGTTTTTGTCAAAAAGATAGCGGGCAAACAGATGCATCCGCTCGCGCTGAGATAGGTGCTGAAGCTTTATAATACGATCCAAGTCATCAAATAAGCGCTGCGAAAGTCCCTGAAATTCAGGCATAGTCTGTCGCAGTTTTTCAAATTCTTCCCAGGCCAAGGAGGCGTGTTTTATAGATGAGACGATATCATTGGCAAATATAGAGTTTGAAAGACGCTGCAAAGCATGAACTGCACTTTGGAAACGCTTTTCTTTTATTCGAAGCTTCGGTAAAACCGCACTGAACATAAAAGTCTCCACCACTGTTGCCATATCAGAAATATCAACATACTCCATCAAAGATACAAATATATAACTGCAGCTGTGATGATACGGATTATCTTCAGCATTTTTGGTTTTACCGTATAGTATATTTTTATATTCAATATTGTTGCCGTTTTTCGCATACATCGCCGAAAGCAGAGACATCATCGGGATGTGCCGAAAGCCCTGTGTCAGGTCCAAAACGGTATTTGCGGTACTGTACTTGTGAATCAGGGCAAAAATACTTTTCGCTTCGGCATCGCTATCTATCTCTACGGCGTTGTAGCGCTGCAAAAAGCTACCTATGGTGTCAAAGGTCCCCCTTTGCCCTTTTGTACCGACGATAAACACTTCATCATCGGCAATAGCGTAGTGCTGCGCTACCGCCTGAAAGGCGAAATAGGTTTCATAGCTTTTATCATCTATAGTATAGGTGTGCCTGTGCCGGGGCATGGAAGCACCCATGGTCGCTATCAGTCTCATCGTAATCCTTTATCAGCCACAGATTTTTGAATATATTTCTGGGTTGAACTTTTTGGATAGTCCGGGTTTGGCTTTGTCGTACCTATCATGCCGCAGATGGTTAT
>CAYUAC010000185.1:0-2376 GCA_964442515.1 uncultured Campylobacterales bacterium | reverse complement strand
GATTTGGTTGCGGTGTTTTCACTCATATCCGTAATCATTCTGATACTCTCAAGCGAACCGCTCATGGCGCTTTGAACCTTTTGCAGATTGCCCTGGATACCCCCGCCGGTTTTTTGAAACCGTTCTGACATTTGCGATTTGACCGCGGCCTTTTGACCCGCAATCACACCCTCAACCCCCTGCGCGACTGAACCGGCACTGCTTTTAAACTTGCCTTTCATTCCGGCGGGGTCGATATTTCTGTGCGTATTGCCGCGGCTTGCTTCATAAATAGAGGTTTCGGTATCACGCATAAACGCTTCGACCTGATCAAGCAGATCATTGATATTCCACGCCGTCGCTCCCAGGGGATCGTTTGGATCGATCTGGGTTATTCTTGATTCCAGTTTCCCCTCAGACGCTTGTGATGTGACACTCTCAAGTTCTTGCTGCAAGCGCTTACTGACCATAATGGAGTTGCTTTTTGCCCCAAATATCGAGCCAAACAGCAGACCAAACGCCAGTATCCCAGATCCCGCCAAATCGATTCCAAACACCGCTATATACGCACCGATTGCGCTTAACAAAAATAGATACAACAGTATCTGCGATCTGCTAACTGTTTTGTAGCCGGTTAATATATTCGTCATAACTTACTCCTTTTTCATCTAATAGCTTGTCCATATATCGGCTGCTTTCATTTATACCGCCGCTTTTTTCCTTGCTAAGCAGTGTGGCGTAAAGTTTTTCAACGGCGGCAAGCCCGTTTGCGCTTGGTTTACGCCGTACCGAATAGTAGCCGATCACCCGGCCGTTTGTATCGGTAGAAGCCGTTACATTGGCATATACCCAGTAGTGACCGCCGTCTTTGCAAAGGTTTTTGACAAACGCAAAAATCTCTTTTTTTGCCTTGACCCGGTCCCACAAAAGCTTAAAAATCAGCTTTGGCATATCGGGATGGCGGACGATACTGTGGGGTTTGCCAAGCAGCTGGATTTCGCTGTAGCCGGCCAGATCGATAAAGATACGGTTGCAATACGTGATCTTGCCTTTGGTATCGGTTTTTGAAATGATAAAGTCATCAGCTCCCAGGCGTTTTTCCTGCCCTGTCGGGGTTATACTCTGTCGCATCTGTTCTCCTTGTGCTTAAGATGGAAATTCAATAACAAATCTTGCTCCTTTATTACTGTTTTTGGCTTGTAACCGGCCGTTCATATGCTCAGTGATAATCAACTGGCTTATATACAATCCAAGTCCCGTACCGTTTTTATCCGTTTTGGTGGAAAAATAGGGATCAAAGATCTTATCCAGTATCGCTGAATCGATGCCGCCGGCATTATCCTGGATACAAAGGGTAATGCTGTCTTCCTTTTGTGACAGTGAAATCTCTATCTTTTTATCAGCGATCTCTTGCTCACTGAAAGCATCCTTGGCGTTACTGAGGATATTGATAATAACCTGACCGGCTTCGTTGGGATAGCCCGCAAGAAATACTTCACGCTCTAGATCGGTTGTGACGGTGATATTCTGACTGCGCAGGACAGGCTCCAGCATGGAGAGGCTGCGGGTGATCACCTGGCTTAGATCAAAGCGCTCCTTTTGTTTTTTGGGATTGAAAAAGGTTTTAAAATCATCAATGGTTGCAGACATATACGCAATCTGTTCTTTGGAATCTTTTTGAAATTTTTGCATCAGCGTATCATCAAGCGTGCCTTTGTTGTACCGTGATACAATCACCTGGTTAAGTATAGCAACGGTGTTGATGGGTTGGCGCCACTGATGGGCGATCATACTCAAAAGCTCCCCCATCTGGGCAAGGCGGGACTGCTGCAGCATCAAAAGCTGCTGCTGTTTGTTTTGTTCAACCTGATCTTTGACCTTTTGTTCCAGATTGGCATTGAGTTCTGCCAACTCGTTTCGGGCCTTTTTGAGCCGGGAAATATCAATAACGGAGATGATGGTTTTCGATCCTGAAATCGCGCTGATTCGCACCAGAGCCGAAAAGGTGCTCCCGTCGCGTTTTACAAGCTGCATTTCACACGGTTTTTGCGCACACCGCAGTTTTTGCTGCAGCTGCTGCTCACTCATGGAGACAAAGGCGCTGATATGGCTGTTTTTGATCTGGGCGGGGTTGTCGTAGCCAAGCATCAACATCAGCTGCGAATTTGCCTCAGTCAGCCGCTGCTTTTCAAAAACGCTTATACCTTCTATCGAGGCATCAAGCAGATGCTGCAGCCGCCGGTTATGCCTTTGTTTCATCCACAGCCAGCTTAAGAGCCAAACCATAATAAAACCAAACCCCACAAGCAGTGAAAACACCAGTGTATAATCAGTCTGGCTGCTGTACCTGCTGATACGCCAGTCGTGTTTGATATCTTCGATCTTGGAAGGAGGCAT
>CAYUAC010000184.1:0-2394 GCA_964442515.1 uncultured Campylobacterales bacterium | reverse complement strand
AGCGTATAAAAACGTCATCGCAATCGCCGCGGGGGTCTGTGACGGGCTGGAACTGGGCAACAACGCAAGAGCGGCCCTGATCAGCAGGGGACTGGTGGAGATGAGCCGCTTTGGTGCCAACTTCGGAGCGAAACAGGAAACGTTTCTGGGCCTCAGCGGCGCGGGCGATCTTTTCCTGACCGCCAGCAGCAACCTTTCGCGAAACTACCGTGTGGGGTACTATCTGGCCCGGGGCAAAAAACTGGATGCGATCTTAAAAGACCTTGGCGAAGTGGCCGAAGGCGTCTACACCACCCGCGCGCTTTTTGCTATTTCGCAGGAAGAGGAGATCTACGTACCTATTGCCGCGGAAGTCCATGCCCTGCTTGAGGGCAAGGACCCGCGTCAAAGTCTGCAGGATTTGCTCTCAAACTAACTGTTTTGCCCTTTGTGGTTGACCATCTCTTCTTTGAGCGAAATACCTTTCATATGATTAAGCGGAAAAGAAAAGGCGATTCCGTTGCCCGTAGTGGTGATATGCAGGTGATGGGTCAAGTTTTTCATCACATCTTCTACGATATAATCGGGGACCAAAAACAGTAAAACCGTTTCATTGCTCTCTCTGGGAGTCCTGTAGAGTTTATCCATTTCGCCAAGACCCATCCCTTCAGCACTGAACATGGTCACGCCCGTTGCACCGGCTTCTCTGGCTGAGAGCAGAGCGTCATCTTTTTTATCTTCGGGAACAATGGCCACTACACCGCTAAAGGGCAGTTTGAGCGAATGGGAGTCTTGTTTCTCTCCCAGGTTAACCGTTGCCAATCCCATATCGTCTACGCCGCTGACCACACCTTTGATAGCATTTGCCGCTTCGATTTCACTGTCGCTTTTGATTCCGATGCGTTGCGCCGCAATCCCGTAGATCATCACCGTGATCATCGGAAACAGTGAAGCAAAAGCAATCAGGCCAAACCCGTCCATAAGCGGATCACGGCCGTCGATATTACTGGCCAGGCCGATACCAAGAGCGGCCACAAGCGGCACCGTCACCGTAGAGGTGGTCACTCCGCCGCTGTCGTATGCGATGGGAATAATATACTTGGGAGCAATAAAGGTAAGAGCGATCACGACCATGTAGCCGACCATAATATAGTAGTGGATATGGCCGCCGTCTATAATACGAAACGCCCCAAGCGCGATACCGAAGGCAACTCCGCCGGCGACAAAAAAACGCAGGATAAAATCATTGACCCGTCCATCGCTTATCTCTTTGGATTTTTTGGCGATAGCCATAAGGGCGGGTTCGGCCATCGTGGTAGAAAAGCCGATCGCGAAGGCAAACACGTAAATCACCGCGTTGGAACTACTTTGGGTCAACTGCAGCGCCATTGATTCGCCAAGACGGAACAAGCCCATTTCAAGCCCCAAAATAAACGCATACAACCCGATGATAACTAATATAAAACCGATAATGACGCTTTTTAAATTCTCTATAGGCTTCTTTAAAATTACGTATTGAAAGAAGAAGATAATAGCAATGATCGGTGCTACATCCAAAACAACGTTAAACACTCCCTTGACGATACTCGTCAATGAAACTTGAGCAATCTGACTCGGAGCCGTCTGGATAGCCACATCTGCCACATCTTTGGCATCTACAAAATTATAAACGATAATGCCGTAAATCTGGACAAATATCATCGGGGTCAAGGATGCAAACGCGATCAACCCAAAGCCGTCAATTACGGGGTTGCGCCCTTTAATACTGGAAGCCAGTCCGATCCCAAGGGCCGCAACCAGGGGAACGGTCACCGTAGAGGTGGTGACCCCGCCCAGGTCATATGCCAGGCCGACGATTTCAGAAGGCGCAAAGAAGGTCGTGCCCACCACCAGAAAATAGCCGGCGATGATGTAGTAATGGATCGGATGGCCCTTGATGATACGAAACACCCCGAGCAAAATGGCAAAGCCGACTGCAAAAGCGACCACAAAACGCAGCACCTGCGCATCGATCCTGCCGCTGCTGATAGCGGCGGCTTTTTCAGCAATAACCACCAGAGCAGGTTCGGCCACGGTGGTGCCAAAGCCGATCATAAAGCCAAAAAACAGGACTAGATAGACAATCTTGTGGGAGGCAAACTCTTTTGCCAGATTTTCCCCGACGGGAAAAATACCGGTCTCCAGACCAAGCAAAAATACGGCTAACCCAACGCCCACGATCACAAGACCAAGCGTAGTGCTTGCCCAACCGTCGGGAACGGCTTGAATAATAGCCAGCTGAAAAAACAGGATCACGATCACGATCGGTAAAAGATCGCGAAACGAATCCCTGAGCAGTTTGAGAAAAAACGTCAAACCCATAATACCCCTTTGTATTGAAGTTGCTGTATTTTATCCTCAACTCTATAAATTTCC
>CAYUAC010000183.1:0-2448 GCA_964442515.1 uncultured Campylobacterales bacterium | reverse complement strand
TAAGGAAAAGGCTCAAAGATGCTTAGTTACAAAGATATATTTGATATAAGAGGGAGTTTGTACCATAAAGCTATGGAAAGCTATCCAGATGCAAGGGATGAAGAATTTGCATTGTTGTTAAAGATACTAAATCCAAAAAAATCTCAAAAAATTGCGGATATCCCAAGTGGCGGAGATTATCTAAAAAAAAGAGTACCCGATTCAATAAAAGTTTTTAGCATTGATCCTTCAAAAGAGTTTGCAAGAAAAGATACAAACATTATACAAACACCTGTCAATAATACATTTTTTCAAGATTCATTTTTAGATGGTGTGTTTAGCTTGGCAGGATTGCATCATATGCAAAATAGATCAAGTTTTTATCGTGAAATGTATAGAGTTTTGAAAGATGAAGGTACGTTGGCTATAGCTGATGTTGGCCGGTATTCAAAAGTAGGGAACTTTTTAAACAGTTTTATCAACAGTGTCAATCCTTTGGGGCATAAAGGTTTTTTTTTAGGTTTGCACGATGTAGCACTACTTGAGAAAATAGGATTTTGTGTTACGTATGAAAAAATCCAGTTTCACTGGAAGTTTCACAACACTAAGCAAATGGCAGAATTTTGCATGTTGCTTTTTGGAGCCCGTTGTACTGAGTATGATATGCTTCAAGGTCTTGCGGACTTTTTGGGGTTTGATACAGTCAAAAACAATGTTTTTTTAAAATGGGAACTTTTTTTTATTAAAGCAAAAAAATGAAAAAATGTTATATTAACAGCCATGGAACTTTCAAAAGAGAGTTGTAATGACTTTACAACAGATTCCAAAAATCATTCATCAAAGCTACGTTTCTACAAAGGTACCTCAGAAAATAGCCGACAATATAAAAAAAATAAAAACCCTTAATAAAGATTGGCAACATCGTATGTATACAAACGAAGATATGAGTGCTTTTATAGCAAAGTATTATTCAGAAGAGATCTTATATTGTTTTCAAAGAATAAATCCCAATTATGGCGCGGCCAGAGCAGACTTTTTTAGATATTTGCTTATATATAAGGTCGGTGGTTTGTGGTTGGATATTAAATCAACTACAGATGCACCATTATCTGAAAACTTGTATGAAGATGATTACTTTTTACTTTCACAGTGGAGAAATAAAATGGGAGAAAAATTTCAAGGTTGGGGGTTATTTCCGGAATTGAATCATGTACCTGGAGGTGAATTTCAACAGTGGTTTATTCTTTCTGCACCCCGAAATCCGGCTATTGAACGGGTTATCCTCAATGTTGTCAATCAAATAAAAAATTATTCTATACACATACATGGCGTTGGTCATAAAGGGGTGCTGCGAACTACAGGACCTATTGTCTTTACGTTATCAATATTACCTCATTTAAAAAGTAATTTGTATCGATTTACAGATATAGAAACGGATTTGAAGATTAAATACAGTGTTTATTCAAAGTCGGATCATAGAAAACTTTTTAAACAGCATTATTCTGAGCTTAGTGAACCAATAATTTTGTGATTGGATATCATGTTTTTCCTCCCCACAAAAAGGGGAGGTAAAAGCTTTACTCTTTTTCTCTTGAAAGCTTTGAAACCAGGATGTAAAACAGCGGGACAAAGATGATGGCGATAAACGTTGCCGCGATCATACCGCCGATAACGCCGGTGCCGATGGAGTGGCGGCTTGCCGCGCCCGCGCCGCTGCTGATAGCAAGGGGTACAACACCCAGCGTAAAGGCAAGCGAAGTCATGATAATGGGCCGCAGTCTGATCTTGGCCGCCTCAACCGCCGCTTCTTTGAGCGCGATACCCTGAGCGCGTTTTTGCTGGGCAAATTCTACGATCAAGATCGCGTTTTTGGCTGCCAGACCCGCAAGAACCAGCAGACCGACCTGGAAGTAGATATCATTATCCAGACCTCGCAGGTTGGTCGCAACCACCGCGCCGAAGATTGAAAAAGGCACGGCCATAATGACTGAAACAGGCATCATCCATCTGCCGTACTGTGCCGCCAAAATCAAAAACAGTAAAACAATCCCAAAGACAAAAGCCATGGTCGAATTGCTTGAAACCTGTTTTTGCTGATACGCCGTACCGATCCAGCTGACGGTGTAGCCCTGGGGCAGCACCTCGTTGGCGATATTTTCGATCGCATCCAGCGCTTCGCCCGAGCTGTATCCCGCGGCGGGCTGGCCTGAGATCTTGGCCGCTTCAAAAAGGTTGAAGCGTTCAGCCAAATCCGTTCCCACGATCTGTTTGACATCCACCAGTGACGAGACCGGGATCATCTGTGCATTGGCGTTTTTGACAAAGATTTCGTTGAGGCTTTCGGGACTTTCTCGGTACTGCCCTTTGGCCTGGACGTTGACCTGATATGTTCTGCCGTACAGGTTGAAATCATTGACGTAGTAGCTGCCAAGGGTGGCATTGAGCGTCTGGTAAATGTTGGACACGTCC
>CAYUAC010000182.1:0-2450 GCA_964442515.1 uncultured Campylobacterales bacterium | reverse complement strand
CAAAACAATAAGTACCCTGTATAAAAAAGACCAGATGCTAATGCACCAATCAAAACTTGCGCAAATGGGAGAAATGATTAATATGATAGCACACCAGTGGAGACAGCCTTTATCGGCTATTTCCGCCACTACTTCGGATTTAGATACTAAAATAGAACTAGGTGCTTATGATTCTCAATATTTTATAGAAAAGATCAAAAAAATGGCATATTATACCGATCATCTTTCTGAAACAATCGATGACTTTCGCAACTTTTTCCGACAAGACAAAGAAAAAAAAGTTGTTACCTTTGAAGAAGTTGTAAACTCCGCGCTTAATATTATCGGAGTGTCGTTAAAAAACAAAAATATTCATATACACAGTTCCTTCCAATCATCAAAACATATTTTTGTATTTCCAAGTGAGTTGCAGCAAGTTGTCTTAAACATATTAAAAAATGCTGAAGACGCAATCTTGGAAGCCGGCAGGAGTCCGGGCCATTTATATATCAGTTCTTATGATGTGCAAACAATGACATGTTTAAATATCGAAGATAATGGCGGAGGGGTGCCCTTAGAAGTACAAAGTAAAATTTTTGAAGCGTACTACAGTACGAAAAAACAAAAAGACGGAACAGGACTTGGCTTGCATATGAGTAAAATCATAATAGAAGACCACAGCGGCGGTAAGCTCTCTGTCAAAAACACTTCCACGGGTGCAATTTTCACCATTTGCCTTCCGCCGTTAGAATATGACAAAAGCCACAATCTACAATAGCTTTATGGAATAAAAGTTACTTTACCGGCCCTGTTCGATCATCTCTTCCATCAGTTTGTATACTTTTTGGCTTTCATCTTCCAGGGCTTCAAAGTTTTTCAGGATGCGCTCTTTATTCTCCACGACCCTGTCTTTTGGTTCGACAAAGGAGAGGTTGTCCTCAACCAGGGTGTGGATCTGCTTGTGCGGCGCGTCAATCTCTTTATACGCTTGGGTATGGGCAAAATGTTTGGCATAGCCGTTGTACCATTTCCCAAGCTGGCAGTTTGCCGTATCGGGAAAGTCCGCCTGCTTTTTACGGCGAAAGACCGATGAGTACGCGTTTGACTTATAAATCGTATGATCGATCTTGGCCAGAATCACATACACCATATCGGCGATATTTCCGGCATAACTGCTGGATTTGTGGGCGTCATGGCTAAAGGTTTCCAGCGTTTCGCTGAAGGCGTCGATGCTTTCCCCCGAACTCTGGGCAATGCCTGTCATATGCTCTGAACGCTCCTGTAGACCGCTGGATTCCTGCTGCAGCGTCTGGATAGAGATCGCGATCTCACTGGTCGCTTTCTGGGTTCGCTCGGCAAGTTTGCGAACTTCATCGGCCACTACCGCAAAGCCTCTGCCCTGTTCGCCTGCCCTGGCTGCCTCGATAGCGGCATTCAGTGCCAGCAGATTGGTCTGATCGGCGATATCTTTGATCAGATCCACCACCGAAGTGATCTCTTCGGCTTTTTGCGTCAGCTGCGCGATCCCGTCGGAGGATTCGTTGACTCCCTGGATAAGTTCGTCCAGCTTGCCTGAGACCTCTTTCATCTCTTCGGTACTGTTTTGGGCGTTGTTTGACGTGCTTTCGCTGGTCTGAACAATCTTTTCGATATGTTCAAGCGACTTTTTCAGATCGGTTTCTAAAAGCTCCAGTTCACCCGTAACCCCCGATCCGATCTGGCTGAGTGCGTCGTTTACGTCGGTGCCGGCAATATGCTTGGTATCGGCTTTCATTCTTGTAACGGCTTCGTTCATGCTTTTGATATTGGTTTTAAACTCGCCTTTGTACGCGGACGAATCGATCTGGGGGTATCCCTCCTGGCGGCTGGCTTTTTGGATGGAGTTGGCCATACTGTCGGCAAAATCCTCCAGCTGCGCTAAAAAGGTATTGAGCGTTTGGCCCAGTTCGACCATTTCGCCGCCGTCGCTGAGCCGCTCCAGGCGGTAATCGAGCTGACCGTCTCTGGCCTTATGGATCGTGGTCGATATCTGCGTAACCGTTTTCTGGACTTTGCGGATGTTGATAAACATATACCAGGCTAATGCAAAATTGGCAATATTTATCACCCGGATAAAATCAAACCCGTGCAGATAGACTTCGATAACAAGCGCTATCGTAAATATTCCCAATGATACAATATTGGCATACTGGATCTTTGACAGTGATGATATGGATTTCATGGTATTCCTTTGCCCCCGTGTAGTAATAAGTCTCAAAATTGTATCATATTTGTAACCGAAGTTGACAAAATTCCGCCCGAAAACCGGGCTTTTATGCAAAATATATGGTAAAGATATGATTTGTATAAGACAGGGCTATAAAATGTATCTGATTATTTTTTATTATCCTTTAATACGTACGCAAAAATACCAAAGAGGAACCCGGTAACGCGGCAGGGTTCAGACACCGCGGGCTCTTCGGCGTCGATAC
>CAYUAC010000181.1:0-2522 GCA_964442515.1 uncultured Campylobacterales bacterium | reverse complement strand
TGTCGCCGAACTTCCCGAAGGCTATGATACCGTCGTAGAAGAGCGGGGAGAATCCCTCTCCGGCGGCCAGCGGCAACGTATCGCCATTGCAAGGGCACTGCTTACCGATCCAAAAATTTTAATCTTTGATGAAGCGACTTCCGCACTTGATTACGAATCCGAAAGAATTATACAAAATAATATGCAAGCTATCAAAAAAGGGCGGACAATGTTTATCGTTGCCCACAGACTCGGAACCGTCAAAGATTGCGATGAAATCATGGTAATGGACAAAGGCAGCATCGTTGAACGGGGGTCGCATGCCCAATTGATGCAGTTGCGCGGATATTACTACAGACTTTACAAACAGCAGGAATAGCAATGAGTATTTTTAAAAAGCCACCCAAGGATAAGCACCGTTTCAAACCGCTTTTGATTGAAATAGAAGATCGCCCTTTAAATCCCATCGGCAGAGGATTGTTGTGGGTTGTCGTTATTTTTATGATCATTGCCGCTTTGTGGCTGTATTTTGCGAAAGTCGATGTTGTCGTCAGTGCCAGAGGACAGGTTATCCCGGATGGAGAAATCAAGGTCATACAGCCTACCAATACGGGGGTTATCAGTGATATTTTGGTTAACGAGGGAGACAGTGTTACAAAGGGGCAGGTGCTTGTCAATATTGATCCCACCGTTACTTCGACGAATCTGTTTTCCAAAAAACGGCAGAAAAAAATATTAGAATTAGAAATTGACCGGCTCAACGCCCTTATAAACAACCAACCGTTCAAGCCTGAGGTCGGCCCGGGACTGAAAAACGCCGCTTTGGAGCAACAGCAGCTTTTTCATTCTATGAAGCAATCGTATTTAAATCAACTCGGCAGTATAAATCAACAATACAAACAGGCGCAAAGCGATCTTGAAACGGCGATGCTGGACAGTACCCGTCTAAAAACACTTTTTGAAACCTATGCGCAAAAACAGAATCGTATGTCCAACGTACGCGATATTATCGCCGCGGAAAGATATGAACAAGTTTGTACCAAAACAACCGATTACCAAAAAAAATACGAAATGAAAACCGCCGGGCTTGAAAAGCTTCGGGCAAAGCTCAGAGAATTACGGTACCAAAAGAAAAGTCTGACCGAAGAGTTTACGAACAAATGGTATGAAAAACTGATTCAAAAAGAAAAACAGTTGAACGAACTGAAGGCACAGATTGAAACGATACAGTTTCAAAACAGAAAGCAAAAGCTGCGCAGTCCGGTTGACGGTTATATCGGAAAAAAAACGATCCATACCGTCGGGGGTGTTGTCAAACCCGCCCAGGAACTATTAACCGTTGTCCCAAAATCAGTTCCCTCCGTGATCAGGGTAAAAGTTTTAAATAAGGATATAGGTTTTGTCAAAGAGGGTATGAATACCGCCGTCAAAATCGATACGTTCAATTTTCAAAAATACGGGTTGGTTGAGGGAAAAGTGGTTCATATTGCCAATGACGCTATAAAAGATGAAAAACTCGGACCGGTCTATGAAGTCTATATCAAACCCAAAAAACAATTTATGCAGATAAAGGGTGAGAAAGTTCCGCTGACTCCGGGGATGAGTGTCACCGGAGAGATGAAAGTAGGCAAAAGAAGAATAATCGAGTTTTTTATCTATCCCGTTATCAAATATCTTGACGAGGGTATGAGCGTACGCTGATTTTTATTTTGAAAATATGATATTATAATAACTGCATAAAGACGAAATAATACAACCAGAAAGAACCTATGACACTTTTTATCGACGGCGACGCGTTTGTGAATCTGCTTAAGCCTATTGTTTTCAAAGCGGTACAAAAACGGCGTATTCCCACAAAAGTAGTAGCCAATAAAAAAATCACCATCGGCAAGAGTGAGTGCATCGAATACATCATCGTAGACCAGGGTGCCGATGAAGCCGACCACAGGATCGCTGAACTGGCACGGGCCGGTGATCTGGTGATCACTGCCGATATCCCCCTGGCTGATCGCATCATCACCAAAGACGCCCATGCTATTGACCACAGAGGCGAATTGTACAGCAAAGATAATATCAAACAGTACCTGGCAGTAAGAAACCTGATGGAACAGATCAGAGAAAGCGGCGAAATGACCAAAGGGCCGCCGGCGTTTACTCCCAAAGACGCCAGAGCGTTTGCAGACAGTTTTAACGCCTTTTTACAAAGGAGGCTTGGATGAAGGTAGCAAATATTTACCGCAAAGATCGTATCGAAAAAGGCAGTGAACGCTTTGATACGCTTTTTGAAAACGGCACTGTGAGCATTGAAAAGATCCAGTCCAACCAGCTTAACGGTGGCAAGTGGTACGACCAGCAGCAGGATGAGTGGGTTGTGCTGCTTGAGGGCAGGGCAGAACTGGAGTTTGTAGATAAAACCGTATCATTGCAAAAAGGTGACAGTCTGCTGATCCCCAGGCATACAAGGCACAAAGTCGCCAAAACGACAGAAGACGCGCTGTGGCTTGCGGTGCATGCAGGTTCAAAATAAACATATCTCATACTAG
>CAYUAC010000180.1:0-2567 GCA_964442515.1 uncultured Campylobacterales bacterium | reverse complement strand
ATTTTGCCAGCCTGCAGGGCGAGGGCAAGTACGCGGGTACGCCTTCGTATTTTCTGCGAACGGCCGGATGCAATATGACGTGTGCGGGCTTTGGGACGCCTTATAGCTGTGATGATGGATCACAAAAGCTTGGATGTGATACCTACTTTGCGGTCGATACCTGCTTTAAATCCAGTTGGCAGCGGGTTGAAAGCGCCGGATTCTTACAAAGCCTTGAAGGGCTTGACAAAACACCACATGTGGTCATAACCGGCGGCGAACCGCTTCTGTACGCCAAAGACGAAGTCTTTTACGAGGTGGTGAGCACGCTGCTGGATATGGGCAAAAAGATTACTTTTGAAACCAACTGCACCATCGCCCCTGATTTTGAGCATTTTCCAAGATACAAAGAGTGCGTGTATGCCATGAGCATAAAGCTAAGCAACAGCGGCGAAAGTGAAAAAAAGCGCCTTAATCCCCGGGCAGTCGAAGCAATCGCCGCGCATTGTAAAGAGAGCTTTTTTAAATTTACGCTGGATAAAGCGCTGGTAGAGGGCAGTGCCAAAGATGAGATCGATACAATTACGGGAGCTTATGACAAAGAGATTTTTTGTATGCCCGTCGGCGCGGACAGAGGACAGCTGTGGCAAAACGACAAGTCTGTTTTTGCTTTTTGTTTGCAACACGGGTTTCGCTATTGCGACCGACTGCATATCCGCGTATTTGACGATACGCACGGCGTATAAAGGAAAAGCAC
Source organism: uncultured Campylobacterales bacterium (assembly GCA_964442515.1). Classification (GTDB taxonomy): domain Bacteria; phylum Campylobacterota; class Campylobacteria; order Campylobacterales; family Sulfurovaceae; genus TCS-49. The sequence goes on along the minus strand of CAYUAC010000180.1, from coordinate 1,831 downwards.
TTGAACGGTGAAAACAGTAGAATAAGCAAGCTGATACAACAGATCAGAGACTTGGAAGCGCAGCTGCGCGAAGAGTACGGCAAAAACAGAGAGCGGTTTTATTACGACCTCAAAAACAAGCGCTTCAAACTCAGCCGCGAACGTATCAAAGCGTATAAAAAAGAGGTAACAAACTCCTTTAAATACGTATACAAAGCCAAACTGTCGGTGCTTTTGACCGTTCCCGTGATCTGGGCGGTGCTGCTGCCCGCAATCGTGCTGGATATTTTTGTGAGCCTGTACCAGGCGATCTGCTTTCCTGTGTATAAGATTCCAAAAGTTAAAAGAGGTGATTATATAGTACTGGACCGCCACAAGCTTTTTTATCTGAATAATATTCAAAAGCTCAACTGTCTGTACTGTGGATATTTTAACGGATTGATCAGTTTTGTCAGAGAAGTTGCCGCGCGCACCGAACAGCACTGGTGCCCGATCAAGCACGCCACCCCGATACCCGATATACACTCACGCTATGAAAACTTTTTTGACTACGGCGATGCGTACACGTTTCAAAACAAACTGGCACCGCTTCGGTATGACTTTAGTGATATAGATGAAACGTTTACTTTCAGTACAGTGCCGGATGCGTAAAATTATGTGAATATCGGTGTGTTGCTTGTTCAAGGGTTTTAGTGAAATCTTTGTTTTGGTTTACGCGATGGCTTTGTAGCAGTAGCCGGCCACGCTTATTCAAGTCCGTCATTTTCACTGCCTTGTTCTATAGGGTTTTTTTGTTGCGCTTTTGCCACACGCTGTAATAGCGTTTTCTTTTTATCTGCTTCAACTTTACTGATAAATTCTTCAAACTCTTTTTGAAAATACTTTGGGACAAAATAGCCCAGATCCTGTTTTTTTCTACCGTCATAGATATGAAATATCTCTTTTTGTCAAAAAATTCACTGGAATTTCTTAAGTCTGCAAGTGTCGTATCAATCATGCGTATCCTTTTTACATACCTATCTTATAAAATATTGTAGCGTCTCAGTGGATAGTGTCAAATAAAACAGTATTCATAATACATATATTTTTCGGTTCAAGTGCTGCGCCCGGTCGTTGCAAATGCAACAAACTACTTGTTTCAATACAACGTTTGTTTCGGTTCAAGGCAAAAAAGCTGGTGTTGTATCTGCGCGTAGTAATGGTTTCAATACAACGTTTGTTTCGGTTCAAGCTGCCCATTGTTCCACTTTTGTACATAAAAAGCCAGTTTCAATACAACGTTTGTTTCGGTTCAAGAAAACACATTCCATCTTTTGTCGGCACGCCTCTTATTGTTTCAATACAACGTTTGTTTCGGTTCAAGGTTTTGCTTAGATTGCATATCATCAATTTTTGGCGTTTCAATACAACGTTTGTTTCGGTTCAAGCAGATGATTATAGGGTTGACCTGGTGAATGTTGCAAGTTTCAATACAACGTTTGTTTCGGTTCAAGTGCATTTATTCAGAGATTATCGGTTTTTATTATCGGTTTCAATACAACGTTTGTTTCGGTTCAAGAAATTTGCAGGATCTTGCTTTACCACTGTATTAATTGTTTCAATACAACGTTTGTTTCGGTTCAAGGCGCATTGAGGAAATAGATAAGCGTCTGATTGAAATGTTTCAATACAACGTTTGTTTCGGTTCAAGGCATCTCTCTGTCCCGAAGATCAAACACCGCCTCGGTTTCAATACAACGTTTGTTTCGGTTCAAGCAATGATCCTAGATTTTCATGGAGATTTGTCAATGTTTCAATATGCATACGCCGACAACATTCGGACGGCCAGTCGGTTAGTATTCGGACACTCAGT
>CAYUAC010000179.1:0-2648 GCA_964442515.1 uncultured Campylobacterales bacterium | reverse complement strand
GTCTACTGTTCATTGTTTCCCTTTTCCCGGGTGCAAAAAGAAGGTAAAAACCTTCTTTTTGACTATTCCATGATTGTATCTAAACCTTCATGAAGCTTGCTTCCACTCCAGGAAGATCTGTTTTTGCCGTCTTTGCTGGTAAACTCGGGTTCAAAAGTATTTTCAACCGCCAGTTCACCCTGACTTTGCGGCGCATGGCACTGCGTACAGTTAAAGCGCGATCCTGAAAGATCGTCGATTTTTTTCACTGAAGTATCATTTTTCATTTCATCCGTGACTTTTACAAACTTTCCGTTGCTATACTCATGTTTTGGTCGCATATCCAAAAAGTGCGAGTCAGGAATCGGTGTGGCGTTTACCGAGGGTGCTACATTCGGCATGTGACACGCGGTACACTGATTATTGTTTCTTGATACCGGCAGCATCCCCTCAACGCTGTGCGAAATCATCGGCGGCGCATCCTGAAACGCTCTGGTATACGTTTGGCTTGTCCCGGCTGCCGCCTGAGAATATCTTGTTGGATTTGGCCGGGTTACAGTTTCATCCAGCAAAGAGGTATGTCTTAATCCCAGTCCCTCTTCTTCTAGCGTGGGAACCTGTGTCTGCTGTGAAGCTTTCTGGTTTTGCTGTTGTCCCATACATCCGCTCATTAACAGCGCTGCCGCCGACGCGGCGATCAGTGCTGCTGTGAATTTATTACTTCGTTTCATTGCTACTCTCCTCTTTTTTTGCGTTTGTGCGCAAATTTTTTATACTAAACTCCAGCGCGTCATCATCACACACTTCGATGCATCTACCGCAGTTAATACATTCTCCGGACACGACCGGAGCACTTTCCTTGCCGATCATGTCAAGAACCTGATCTTCAGGGCAGATGAGTTTACATTTCATGCACGCGGTGCATTTTGATTCATCGTGATGGACCCTGATAAAACTGAATCTGCCAATCAGCGAGTAAAACCCGCCAAGGGGGCAGATATGGCCGCACCAGCCGTTTTTTAAAACAAAAAGATCAAACAAAAAGATCACCAGCATCGCCGCCAGGCCGAACCCAAAGCCAAAAATGATGCCTCTGTGCGTCATCCCGATAGGCGAAACAAACTCAAAGGCCGTCACGCCAAGGGCAAACGAGAGCACAAGGCCAAGGCCAAGCACCCAGTAGCGCATATTTCTGGATGATGGCTGCTTTTTATGAATACGGTCTATGCCAAGCTTTCTTCGTAAGAAATTGGCAAGGTCGGTGATCATATTGACCGGACACACCCAGGAACAAAACGCCCTGCCGCCGATGATCATATAAAATCCCGTGATAATCGCGGCGCCTATGAGCAGGTTGGCCGCCATTGCCGAGCCTGCGGCAAACATTTGCAATGCCGCGTAGGGATCAGCCAGCGGAACGGTTTCAAGGATCAAAGATGAACTCAGGTTGCCCTGCAAAATCTTCCATCCCCAGACATTGGCCGCGATATATAAAAACAGCAGGCCAAGCTGAACGATACGGCGAAGGATCAGAAAACGGTATTTGTCATATAATCTACTCATCTAACAATCCTCCCATATCATTGAGTGAATCTTCAGCGTCCCTGCTGCTAAGGCCTGTCCGGGTCTCTTCGCCAAAGGCGTCTTTGACCCGCTTGTCATCTTCGCTGTCCCAGCCTTTGATATAGTGACTGCCCGCTTTACCCTGCACGACTTCATGTGGCAGGATAATAATAGAGGGCTTTTCGGTGACGCACGCTCTTTCACACAAACCGCATCCGGTACACACGTCGCTGTGAACGGTGGGCGTCAGCATCCCGTGCTTGCCGGTACGTTCGTTTCTGGAATATTCCAGCGTAATAGCTTCATCCATCAACGGACACGCTCTGTAACACGCATCACACTGTATCCCCCAGTAGGCGATACAGTTTTCCTGGTCTACTATCGCCAGTCCCATTCGGGCTTTGTTGATATCAAGTTCGCCCTCTGTGCTGACCTTGGCCTCATCCAGCGCGCCGGTGGGGCACACCGGAACGCATGGAATATCGGGACACATATAGCAGGGAATATCCCTGGCGATAAAATACGGCGTGCCCACGGGTTTGTTATCTCCGGGTTTAGCAAGCATCAGCGTATCATAGGGGCAGTTTTCCACACACATCCCGCATTTGATACAGGTAGCTAAAAACTCGCTTTCATCCAAAGCCCCCGGAGGCCGCAACAGCAGCTGGCTGGCGGTGGCTTCGTCCAGATACGCACTCCATACAAGTCCGCCAAGGGCTGCTAAACCCGCTGCTCTGGCCGTACCCAGCAAAAATTTGCGCCGCTGGCCGTTTTTTGGCGCGGCTTTTTTGTTTGGTTGATTATTGTTCAAGACAATACACCTTTTTGTTTCTTTTTGGCTGCTTAGGCTTTATAGATTTTGACCGCGCATTTTTTAAAATCAGTCTGTTTTGACTGCGGGCAGGTCGCATCCAAGCACACTTTGTTGATGAATACTTTCTCATCAAACCACGGAACAAAGACCAGCCCTCTTGGGGGTCTGTTTCTGCCTCTGGTTTCCACTCTTGCTTTGACCTTGCCTCTTCGGCTTTCTACCCAGCACAGTTCCCCCTGCTTGACGCCGTGTTTTTTGGAATCTTGCGGGTGCATATAGCATAACGCTTCGG
>CAYUAC010000178.1:0-2659 GCA_964442515.1 uncultured Campylobacterales bacterium | reverse complement strand
ATCGACGGTGTCTTTACTCAGTGTCAGGATGTCACCCTTTTGCAGGCTGATGGGGCTGTCTAAATGCCCTACCCGGATCTTTGGCCCCGAGATATCTTGCAAAATAGCTACCTGGGTGCCAAGCTCGGTACTGACTTTTCTGATGCGCTCTATCACCGCGCCGTGGTACGCATGATCGGCGTGGGAAAAGTTGAGCCGAAACACGTCCACACCTTCTTGAATGAGCCGTTTTAAACTCTTTTCATCCTCCGTTGCGGGACCGACGGTAGCTACAATCTTGCTTTTTCTCATTTGAGTGCCTTTTTGACTTGCGTAATCTCTTCACTTGATCCAAAATAGATCGGAGTTTTTTCATGCAGGCTTTGCAGCGGCTTTTGTAAGATGGCCTCTTTGCCGTCAATGGCTTCTCCGCCGGCAAGTTCGATGATAAAGCTAAGCGGATACGCTTCAAAAGCCAGTTCAAACTGCCCCTGCGGATCACGGCCTGTAGCGGGATTGCTGTAGATGCCGCCTTTTTTAAAAAGAATCTGGTGCGTATCAAGAGCGGGCGACTGGCTAAAACGCAGCCTGTACCCCCGGTCAAAAAACTGTCGCATCAGTGCTTCGTGCTCTGCACTCCAGCCGGGTCTGTACCCGCCGGTGGAGTTGATCTTGCCTTTGGTTTTTAACTCCAGACTCTCCTGCTGCACAAATTCGCCGCCTTCGTAGCTGAAAAATTTCACGCCTTCGTCTTTGGAGGCAAAGACCAGCCCGAAGGTGGGGCCGTAGGTGATATAAACCGCGGCTTTGAGATTGGTCGCATCGATACTTTGTTCATAAATCCCAAAGATCGATCCAAGCGAAAAGTTCAAATCCAAAAGCTCGATATTGTCAATGGCTTTATACGTAATAACGTATTTGCCGCCCTCGTTGCGCACGCAGCAAGCTTTACTGTCCTGACTGATGACCTCTTTTGCGTTTTTCACCCGGCCAAATTCGCCCTCTATGATCTTTTGGCAGTGGGCAAACACTTTTTGATGCATCCGGGCTTCATCGGCGTTGTCCAAAAAATCAGAACAGTTTTTAAAAACGTCTTTTTCGATGTGGACCGCGATATTGGCAATGGCGTTAAATATCTGTATCATGGTGGCTCCTTACAGCAAATCTTGCAACAGATCCATCAGCGCTTTTTGGTACGCTTTGGCCGCTTGCTTGGATTTGGCTTCAAAACGGGTGACAAGCTTTGGCGTAGTGTTGCTGGCCCTGACCAGCCCCCAGCCCTGCTCAAAGATTACACGCACGCCGTCTACGGCGACGACCTCTTTGGGCGGCGGAAAGCCCTCAGGCGGGTTTTGCAGCTTTTGCTTCAACCCTTCGATAATGTCAAACTTTTTCTCCTCGGTGGTTTCGATATTGATCTCATCGGTGACGTACACACTTGGCAGGGCTTCATACTCACTGTCAAGATCAAAGCCCGCATCCACCAGCTCCAGAGTACGCATCGTGGCGTAAATAGCGTCATCAAAGCCGAAATAGCGGTCGTTAAAAAACAGGTGCCCGCTGACTTCTGCCGCCAGTGACGCGTCAAGTTCTTTGATCTTGACTTTGAGGTTGCTGTGGCCTGTTTTGTACATGTGCGCGCTGCCGATGGCATTGATCGCATCATACATCACCTGCGAACACTTCACTTCCCCTACTACAACGGGGTCTTTGATATTTTTGGCAAACATCACAGCCAGCATGTCGCCTTTGAAGTTGTATTTCTGGCTCAGGACCGCGATGCGATCGGCGTCACCGTCGTAGGCAAAACCGAGGGTATATTCGCCGCTGCTGAGTTCTTCTTTGATATCAAGCAGGTTTTTGGCGTCGCTGGGATCGGGGTGATGGTTGGGGAAAGTACCGTCGGGGTCTTCATAAAGCACTTCGGCACTGATATTAAGCCGGGTCAAAATCGCATCCAGTACGACCCCCGCTGCGCCGTTGCCGCAGTCAAAGACAAAGGATTGATCCTGCAGTTTCAAGTGTGCAAACTGCTCCACGATATAATCGATATAGCGCTGCTTTGCATCAACGGCAATCGTTTTGTCATTATCAGGCAGCTGCTTAATATCCGAATCGATCAGGGCACCAAGCGCGTAGATATCTTCACCGAAAAACGGCTGCTTGTCAATCGTGATTTTAAAACCGTTGTACTCGGGCGGGTTGTGTGATCCCGTGATCATAATCGACGCGTCGGAACGTTTGCCTTCAAATTCGCAGTAATTGCTAAAATAATTTACCGGCGTGGGTACAAGCCCCATATCCAGCACTTCTAAACCCGCATGATTAATACCGCTGCTCAGCCAGGATAAAAGCGTGGGCGAATGCGTTCTGGCGTCATAACCCACGGCGATATACTGTGCCCCATGTACCCGCTTTTTTGTTTCCTGAGCCAGTCGGTAGCCGATATTGGTCACTGATTGGCGGTTTAACTCTTTTTCAAAAATGCCCCTGATATCGTATTCTCTAAAAATTGATTTCATATGTGTTCCCCTTGTCTTAGTATAATAGACTTCTTGCGTAACCATAGATTGAACATAGCTTTGTGGATTTGTTCACTCAGCGAGGCTTTCTTTTGCAGGTGCAGCCAAAGCTGCATCAAAAAAGAGTAACGACGCTGATGGGCAAATACACAAAGCCC
>CAYUAC010000177.1:0-2662 GCA_964442515.1 uncultured Campylobacterales bacterium | reverse complement strand
CAGCAAAAGATGCATTACCATCTGCAGCTGTTTATAGAAGAAAAAGAGTGGGAAGGGATTTACACAGACGTAACCGTACAGATGAAAGTGGTGATCGCGTTTTTCGCGTGTCTGCTTTGTGTGGGCAACGGCAGAAGGTTTGGTAATGTTTCCACGGTGCTGGTGTACCCTTATGAATTTATTGCCAAAGAAGTTCGGGCTTACGGCGGCGTGTTTAGCAAAGAAAAGTTTATTTTAGAGGGCCAAAGCAGTGAAGATACCGTGGTGATCTCATGGCACAGCGGCAAAAAGGAAGCCAGGCATTTTGGCATGCACAACGTCATCATCCATGAATTCGCCCACGAGTTGGATTTTCAAAGCGGGCATGCCGACGGTGAACCTCCGCTGGAACCCTCGCTGCATGCCCAGTGGGCCAAGACGATTTATCCGGTATATGAAAAGCTCAATGCCAAAAGTCTTAAAAACCGCTTTTTAGGCCGCTACAAACTCTTTGGCTCCTACGCGGCAGGTAATGAGGCTGAGTTTTTCGCCGTGGCCACGGAGCTGTTTTTTCAAAAGCCCCGTCAGTTGCATACCCACTTTCCTAAGGTATACAACACGCTCAAGGATTTTTACAAGCTTGATCCAAAAGGTTTCAAGCTAGGTTGAAATCCGCTCGCCTGCTTGCAGCTGGTCGATATATTCGCATACGACGGAGTTGTCGTTGCAGTTGCCGATAAAGCCGTTATCTTCTTTCAGGGCTTTCTCAAAATTGTCAGAGACAAATTTCCAGTTGACAAGCTCCCACCATTTTTCAATATAACCGGGTTTGTCATTGCGATAATCGATATAAAAAGCGTGTTCCCATACATCGCAGGTCAAAAGCGGCAATCTGCCGTGGCGGATCGGGGTATTGGCGTTGCATGTTTTTTCCACCTGCAGTTTCCCTTCCTGGTCAACACTCAGCCACGTCCAGCCCGAGCCAAAAAGGGTCGCCGCAGTCTGGGTGAATTTTTCAATACACGCATCCACGCTTCCAAAATCACGCTCCATCGCTTCTTTGAGCTTAGGCGAGGGACCCTCTTGATCATTGGGTTCCAGACAATGCCAGTAAAAGTCGTGGTTATAAACCTGTGCGGCGTTGTTAAAAACGCCTCCGGTCTGGGTCTTAATCAATTCGATCAAACTTTTTCCCTGCAGTGAAGAATCTTTTTCAACAAGCCCGTTGAGCTTTTTGACATACGTTGCATGGTGTTTGCCGTAGTGATAATCGATCGTTTCACTTGAGATGTGGGGTTCTAGCGCGTTTTTAGCAAAGGGCAGTTGCATGAGTTCGTGTTGCATTTTTTCTCCTTTTTTTCCTGTTTGTTTCAGTATATCAGATTTGAAAAAAGGATACAATGGCGTTTATGAATGAAAAAAAGCGCGTACTAAAAGAGTATTTCGGATTTGATAGTTTCAGAGATCTTCAGGAAGAAGCGGTCGATGCGCCTCTGCAGGGCAGGGACCTGCTGACGGTGTTGCCCACAGGCGGGGGCAAATCGCTGTGTTACCAGCTGCCCACGCTTTTGATGGATGGGTTGACGGTGGTGATTTCACCGCTTATTGCGCTGATGCAGGATCAGGTCGCAGCACTGCAGGCAAACGGCATCGCGGCACAGATGATCAGTTCGTCGCAAAAAAGCGAAGAGATCCGAGAAATCTATTACAAAATCGCCAATTCCCAGCTTAAGCTGCTCTATGTCGCGCCCGAGCGGCTGCATCCAAACTTTTTGAGCCTGCTTTCTACTGTAAAGCTTAATTTCTTTGTCATCGATGAAGCCCACTGTCTCAGCGAGTGGGGGCATGACTTTCGAAGCGATTACCGGCGGCTGGATATTTTAAAAGAATCCTTTCCAAGTATCCCGGTAGCGGCTTTTACGGCAACGGCTACGGCCAAGGTTCAGGATGATATCATCCGCACGCTGCACCTGAAAGACCCCAGGCGCATCAAAGCCAAAGCTTACCGGCCCAATCTGCACATCCACGTCCAGCAGCGCCAAAGCGGGGGCCGCTCGCAGATTCTTTCATTTTTACAGCAGTTTGCTAGTGAGCGGGGCATTATCTATACCTACACCAGAAAAGAGAGTGAAAACCTGGCGGAGTTTTTGGCCAAGAAAGGCTACAACGCACTGGCGTACCACGCGGGCATGGAGCAGCGCAAACGCCAAAGCGTGCATGAAGCCTTTATCTACGATACCGTTGATATCGTGGTGGCAACGATCGCTTTTGGCATGGGCATCGACAAAGCCAATATCCGCTACGTGATCCACACCTCCATGCCAAAAACGCTGGAAGGGTATTATCAGGAGATTGGACGCGCGGGCCGTGACGGAGCCCCAAGCTACGCGCTGCTTTTATACCAAAAAAGCGATGAGGTGCAAAAACGAAGACTGGTGCTGCATAACGGTGATGAACGCACCCACGCCCACGGGCTGCAAAAGCTGCAGGCGATGGCCAGCTTCTGCTGCACAAGCCGCTGCCGCCATGAGTTTGTGGCCGAGTATTTCGGAGACAATATAGCAGCATGCGAAGATGTGTGTGACAACTGCCAAAGAGGCGAAGTAAAGCAGGTGGAAGTCACCGTCACCGCCCAAAAGCTCATCTCAGCCATCCACCGCACGGGCCAGCGTTTTGGCGCTAC
>CAYUAC010000176.1:0-2700 GCA_964442515.1 uncultured Campylobacterales bacterium | reverse complement strand
CGCGGTGGACTGAGATGGAGTGACAGGGATGATTTCAGGGATGAAGTCAAATCTCTCATGACCGCCCAGGAAGGTAAAAACGCCGTCATCATTCCAAACGGTTCCAAAGGCGGATTTATCATCCACCACAAGGGAGTAGACAAAGAAGCTTTCAGCGGTTACTACAGTCAGTATATCAACGCGCTGCTGGATGTGGTGGATAACCAAAAAGATGACCGAATTATCAAAGATGATAAAATCATCGCTTACGACGGCGATGATCCATACTTTGTCGTTGCTGCCGACAAGGGCACTTCGGCCATGAGCGACACGGCCAATGAGATTTCGCGCCTGCGAAACTACTGGCTGGATGACGCGTTTGCCAGCGGGGGCAGCAACGGCTACCACCACAAAAAACTGGGTGTTACCGCAAAAGGTTCCATCAGATCGGTCTTTCGCTTTTTCATAGAAAAGGGATTGGATTTTTATAAAGACAGCATTTCGGTTGTGGGGATCGGTTCGATGAACGGCGACGTGTTTGGCAACGGAATGATTGAAAGCGACAAATTCAAACTCTACGGCGCCATCAGTCACAAAGAGATTTTTATCGACCCCGATCCGGACCCAAAAACCTCTTATGAGGAAAGAAAACGTCTCTTTTGCGCCAAAAACGGTTCCTGGAGTGAGTACAAAGCGTTTTCAAAAGGCGGCACGGTGTATCGAAGAAATGAGAAAAACATCACTCCCACTCCCCAGATCAGGGAATTGCTTAAGATAAAAACCAAAACGATCAATGCCGACGAACTTGCTAAAAAGCTGCTTACGCTCAAAGTCGATATGCTTTATAACGGAGGGGTCGGAACCTATATCAAAAGCAGCGACGAAAGTGATATCGAAGTAGGGGATAAAGAAAACGAATACGTTAGAATCGATGCCAATGAACTCAAAGCCTACTGCGTGTGCGAAGGCGGCAATCTTGGACTGACTCAGAAAGCCAGGGTCGAGTACGCGCTTAAAGGCGGCAAGGTCAACCTTGACAGTATCGACAACTCCGCAGGCGTTGATACCAGTGATCATGAAGTCAACTTTAAAATTTTATTGAATATCCTGGAGCGGAAAAACCTGGTGGACAACAAATACGAAGTCTTGGAAGAGTTGACGCCCCACGTAGTCAACAGCGTGCTTTGGACCAACTATTTTCAATCACTGAGCATCTCCCTGGATGAGGAACGAAGCAGTTACGACAGCCATAAGTTTGAAAAAACGCTGGACGTACTGGCCCAGCATCTGGATTTTTTCAACAAAAAAAGCTTTGCTGTAGAAGAGTTACGTTTTCGTAACGGAAAAATTATCCGGCCGCTGCTTGCGGTATTGACGCTGTATAGCAAGATTTTTATCAAAAACGAACTGCTTCGTTCTACCATGATCGACAACAAAGATTTTGAGATCTATCTGTACAAGTATTTTCCAAAAACCTTTATCGTTTCCTTTGAAGACCAGATCAAGCACCATCCGCTCAAACGCGAAATTATCGCCACGGTGATTGCCAATAAGCTGATCAATTTCCACGGCAGCACCTTTATCCATGATTACGGCAGACTGGGCCATGAACACTTTTTACTTAAGATCAAATCTTATCTGATCATGAATGAACTCTTTGGCTGCAACGACGTGCGCTTTGAAATCTTTCGCAACGATTTTGCGATGCCCGCGTCAAAGCAGTATAAAATGCTTATTGAGATCGAAGATTCTATAGATTACGGCCTTGGGGCGATGCTAACGATGAATAAGGAAGATATCAATTTCGAATCGATTTTGTCCCACAGAGATAGCCTCAACGAGGTTTTGAAAAATATCGCCGATAAGCCCGTTTTCTCCACCGGAAATGAAACGATTGATGATTTTTTCGCCAAGATCCATTATGTCAAACTGGTAACCGATATCCTTATTATCGAACACAGCAGCGAACACACCTTCATGGAAGTGGCCGAACTCTTTTTCTATATGGTTGATAAACTCAAAATCAACATCCTGGTCCAAAAGGTCAAAGATGCACCCGTCAAAGACGGCAAGGAAAAAACGATTCAGCAGCAGCTTGATGCGATGATACGCTACTGGCTGGAAGATATTATGCGTAAACTGCTTGCCTATAAACGCCAGAATGAAAATGTCGCAGACAGCGTGTACAGCTATATGGGTGAAACCAACTTTGATTTTGAATACTTTCAGACGCAGATGAAAAAAGACCTTAAACTCAAAGAACTTTCAATTCTGGTCAATTATCTCACGCTCAATACAGCGTATAAAGGCAAATAATCATGTTTGACGCATTGAGAAAGTTTTGGTTCGCGCTTAACAGTGCGAATTCGACAAAAGCGCTGAGTATGGCGCTTGTACTGGGTGCGGTTGCGGGGTTGATCCCCACTCTGAGCGTCGCGGGCATTGTGATCTTTTTGATCGCTTTTATCTTTCGGATTCATTTTGGTCTCTTTCTGCTTTCTTTCGCGTTTTTCTCTTTTGTGGGATTTTTGCTTGATCCGCTGTTTGCGCTGCTTGGCAAAGCGGTGCTCACTGCGCCCTCACTGGAGAGCTTTTTTACATTTTTATACAATCTGCCGCTGTTAAAGCTCACCGCGTTTAACAATACGGTCATGACCGGTTCGATGCTCATTGCTCTGCCTGTTGGTATTTTGCTGTATCTTTTGGCCCAAAAACTTTTCA
>CAYUAC010000175.1:0-2704 GCA_964442515.1 uncultured Campylobacterales bacterium | reverse complement strand
CCGCCAGGGCTAAAAACGTACCAAACTGATCATATACCATGACGTAGCCAAGCGCTTCCTGGCCGTAATAGCTTGAGACAAGGGGAATGCCTAAAAAGGAGGTATTGCCAAGCACTGCCACAAGCATCAGCGCCCCCGTCAGCGAAGAAGACCAGCCATAAAGCCTGGACAGCAGCCACACCGCACCGGCACTGAGGGCCATAACACCCCATGGCATGAGTGCGGGCAGCAAGATATCGCTGCCAAGTTCCAGCTTTGGCACCTGATACAGTACCATCGCCGGCAGCGAGATATAGATCACAAAGCGATTAAGCGTATCGGCGCTTTTTTTATCAAACACGCCCCGTCTGTTAAGGACGTATCCAAACCCTAACGAGGCAAAGATGAGTAAAAAGCTGCCCATCTAGATATTTTCAGCCTTTGGATCGGCAACCATCCGGTCCCATTTGAGTTTGGTTCCCCCAAGCAGGTGAAAATGCAGGTGTTTTACCTCCTGACCGCCGTCGTCGCCGTTGTTGGTAATAAGGCGGTAACCGTCCGCGTCCAGGCCAAGCTTTTTGGCCACATCCTGGATAAAAGGCGTCATCTTCGCCATCGTTTCACCGCTTGTATGCTGGAAGCACTCCACATGCTGCTTTGGAATGATGAGTACGTGGATGGGAGCCTGCGGGTGGATATCGTGAAAGGCGTAAAAGTCTTCATTTTCATCGACTTTATTACTTGGTATCTGGCCGTCCAAGATTTGACAAAAGATGCACATTATAAATCCTTTAATAATTGATTAATTCAGATAAAGATATAATTATACCATTATTAATAAGGATATCCATTTATGACCCTGCAGAAAAAAGCAACCGTCGTCAGCTCACTGGTGGCGTTTTTATTAGCCTGTATCAAGCTCATTTTCGGCGTCATCAGCGGTTCGGTGGCGGTACTTGCCTCCGCGATCGACTCGCTGCTTGATCTTGGCATCTCTTTATTCAACTACTTTGCGATCAAAAACGCCGAAAAACCAGCCGATGACACGTTTAACTACGGCAGAGGCAAGATCGAGGGGATCGCGGGCGTAGCCGAGGGGGTTATTATCGCCGCTTCGGGCCTGTTTATCTTCTACCAATCTATCCAAAACATTATCGACAACCAGAAGCTGACATCACTGAACTCGTCGCTGACGGTGATGGTTATCTCCTTTTTTGTTACGCTCGGGCTGGTACTGTTTTTAAACTATGTGGCCAAAAAGACTGACAACATCGTTATCAAAGCCGACGCCCTGCACTACAAGACCGACCTGTACAGCAACGCCGTTATCTTGATCTCATTAGCTGTTATCTATTTTACGCAGTTTTATCTCATCGACAGTATTTTGGGGATCGCGATATCTTTGTATATTATTTATTCCGCTTTGGGGTTGATCAAAACGGGGGTGTTAAACTTGATGGATATCGCTTTGGATGACGCTTTGGTGGAACAAATCGAGCGTATCATCACCAAAGACAGCCGCGTGCGAAGCTACCACGATCTGCGCACCAGAGCCAGCGGCAACCGCCATTTCGTGGATGCTCATCTGGTCTTTGACGAACAGATTCTGCTGGCAGATGCCCACGATATCAGCGACGCCATCAATGAAAAGATCAGACAACTGGACCCGGACAAAGAGTGGATTATCAATATGCATCTTGATCCGCGTGATGACAGCGACGACGGTGTATCGTGAACGCTTTTTTTGCGCGCAATGCGGGCAGGATTTTTGTAACGCTTATCTCTGCTTTGCTGCTTGTTGCGGCTTTGCACGCTTCCATAGACAGCCGCGGAGAGCAGATGATCACGGAGGGATTGCATGAAGCCACCGTAGTGTTTGGCGTCTCCAAGGGGCTTAATGCCGCCGTTTCCCTGGCACAGGGCACGGAGGTGGGACCCCCGGGAGTTACCTTTACCATCGGGGAAGTCCTTGATCCCATCAATGACTTGGTCGAGCGCTTTTCCTGGGTGATGCTGGCAAGTATTGCCTCCCTCGGCGTCCAGAAAATCCTGCTGCTGATTGTAACAGGTCCTTTTTTTCAGGCACTGTTTATCCTAACCCTTGCAGCAGGCAATATTTTGCTCTATCTTCGTTTTAAAAACGACCGCAGGGTCCGCCGCGTTGTTTTTAAATCCGCGGCGGTGCTGGTGTTTTTGCGCTTTAGCATCCCGCTGATGGCGCTGCTTAATGCCCACGTATACGAAAACTACGTCAAAAAAGAGTATAATATCAGCGCCCTTCAAACCCAGATCACGCAAAGTACCGGGCAGATCAATGCCACCACCGCCCAGACCCTGCAAAGAGATACAAGCTTCTTTGAAGGCTTAAGCAACATCTTTAATTACGACTTTTACAAACAAAAACTGGCCCAATACAAAAAAAGCGCGGCACAGGTAAGCGACCATGTACTGCATCTGCTCATAGCTTTTGTTTTCAAAGCGATCTTTTTTCCGCTGCTGTTTTTGATGCTGCTGTACGGGTTGATAAAATCCGTTTTTGCTATCGGCGTAAACGCCAACTTGACAAAGAGTGACGGCCTTGTTGCATAAAACAGTTTTTAACACTTGTAGAAGTATGGCATAGGGTTTAGACATGTAGTGTCGTTTTGGAAACTTTGAGGTTTATCTGTTTTGAATATTTTTTAAAAAGTTGACTGTATCTATCTCTTTTAGTTTTTGATATTCT
>CAYUAC010000174.1:0-2747 GCA_964442515.1 uncultured Campylobacterales bacterium | reverse complement strand
AAAAGCATTAAACTCTTTTTCTACCTCTTTTGCACGGCGCAGAAAAAAGTAGTGGTCCCCGGGCAGCGGGCAAAAACGGCTGTTTGGGATCAAATCAGCGATTTTTTGCCCGCTTTGCAGTGAGGTTGCTTTATCCTCACTCCCCCAGCAGATTAAAGTTTTGCTTGTACAAGCCGAAAAAGCGGCGGTAAAATCCTCATCGACGACGTTTTTAAAGGTTTGATACATCACTTCATCCATACCCGCAGCATCTTTGCTGGCAAAAAACCTTCTAAATCTGGCAAAGCCCAGGGGCTTTAGGAGTTTAAACAGCGCTATCTTTGCTTTTACCCCAAAGGGTTTTGGCTCTATGACCCCCGCACTGGAAAGCAGTACAAGGCTTTTTGGTTTAAGCAGTGTCGCTACTTTTCCGCCAAAAGAGTGGCCAAACACGGCCTCTACCTCATAATCAAAAAGCTCCGTGAACGCTTTGGTGATCGCTGCGTAATCAGCGGTGTTTAAAGCAAGGCAGTGGTTGGAGCGGCCAAATCCGGGCAGATCCAGATAGATGTGAGAGTAGTGGGCAAAACAGTCCTTAAAAGCTTGCTCCATGAGTTCTTTGTTGCTGCCCCAGCCGTGCAGAAAAAGCAGCGCTTTTTGACAGCCGGGGTTGTGCAGGCTGTAGGAGAGTTTGTATTCAAACCCTTTGTAGGGAACAAATTTAACCGCCATAGCTTAGAGGTCTTGTTCGATCGCTTTGGCAAAGGTGTCAAAATAGATCGCTTGAAGCGTATCCAGATCCATACTGATATCATTAAGTTTCAGTGTATTGCCGCCGGTGGTGCCGATCTTTTCAATCTGCAAGCCTTTGTCATTTGCCATCTTCTCAAACGCTATTTCGTTTTTAACGGCCACCAGCGCGCGTGAATAACTTTCACTGAAGATATCTTCGGCGCTGTTCACGCTCATTTGAGCCTCAATGCCGATACCCGCTTTAGCAGCCATCTTTGAAAGCGCGATCGCCACACCGCCGATGTTGACATCTTTGGCCGCGCTGATGGTGCCGGCTTTGTTGGCTTCGATGATAAGCGACCAAAGGGCAAGCTCTTTGTCAAAATCAATCTTAGCAAGCGTTCCGGTTACTTGCCCATACACCTCTTTAAGATACAGGCTCGCGCCAAAATCGCTTTTTGTCTCCCCGACCAGATAGATGCTTTCTCCCTCTTTGGAGTAATAGCTTGGAAGGACTTTTTGCGCGTCATCATTAAGTCCCACCATCGCCACGGTCGGCGTGGGGTAGACACTGGTGCCGTCAGTTTCGTTATACAGCGATACGTTGCCGCTGACAACGGGAGTGTTTAACTTTTCACACGCCTGCTTGATCCCTTCGGTGGCTTTGGCAAACTGCCACATGATTTCGGGTTTTTCGGGGTTGCCAAAGTTAAGGCAGTCGGTGATAGCTAAAGGCTTAGCCCCCGTCATGGCCACGTTTCGGCCGCTTTCAACCACCGTCAGCGCGCCGCCGATTTCGGGGTCGATATAACACTGTCTCGGGTTGCAGTCGCTGCTCATAGCCAGGGCTTTGCCGTTTTCTTTGACCCTGATTACGCTGGCATCAAGACTTCCCGGATGCTTTTGGGTATTGGTTTGTACCATAGAGTCATACTGCTCATAAATCCAGGCTTTATCCACCACTTCCATACTGCCAAGCATGGTTTCATACGCGCTTTGGTTGTCTTTTTTCTCAAGGGCGTTAAAATCAAATTGCGCCAACTGATCCAGATACGCCGGACGCTTTGTGGGGCGGTCCAGTACCGGCGCTTCCTCGCTGACCGGGTCCACGGGAACCTGCGCGCATTTTTCACCGTGCCAAAACAGTTCGATATCGCCGGTATCAGTGACTTCGCCCACGACCGCGGCGTCAAGGTCCCATTTCTCAAAGATATCGATGATTTCCTGTTCGCTGCCTTTTTTCGCGCACAGCAGCATCCGCTCCTGGGATTCGCTGAGCATGAATTCATAGGGCGTCATCCCCTCTTCGCGCGCTGGCACCCTGTCAAGATGCATCACCATGCCGCTGCCGCTTCGGCCCGCCATCTCAAAAGATGAAGAGGTAAGACCTGCCGCGCCCATATCCTGAATACCGATGACGTGATCGGTTTGAAACAGTTCCAGGCACGCTTCCAGCAGCAGCTTTTCTGTAAAGGGATCACCCACCTGTACCGTCGGGCGCAGGCTTTTGCTCTCTTCGGTGAAACTGTCAGAACTCATCACCGCGCCGCCAAGACCGTCACGGCCCGTTTTTGAACCGACGTAAATGACGGGGTTGCCGATGCCTTCTGCTTTGCCGTAAAAGATTTCATCGCTTTTAGCAAGGCCCAGTGAAAAAGCGTTGACCAGGATATTGCCGTTGTACACGGATTCAAAGCTGGTCTCACCGCCGATGGTAGGCACGCCCATACAGTTGCCGTATCCGCCGATGCCTTCAACCACGCCTCTGACCAGGTGGCGCTGGTAGCGGCCGATGCTGCCTTTATCCAGCACATCGCCAAAACGCAGGGCGTTGAGGTTGGCGACCGGTCTGGCGCCCATGGTAAAGATGTCGCGCAGGATGCCGCCTACACCCGTGGCAGCGCCCTGATAGGGTTCGATATAACTTGGGTGGTTATGGCTTTCCATCTTAAAAACCGCGGCCATGCCTTCGCCGATGTCGATTACGCCCGCGTTTTCACCCGGACCCTGTATGACCCACGGTGCTTTGGTGGGAA
>CAYUAC010000173.1:0-2782 GCA_964442515.1 uncultured Campylobacterales bacterium | reverse complement strand
GATCGTATCTTCAAACTCGGTGTCAACGCCGATGCTGACCGTACAGCTTAGGGGATTGTCCTCTTCATCTTTGCCAAGGTCCTGAGAGTGGATTTCAAAACGAAGCCGGTCAAAAAAGTCAAAGGCTTCCTCTTTGCCGATCTGCTTTTTTACCACGCAAAACTCCCCGCCGCCAAAGCGCGCGACCATATCGCTGCCCTTGGTTTCATCAAGCAATATCTTGCCCACGGTTTTGACCGCTTTGTCACCGATGTTTTGGCCGTATTTTTTGTCCAAATCTTTGAGATCGTCAATATCGATCATGGCCACGGCGAGATTGACCCTGGGTTCCTCGCGCAGGGCGGCAAACTCTTTGCGCATCGTTTCAAAAAAGTAGGTGCGGTTGTACGTGCCGGTGAGAAAATCTCTGTTTTGCATATGCGTAACCGTTTCAATAAGATCAAGCATTTCGATGGTATTGTTGATGCGGCAATAAAACTCTTCGCTGCTGAAAGGTTTTTTGATAAAGTCGGTGGCGCCCATTTTAAGAAACTGCGATGAGATCAGCTCATCGTCTTCGCCCGAGATGGCAATGATGGCAAGCTCGTCTTTGTGGTAGTGTTTGCGAATTTCTAAGGTCAAATCCACGCCGTTGATGCCTGGCATATTGTAATCTGTGATGACTACGCGGGTGTCGGGATCGTGGTCGAGTTTGTTTAAAGCGTCTTTGCCGTCAGTTGCCTGGATAACCTGAAACATCTGATTGGCAAGCAGTTTGGCGACCATGTGGCGGGTAGGGGCGCTGTCATCGACGATCATGACCTTGTGGCGGCGGTTTGCGAGGATGCGTTTGATCCGATCCACGATATAAAGCACGTCATTGACCGAGGTTTTGGTGACAAAATCGATGATATCTTTTTGATACATCTGTTTGCGCACCTGTTCGTCCAGTGACGCGGTCAGCACCATCGCCGGGATGGAATGGTCGTTGATATAATCCACGATTTCGCCGTCTGGGGCATCGGGGAGATTGAGATCAAGTATGGAAAGGTCGTATTTGTTGTTTTCGACCAGTTCTTTAGCATCACTCATGCTATAAGCCAGGTCAATCTCTACGTCTTCAAGGCTGGAGTCTATTTTTTTACCCACAAGCTTGGCCAGGGTTTGGTTATCTTCAACAAGAAGCAGTCGCATAAAATACCACCTTTTTTAAGTTATGGCCACCTCTAAGAACCCTGTGCGGTCATAGCTTTTAAAGCTTTTTCGTAGACAAGGCGCGGTGACGCAGGCTATGCCGTAGCATAGTCAAGGAGCCGCAACGCCGTATACGGGAAAGCTCTAAAAGCCCGAAGGGAAGGCAAATTCGGGGCCATCTTTTGTAAAATATTTCTTTGACTTACCTACGGGTAGGCCTGCAGAAATCTTTTACAAAATCTCACCCCGACTTTGCCTTCTATGATCCGTACAGGGTTTTTAGTGGTGGCCTTATTATAGTGCAGGTAGTTTAATGGGAGGTTAAAATCACGGTCACGCCCTGCATATTTGGGGGTTTCAGGTCCGTTTGACTACAATGACAGCAAAAAACGGGGTGAATGTGAAACTGCTGCACACGTCTGACTGGCATCTTGGTCAAAACTTTATGGGACAAAGCAGGCAAGCCGAGCATGAAGCTTTTTTGCAGTGGCTGCTGGAATTAATTACAACCCACAAAATCGATGTACTCCTTGTCGCCGGCGATATTTTCGATACGGGTACGCCTCCAAACTACGCGCTTGAAATGTATTATAACTTTTTAAAAGAGTTAGCCGCGATCAAGACCTTGAGAACTACGATCATCACAGCAGGCAACCACGACTCTGTTGCTACGCTCAAAGCCCCCAAACAGCTTTTGCAGGCACTTGATGTACACGTCATAACCAGCGGTGATGAAGATGAAGATATCATCATTCCCATAACCAAAGAGGGCAAAACACAGGCGGTCGTGTGTGCCGTGCCGTTTTTGCGAGAAGGCGTGATCAGAAAGTCTCGTGGCGGTGAAAATATCACCCAAAAAGAAAAACTGGCCAATGAGGGGATAAAAGCCTACTACCAGGCAGCGCACGATAAAGCAAAAGCGCTGAAAAAAGATTCGGATATCCCCATCATTGCCACCGGGCACCTGACTACCGTGGGCAGCAGAACCAGTGACAGCGAGCGTGATATCTACATCGGCGGGACGCTTGATATCGGCGGGGATTATCTGGGAGAGCTTTTTGATTACGCGGCATTGGGGCATCTGCATATCAACCAAAAAGTCAGAAGCGATCACGTACGATACTCGGGATCGCCCATACCGCTGAGTTTTTCTGAAGCGACACATACCAAAAAGGTCAATCTTGTCAATTTTCAAAACAGCGTGGAGGTAGAGGAGATAGAGATCCCGCAGCTGCGAAAACTGATCGTTTTAAAAGGTGAGGGTAAAAAAGTCAAAAAACAGTTACGTACCATAGAGGATGCAAGCGCCTGGATAGAGGTTCATCTGGATGATGACAATCCCTATATCGCCAACCAAGAGATCCGCGAAGAAGCCTTAAAGCTGGAGTTGACCCTGCTTGCGGTAAAAATTCAAAAGAGCCAGAAACAGCTGCGCGGTCAAGAGAAAAAAGCTATAAGTCTGGATGAACTTTCGGTAGAGGACGTGTTTGAAAAGCGAATTGACCTTGAGCAGTTAGAAGACAGGCAGCTTGAAAAGCAGCTTTGGCGGTACTTCAAAGAGGCCGCTCACAAGGTGCAGGACAGATGAAAATACTTAGACTGCGATCTT
>CAYUAC010000172.1:0-2837 GCA_964442515.1 uncultured Campylobacterales bacterium | reverse complement strand
TTTCTGGAAGCCCGCAGAATCTTTTGGATTACATCCGAGTGATGCTGGGGCCATACCCATCGCCGTTTCAGCGACCAACCGTCGATAATATCACCCACAAGATACAGCACGTCAAACTCATTATGTCTTAAAAACCGCAAAAACATTTCTGCCTGCGCATCTTTTGTGCCAAGATGCAGATCGGATACAAATACGGCCCTGTATTTCATTTTCTTCCTTTATTGTAACTGTCTTGTAAGTGTAATACAGAATAATGACAATTTAAATACATTTTTTATCGGAGCTGCTATGACTTCCCCCACGATCTGTCTTTTTTCCGATACGGTATGCGATGCCAACGGTGTTTCGCGCTTTATCAACGACCTGGCCGCTGCAGCACAAGCAGACAACTTATACGTCCTGACCGCAACGAAAAAAACCCACTGCAAAAAGCTGGACAATATCATCATCCTGCCCTGCCTTGTAAAAAGCACGATGCCTTTTTACAAAGAACTTGATATCGCCGTGCCAAACTATTTCAAGCTCAAAGAAAAAGTCCTTGCGATCAATCCCAAACTTATTATCATCTCCACACCCGGTCCTATTGGGTTTATGGGCCTTCGTATCGCAAACAGGCTGGGGATTAAAAAGGTCGCCATCTATCACACCGACTTTCCATCCTATATTTATGACAATACAAAAAACCGCTTTTTACACGGCTTTACCAACAGGTTCATGCGCTATTTTTACGGCGGTTTTGACCGGGTGTATTCCAGATCGCGGCAGTACGTACCCAATCTTACAAACCAGATCGGGCTGCCTCAGGAAAAGATCGCGGTCCTAAAAGCAGGCATAGCCGTTCATAACTTTTCTCCAAGCTTTGCCGGGGAAGGATTTTTTGGCAAATACGGCCTTGATACCAAAAGCAAAAAGCTTTTGTACGTAGGCAGGCTGAGCAAGGAAAAAAACTTTGACTTTTTGGTCTCTTTTTTCAAAGCCCTTAGGGCCGCCTCTTCATCCAAGATAGATTTAATCTGCTGCGGGGAGGGAAAGCCCCTTGCAGACAAAGACGCATACGCCAACGATGGCATCCATCTGCTTGGATACAAAGACAAAAGCGAGCTTGCTCCCATATACGCAAACAGCGATCTGTTTGTTTTCCCCTCCGTTACCGATACGCTGGGACAGGTGGTAATGGAAGCCATGGCCAGTGCTCTACCGGTAATAGTCAGCGACAAAGGCGGACCCAAAACGCTGCTTAGCCACGGCAAAGAGGGGTTAATCGTGCCCGTAGAACAAAAGCGCTGGGTTGATGCTGCACGAAAGCTTTTGGAAGACATAGCCGCTATGCAGCAGATGGGGTGGCAGGGACGGCAAACGATGATGCCGCGCTCTTTTGCGCAAACATACACACACTTCAAGAGCCTTAACCGCCAAGTCCTGCAGGGCTGAATCTATGCTACAATATCACAAAAAGCAAGGAGCATTCATGCAAACAATTCAAACCGACAACGCCCCTCAGGCCATAGGGCCCTATTCACAGGCGGTGGTTAATGGCGGCATCATCTACACCTCCGGCCAGATCGCACTGACCCCTGATGGTCAGATGGTAGAAAATGAGATCAAAGCACAGACCCGCCAAGTCTTTGAAAACGTCAAAAACGTCCTTGAAGCTGCCGGCGGCAGTTTGCAAAGCGTGGTCAAAGTATCGCTGTTTTTAGCAGATATGGATGATTTTGCCACGGTCAATGAGATTTACGCGCAGTACTTTGACGGCCACAAACCCGCCAGAAGCGCCGTAGCGGTCAAAACCCTTCCCAAAAACGCGCTTATCGAGATCGATGTGATGGCAAACGCCGGCTGATCCCGGACGTTTCACCGGGGACAGCAAGCTTTTTGCTCACTCTTACAAATCCCGCGTTTTATACAGCGTATATCCCTCATAACTGTAACTTGCATCAACCCCTTTCATAAACATTTCACTGCTATCTATTGCATCACTGAGTGCATTTTGCAGCAGCATCTTTATCTCTGTATCTTTTACAGGGCTTCGCTCCATAGCCATCAAGTAGTCATCTTTCTCGATACGGCTCCAATCGATCACTTTTTTCAGCTCACTTTTTAGCATCACATCAAGCCAGATTCGCATACTTCTGCCGTTTCCTTCACGAAATGGATGCGCTATATTCATCTCTACATATTTTTGCACTATCTGTTCAAAGTTTTTTTGAGGCATCTTTTCTATGTTTTTTATCGCATCTTTGAGGTAGGTAATGGGCGCAAACCTAAAGTTTCCCTTTGCGATATTGACCTCTCTCACCACTCCTGCAAAATCATATATATCACCAAAAAGCTTTTTATGGATGATGGCTAAGCTCTCAAAACTTCCGGCTTCCAGACTCTCCAAAAACCCGCTTTCAAAAAGCTCTTTTGCTTTGAGTTTGCTCAGCCGTTCTTCCTCTTTGGCTAACTCGATCTCACTGTTTAGCCCAAGCTTATTGTTTAAAACCATAACAAACTTGTCCTGCTGTAAATTTTGTTTCTTTTCATGACATTCTCATTCTTTCTAACTTGTATCTATTGCTTTTTTACATCTGGGGTCGAAATCTTTGAGCATAGAAAACCTTTTAATTTCAAGCAACTGCGAAAAATATTCTATTTAAATACAATGACCGCACAATAATGAGCTTGACGCTCTTTTTTTTCCATCAAATTTTTATGCTATCGCTTTTGCCTTTATTCCTACTCCCAAGGATTTTAAAACTTTCATTACTGTTTCAAATCTGGGCTTAGCACCGGTTTTAAAAGACTTATAAAGACTTTCTCTTCCCATTCCCGTATCTTTTGCTATCTGTGCC
>CAYUAC010000171.1:0-2873 GCA_964442515.1 uncultured Campylobacterales bacterium | reverse complement strand
GCTTTTTGCGCCCGGTTATCGAAAAGGGCTATCTCTATCTTGCCCAGCCTCCTTTGTACCGGTACAAAAAGGGTAAAACAGACATTTATCTCAAAGATGATAAATCCCTGGCAGACTTTTTGATCCAAAACGGCATCGACGCGATCGAGTGTGATACGATGGGCAAACCAGACCTTATAGAATTGTTCAAACTGGTTTCATATTACAAGATCACGCTTAAAGAGTTAGAAAAACGCTTTTCACTGATCGAAGTGGTACGCTATTTGATCGAAAACCCCGATCTTGCGGGCGTAGAACCGCAAAAACAGTTTGAAGCGGTCAAAGAGTTTTTGGACGCCAGAGGCTACAACATACTCAACCACGCCGTGAATGAGCAGAGTGTGCATCTTTACGTACAGACCAAAAGCGGTCTGGAAGAGTTGTTGATCGATGATACGCTTTTTGCCGACGCACATTACAACGAAGCGATCTATCTGATGGATAAGATCAACCAAAGAGATACGAGTGTATTTGACAGCGACCTGATCGATCTTTTGGGGCAAATTGAAGCCTATGCCAAAAAGGGTGCGTACGTGCAGCGTTACAAAGGTCTTGGCGAAATGAACCCAAGCCAGCTGTGGGAAACCACGATGGACCCCGAAAACAGGGTATTGCTGCAGGTGGGGATCGAAGATCTGGACAGTGCCAGCGATACCTTTGTGCTTTTTATGGGCGATGAGGTTGAACCCCGCCGCCAATATATCGAAAACCACGCAAAAGACGTGCAGCACTTAGACGTATAGGCCCCCTGTTGTACGCGGTCAAAAAAGATAGAACACGGCGCTTTTTGCTT
The DNA here is from genome assembly GCA_964442515.1 of uncultured Campylobacterales bacterium. Taxonomy (GTDB): domain Bacteria; phylum Campylobacterota; class Campylobacteria; order Campylobacterales; family Sulfurovaceae; genus TCS-49. The sequence continues at coordinate 2,041 of CAYUAC010000171.1, read as the reverse complement.
GCCCTTCGCATGGGCGTGCCTATCTTTTTACTGCTGTTTACCTCGCTGATTCTTTTCACGACCCCGGCGGTGGCCGATTCGACGGTATTTAAAGCCGTTATCCTCACGCTTTCTATTTTAACCATTGTGTATTATATCTTTTATCTGATCAACCAAAGTGCCACCAGTTCGCTGATCGATCCGCTGACACAAACCTTTAACCGCGACAACCTTGGCATTGAACTCAAAAAGATGCGAAAACGGGGGTTTTTAAACTCTATTTCCCTGATTCAAGTGGCCAATATCGCTCATATCAACGACCATTACGGCTATGAAAAGGGTGATAAGATTTTGCAGGAGTTTGCGTACAAACTGGATATGTATCTCAAAAGCGACCGGGATATGCCTATTTTAGGACGGCTGCAGGGGGCGGATTTTGTCATCGGCAGCGTGTTGGAACCAGACAGTATCCGAAAAACGTTGCAGCAGTTTACCAAATACAACAACGTCATGCAAAACGTGGATCTTGATATCAAAAGCGCGGTCAGCATCGACAGCGACAATATCGATAAAAACATAGAACACCTCTACGGTTCGCTGCATCAGAAACTGGACAAAGACCTTAAACAATCCATCATTGTCCAGGATGTGCAAAATTTTACCAGGTTTGAACAAGAGATCATTCAAGCGTTTCATGAACACGATTTTGATATCCGCTTCAAACCCGTTCTGTCTTTGCAGCGGGGCAGCGAAGAGATCTATGAAGCCGTTATCAAAGTCCGTACCAAAACCTTTGGTAAACTACCGCCAAAACGCTATATTCCCGTAATCAACCGGCTGGATTTGGAACAAAAGTTTGATCTGGCTATTGTGGAAACCATCGCGTTAATGCTTGGGCAAAATGAAAAAAACTTCGCGGTCAGTTTTAACCTCTCGCCCTTTTCGCTGCGCAGCGAACATTTCGCGGGCGATCTGTTTACCATTATCGAAAAATACAAAGTGGACCCAAAGCGCTTTATTATTGAACTCTATGAAAACAAGGTGTACCACGACATCGACAAGTACAAAAAGACGCTTAATCGCCTCAAAGGCTTTGGTCTGCGGCTGTGTCTGGATAATTTCGGAGCGATGAACGCTTCTTTGGAATACATTAAATACCTGCCCATCGATATGGTCCAGTTTGATAAAGAGTTCAGTGCCAACCTGGACGATCCATCTTATAAAGCAACGCTGAAAGCCTTTATATCTATGAACGAGGAACTCGGTATCGATACGGTCTTAAAATGGATCGATAACAAAACCCAGATGGAATCAGCCAGGCAGCTGGGGGTCGGATACGTCCAAGGTTTTTACGTGGGCAAACTCAAAACACAAAAGGAACTGCAATGAGTGACATGAAATACGGCGAAAAAGAGATAAATGCATTTGATATTAATGACGGGGCCCATTTTTGGCCCAATGAAAACAAATATAATTACACTATTAAGATTAAGCTGCCTGAATTCATGGCTAAATGTCCAAGAAGCGGCTACCCCGATTTTGGCACCTTTTATCTGCACTATGTCCCAAATGAAACAGTGATCGAACTCAAAGCGCTCAAACTCTATATCAACAGTTTTGCCAACCGCTATATCTCCCATGAAAACGTGGTCAATGAAATCTTTGAAACCCTGTATGAAAAGCTTTCTCCCCACTGGATGAAACTCACTGCCGATTTTGAACCACGGGGCAACGTGCATACCGTGATCGAACTGGACAGCGACAGTATCACCAAATACGCCTGATGCCCTATCACCTCCTGCTGATCCAGCTGCTGCTTGGGTTTTTGGCACTGTTTTTGTTTTGGCAGGGGGTGCAATATACCAGGTATATTTTGCTCATCAAGCGCTTAGCAAAAAAGCCGCTGCCTGCGGCTTACCAAGAAATACTGCAGCACATCCCCTATTATCATGCCCTGCCCAAGCGTGAACGTATAAAGCTTCATTTTGAATTGCAGCTTTTTATCGAGGAAAAAGAGTGGGAAGGGATTTACACAGACGTAACCGTACAGATGAAAGTGGTG
>CAYUAC010000170.1:0-2898 GCA_964442515.1 uncultured Campylobacterales bacterium | reverse complement strand
ATATGACCGATAGCCTCTATAAGCTCATCAGTGTCACCATCTTCTATTATTTGTGAGATATACTCGGCTATCATCTCTTCACTGTCTAAATACTGCGCTACATCAAAGTTGCTAAGCTGTATATCATTTTTCATCTCTTATCTCCCTGGCAAGCTCTTTTGCTTTTTTTATATCTTTACTTTGTGATGATTTATCACCACCAATGAGTAAAACAACAATCTCATCTTTCTTTTTTGAATAATAGACTCTATAGCCTGGCCCTTGCTGAATCCGCATTTCCCACACATGGGAGCCTACACTTTTATGATCTCCAAAGTTGCCTTTTTCCATTCTATTAATTCTACGGATAACAGCTGTTTTACCTTTGAAATCTTTCAGCTTAAAAAGCCACTTTGAAAAGGTTTCAGTTTGCTTGATTAAATACATTTTTTATTGTATCTTTTTAGATACTACTTTGTCAATAAGCACTAAGGCTTTAGTTTATTTTTGGGGACCCTTTTGTGAAAGCCAACTTCACCGCTTTGACTCTCTTTGAAAAAATATCCCTTTGTTACCATTCTCTTTTTCTTTATCTTTTACGGGCTATAATGGTATATGCCTGATTTGCAAAGGAGCAAAGATGAAAAGGGTTACACAAAAAGAGTTTGAACTCATTGGTCAATATCTCAAAGATGAAGGCATTTCGCGAAGAGATGCTTTAAAAATGCTCAGCCTTGGCGCGGGAGCGCTTGGAGCGGGGGCCACAAGTGCTAATGCTGCCACCCCGGCTAAAGCCAGCGACGCCAAAGGCAAAATACTTATTATCGGCGGCGGACTCTCCGGCGTCTGCAGCGCTGCCAAACTGTGCAGGATGCTAAACAACCCCGATATTACTATCTTGGAACCAAATGAAAACTCCGTTTCCTACCAGCCCGGACAAACCCTGATTGGCTCGGGCCTGTACGCGCTTGATGATATTATGTACGACACCAAAGATTTCATGCCACCATGCGTGAAGTGGATCAAAGACAGCGCCACAGACGTGGATGCGGACAATAACCGGGTTATGACCCAAAACAGCGGGACTATCAGTTACGACTACCTCATCGTTGCCGCGGGTGTAGTCAATGACTACGGCGCTATCAAAGGCTTAGAAGAGGTCGGTGACGTCTTTACCCTCAGCGACAAAGACGCCAGACGCGCCGGTAATACCTTTGGAAAGCGGGGATTAAACACAATCTATTACGCCAAAGGAGCAGCGGCGATGTGGCCGCAGATGCAGCGCTTTGTCCGTGACGCCGCACGGGGCAAAAAGGTCAGAGGCATCTTTCCAGAACCCCATACCGCTTTTAAATGCGGGGGATCACAAAAAAAGATCGTCTGGCTGACGGACGCCAGGCTGCGCGAAGCCGGACACAAAGCCAGAGAGAATGCCACGCTTGATTTTTATACCAACAAAAACGCCCTTTTTGGAGTACCGCTGTATAAAGAAGCAATTGAAGAGCATATGCAACAAAAAGATATTAACGTCAACTATTCGCACAAGCTGATAGAAGTCGATACCGCCAATAACAAAGCGGTATTTGAAAAGCACTGGCTTGAAGAGGTGTATGATGAAGTGTTGGAAATGAAACTTGATAAAAGAGTCAGTGAAAGAGTTGAAACCCAGTATGATTTCATGCACCTGGTTCCACCAAACAAGGCCCCCGATGCTTTGGCCAACTCCTCAGTAGGCTCAGGTGCGGGCTGGATACCGGTAGATCAGTATACCCTGCAGCACAGAAAATTTGAAAACGTCTTTTCTTTGGGCGATATCGCAGCCATCCCCCTTGGCAAAACCGGCGGCAGCGTCAGAAAGCAGTACCACGTACTGTGTGAAAACCTGGTTGCCCATATGGAAGGAAAAGAGATGAGCGCCAAATACAACGGTTATACCGTCTGCCCTCTTATCACCGAAATAGGCAAGGTCATGCTGGCTGAATTTAAATGGAACCCTGAAGGAGGCACGCCCGTCATCGCACCTTCGTTTCCGCTGGCCCCGGAAAAGGATCGGTGGATTTACTGGCTGATGAAGGTGTACCTGCTTAAACCCCTGACCATGTATGGGATGCTTGCAGGCAGGGCGTAACCTAGTCGGTAAACACCTGATCGATGATTTGGCACAGGATGTGGCCGATCATGATATGCATCTCCTGAATGCGGGCGGTATCATGAGATGGGATGATGAGATTGATATCACACATTGCATCCATCGCTCCGCCACCCTTGCCGCTAAAGCCGATAGTTTTACATTCCATTTCACCGGCCAGCTTCAGCGCTTCGATGACGTTGGGGCTGTTGCCGCTTGTGGATATGGCGAGCAGCACATCCTCTTTTTGCCCCAGGGCTTCAAGCTGTCTTTTAAAAACCTCTTCAAAACCAAAATCATTGCCAATGGCCGTCAGCGCCGATGTATCGGTGGTCAGTGCGATGGCAGGCAGCGCCTGACGCTGGGTTTTGTACCGTCCGGTCAGTTCGGCGGCGATATGCTGCGCATCGGCCGCGCTGCCACCGTTGCCGCAAATGATGATCTTGTTGCCCCGCTTAAGCGCTTCTACACACAAGATCGCGGCGGTATAAATGCTGTGGGTCATATTTGCCGAAGTTTGTTCAAAGACTTCCGCATGTGAAAGCATCTCGTTTTCTATCGTTTTTAGCATACCTAACCCTTTATCTTTTCTATCGTGGCACTGGTGGATTTGCCCTGCACAAATTCAATCAGCACCGTTTTAGCGGCGATATCGCTGCCAACGATCTGCTTATCTTTGTAATCGCCGCCTTTGACCAGCACATCGGGTTTGATCTGTTTGATCAGTTCATAGGGCGTATCCTCGTCAAAGATCACAACGTAATCCACCGCTTCCAGACTGGCCAGCAGAT
>CAYUAC010000169.1:2647-3009 GCA_964442515.1 uncultured Campylobacterales bacterium | reverse complement strand
CGATATTTTCCTTAATGGTACCCGTAAACAGGAAGTTTTCCTGCAATACGACACCGATATAGTTTCGCAGCCATTTTGGGTTCATATGCCTGATATCCACCCCGTCGATATAGATTGCTCCCGCACTTGGAATATACAAACGCTGCAAGAGCTTTGTTATCGTACTTTTACCGCTGCCGCTTCTGCCTACCAATCCGACTGTCTGGCCCGCTTTGAAAGAAGCACTCACCTGATCTAATACCAACGGAGCGTTGGATGCGTACTGAAAACTGACGTTTTCCATATGTACGTCACCTTTTAGTGTATGAAGAGTAATAGCTTTGTCATTTTTTTGCTCAGTCGGGGTATTTAAAATATCCCCG
>CAYUAC010000169.1:0-2637 GCA_964442515.1 uncultured Campylobacterales bacterium | reverse complement strand
AGCAGCGTCTGCTGAAATTCGTTCCACAGATTCACAAGCCGCAATATCGGAGCGCTGAACTGATTGGCAAACATTTGAAACGCGATCAACTGGCCCACACTGAGCTTATTTTCCAATACAAGCGTAACTCCGAAGTACAGCATCGTAATCGTCATCAGTTTCTGCAGCATTCCCGAAAATCCGCCAAGCGTGTTGGAAAGGTTGTTGAGATTGTATCCGGCATTGACATAGTTGCCCAGATGGTCTTCCCACCTGCGCTGCATCGATCCTTCAAGGGCCAGTGATTTTACCGTCTGTACTCCCGTAACAGACTCGACCAGGTATGCATTGTTTTGCGCTCCCATCTGAAACTTATCTTCCAGGCGACGCCGTAAAAGCGGCGTAATAAAAAAATACACAAGCGCGATCACAAAAACAAAAGCCAAAACGATAAGTGTGAGTTTCACGCTGTATAAAAACATAACGGCCACAAATACCCCGGAAAACAAAACATCCAAAATGATCGTAACCGATTTGTTGGCGATAAACTCTCTGATCTGATCAAGTTCTCTGACTCTGGCGATGATATTGCCGACTTTTCTTTTTTCAAAATACGCTATGGGCAGAGCCAGCAGGTGGTGATAGAGTTTTGCACCGAGTTTGGCATCGATTTTGGAGGTCGTATGGACAAGAGTATAGTTTCTGGCCAGATTGATGATAAAATCAAAGATCGTAACGATAAAAAAAGCAAAAGCCAATACATTGAGCGTACTCATGGCGTGGTGGACCAAAACCTTATCCAGTATAACCTGCGTAAAAAGAGGTGTAACAAGCCCGAACAGCTGCAAAATAAAAGATGCGGCGAAAATTTCGCCTATGATTGTTTTATACCCCAAAATCTGTTTATAAAACCAGCCAAACCCAAACCGCACCTGCTGGGAAAAAACCTTGGGTTTTAATATGATCAGTTTGGACGCTGCCGTTTGTTTGTACTCTTCAAAGCTTATGAGATAGGGTTCCTTTTGTGTTTTATCAAAGATCAGAAGTTCTTTCTTTTGGCTGTCTGCTTTGATAACGGTAAAATAACTGCCGTCTTGTTTTTGTCCAATCAACGGCAAAGGGTAATGACGCAGCGCTTTTTCTATATCAATTTTTTTAAGCGAAGCTTTAAAATCGATCTGTTTGGCTATTCGGGTCAACTCTTCTATGGACGGCTCATTTTCGCCCAGAGCATACTCTTTGGCTATATTCTTACCATCAACCGGTATCTTGTTGAGATGGCCGCAAACTTCCAGAGCTATCAGGGCCGAATGCATTCGTCGCTCCTGTTTAATACAGCCAACATCTTGCTTTCAAAAAACCGATCTGCGTCGGCCAATCTCGTTTGCAGTTGCTGCTGTAATATTTGTGTGACATGATCCAGGTGTTTCATCGTCCCGATCTGCTTATTTTCACGTAGTTTGTTTGACATTTGGAGCAATTGCCTTCCTTTTTGCATACTTTTGTTATTATGGTTTCTTCTCTGGATAAAACGCTTTATTCTTTGGCGTGTCAACTGCTGTTTGTTGCGGTACTGCTGCCGCAATAATGCTTTTTTGGACTGAAGCTTTTGCACTTGGGCCTGCAGTCGTTTTTTTTCACTGTTGTATCGAAAACCTTCAAAAAGCTTTATCCCGATACGGATACCGACTTTCCAACTGTTGCTTTGTACATTTTCGTAAGAAGTCCTGTAGCTGTCCGGATCACTGCCATACAGGTAGTAGTTGCCATACAGACTGACGGTGGGATAGTTGGATATTTCATTAATTTCTAACTTGGAACGAACCCGGGTAATCTCTTTATTAACAGCTTTTGCCTGTGGTGTCTTTTCAAAAGGCAGCTCAAACGTATCGGAGCCGATACCGGGCTTTTTCAGCCAGATGGCGTCTATATCTGTTTGGAGCTTATGCCCTGTCACCTCACGGAGGGCAAACATATGCTCTGTAAATTTCTGCTCCTGCTGATAAAGCTTGTCCTGCAAATTCATAATATCCAAGGCTTTTAGCGCCAAGTCCTTTTTAGCATACTCCCCCGCCCTTTGCAAACGCTGCAAATCTTTGAAAAGCTGACGTTTTAACTGCAAAATAGAACTGTTGTATCGGTATTGAAGTTCTGATTTATACGCTTTTTCATAATGTTGCAAAATCTGCTGTTTTATTTCGTGCAGTTTTTGGCAGTAACGGTTTTGTTTGATTTTCACAGCATCTTGTTGGATGCCAACCTCCTGAGTACGTTTGCCAAAATCAAAAAGGGTATAATTCAGATTCAAAGAAACCGAATTTTTATACATAGTTTCACCTCCAAGAACCGTATCACCGATACTTTGCGTAGAATACGAGTTTTGTTTGTCTTCATAATATTCCCCGTTGTAACTCATATTCAACGTAGGATAATATTTGGAAAAACTACGCTCAAGCGCATATTCCTGTATCTTGATATCATATTTTTTTATCTGCAATTCTTTAGAGTTTTGCTTGGCAAGTTCCACAAGCTGCGGATAGTTAAGTTCGGTAGAAGCCAAATTCACAAGACAAAAAAGCAATGCTGCAAACAGCCGCACGTTTTACCCCCACCCGCTTTGTACGATCTGCATCAGTTCTTCGTTTTTTCTGATGGTTT
>CAYUAC010000168.1:0-3036 GCA_964442515.1 uncultured Campylobacterales bacterium | reverse complement strand
GCGCCGATTCAATGGTATCGCCAAAGCCCACGCAAACCAAAACGCGTCCGCCCGTGGCCAAAAGAATGCCGTCTTCTTTTTGTACGCCCGCATACATGATACGGGAATTTTGCTGCAATGTTTCATCACAGCTGTCGACAATGATCTGGGAGGGTTTGCTGGCGCCGTAAGGGTAGTTTTGGCCGGCCATGACCACACCCACGGCTTTTTGGTCGCTGATTTGCACCTTTAGATCTTTCAGGCCGCCCGTTGCCGCGGCGTAAAAGAACCCGGTTGCCGGGGTCTTAATCAGAGGCATCAGCACTTCGCATTCGGGATCGCCGAAGCGGACGTTGTATTCCAGGACTTTGGCCCGCCCGTCAACGATCATCAAGCCGATAAACAGCACGCCTTCAAAGGGCGTGTTTTCTTTTTGCATCCCCTCCAGGGTGGGTTTGACGATATTTTCCTCAACCTGGGTTTTTAACGCGTCATCGATCAAAGGCGTCGGCGCGTACGCACCCATTCCGCCGGTGTTTGGACCGACGTCGTTGTCTTTTAACCGTTTGTGGTCCTGGGCAGCAGGCAGCAGGACGTAATCACTGCCGTCGCAGATGGCAAACATGGAAAGTTCATACCCGTCTAAAAACTCTTCGACGACGATACTGGTTCCTGCATCCCCGAAAGCATCGCCGCTTAGCATCTCTTTGGCGCTGTTTCTGGCTTCCTCGCGGCTTTGTGCGATAATCACCCCTTTGCCGCCGCACAGGCCGTCGGCTTTGACCACGATCGGGGCATCCAGCGTATCGATAAATTCGCACGCTTTGCTATATTCATCTGTTTGAACGTAGCGTGCCGTAGGAATACCGTGGCGCTGCAAAAAGTTTTTCATATAACTTTTAGAACCCTCAAGACGGGCGGCTTTGGCACTTGGGCCAAAGATGTTGAGACCGTGGCTTTTAAATACGTCTACAATCCCGCCTACAAGCGGAGCTTCGGGCCCCACAACGGTCAGTTCGATCCCTTCGTTTTTAGCAAATTCGGCCAGGGCTTCATAATCACTGATACCGATATTTTCCCCCAGGGCGTCCGTAGCGCCGTTGCCCGGGGCGAAAAAAATCTTTTCGGTGGTCTTATCGTTAAAAAACGCTTGCCCGATCGCGTACTCTCTGCCGCCGCCGCCGACGATTAAAACTTTCATATGCTGCCTTCATGGTTGAATTTTGTATGAGAAAAACTCATCCCTGCGTCATGCAGCGATAAACTTTTCTCACTATCCCGAATAAACGGTTCGCATAGTTTGGCCCATAATAAGCCAACGGTGTGGGAGGGAGCGCCTCATCAGGCCACAACTTCTCGCCGCCACCAGGCTGGCTCAAACGAAGTCATCGTCACACAGAAGCGCTACGATAGTCCCACAATAGATTAGTGTTGGACCCCTTTGTCTGCGAAGGATCGTTTTATTCAGGATAACGCAAGGCCGTATTTGCCTTTGATAATCTAATTATAACAAATTTCTCATTATCCCCGTTACCGTTTTGTAACCGATTTTGATTACTATGGTTCGTAAAGGATCGATATGCTGGATTTTAAATACAAAAAAATCGTCGACCGGATCGATTTTGCCCTGCAGCCGGTGGTCAGCTGTGCCACGGGACAGACTATAGGCGTAGAAGCGCTTCTTCGGGGATATGACAGGGCGTTTTCCTATTTTTCTATCCGCAATCTCTTTGATGATGCCGCCCATGAGGGTGTATTATACAATGTTGACATATGGCTGCGCAAAAAAGCGTTTGAAAAATACCGCGGACTGGATATAAAGGGTGCAGTGTTTTTTTACAATCTGGACAACCGTCTGATGTCGATGCCTGATTTCAAACAGGGCAACACCGACCGCATTTTGCAAAAAGAGGGGCTGGATAAAGGCAATATCGTCTACGAAGTCGCCCACAGCCGCTGCGAAGAGCAAACCGGGATGAAAAATATTATTCAAACCTACACCAATGAGGGCTTTGGCATCTGTATCGACAGTTTCGGCGCGCAGCATTCCAATCTGCATACGCTTTATTTCGCCCGGCCCCGTTTTGTCAAGATTGACGGATTTTTAATCAAAAACATCCAGAAGGATTTGAGAAAAAAGATATTTTTAAAAAGTGTTATCGATATGTGCCACAGTCTTGGCATCATCACCGTCGTCAAAAGCATTGAAACAAAGGCCCAGTACCTCATTGCCAAAGAACTGGGTGCTGACTGCGTACAGGGATTTTTCATCCAAAAACCCCAAAACCAGAGCAAAAAAATTCAAAAAAACTATGGCCATATCCAGGCGTGCAACGAAGATGACAAGAGAGTGGATTGTTCCTCTCACATCCCGGATGAATATATCAACACAGACATTACGCCCCTGCCCCGACACGCGGGAATGCACAAGCTTTTTTCCTATTTCAAGCAGCATCCCCACAGCCGTTTTGCTCCCGTTATCGACAGTATCGGCAGATTGCAGGGCGTTATCCACGAAGTGGATATCAAACGCATCTCTTATTCACAGTACGGCATGGCCCTGGCAAAAAACGATTCTTTCGGCGCAAAAATGAGCAGTTACATCAAACCGTGCCTGCAGATAGACAAAAACCGCGGCATCGACAAAGCGCTGCGGGTCTATAATCAAAACCGCTCCGGCGATCACGGCATTTTTATCACCGTCGATGAAAAATATTACGGATTTGTCGATGTAAGCAGCCTGCTGGAACTGTCCTACAAACGCAACCTCCAGATCGCGCAAAACCAGAACCCCCTGACAAAGCTGCCCGGCAACGAGATGATCGAGCGCTTTTTGGCACGCATAGAAAAAAGTACGCACAACACCCGCCATATCGTTTATTTTGATTTTAACGATTTCAAACCCTTCAATGACGCGTATGGATTCAGACAGGGCGACCGGGCGATACTGCTTTTTAGCGATCTGTTTAAAAAACATCTTGGAAGCGATATTTTTAAAGCCCATATCGGCGGGGGGCCGTGCTCACATACCGAGGTGTGCTCCAGAATCCCAAGCGC
>CAYUAC010000167.1:0-3154 GCA_964442515.1 uncultured Campylobacterales bacterium | reverse complement strand
ATGAAAGACGACGGATTGTTTTTACTGCATACCATAGGTAAAAACGTGGCCCATACGTCTCCCGATCCCTGGATTGACCGGTATATTTTCCCAAACGGCGACTTGCCGGCGATTTCGCAAATCGCGCAGGCGGCTTCGGGATTGCTTGTCACGGAGGATATGCATAATTTCGGGGCAGATTATGATAAAACACTGATGGCATGGCATGAGAACTTCCAAAAGGCATGGCCGAAATTCCAACCGCAGCTGGGGGAGAGATTTTATAGAATGTGGAATTACTATCTGCTATCTTGTGCGGGAGCCTTTCGGGCACGTGATATACAGTTGTGGCAATTCGTGTTTTCCAAAAACGGGATACGCGGCGGGTATGATAGGATTTAAACGATAGCAGAGACCACCGCTGCTTTTTGCACAAAAAGGGTCCAACCCCAAAAGCTGAAAAGGGTCCGACCCCAAAAGTGGGTTCCGGGAAGAAGTGAAGTTACAATGTCTCACTGTCATCATCAAATTTTTCACTAACTCTCATCATTTGACATAGGTCAAGAGAATCTTCTTTTTTCGTCGTTAAAATGGTAAATGCATATACAAAAAAAGGAGAGAATATGTCAGTATCACGAAGGGATTTCCTCAAAAGCTCTGCGGCAGCTTCGGCAGCGGCAGCGGTTGGCATGAGTGTTCCAAGTGAACTTCAAGCACAGTCTGATCAAGCCCAAAGCGGGTGGAGATGGGACAAAGCGGCTTGTCGTTTCTGCGGAACCGGTTGCGGTATTATGATGGCGACCAAAAACGGTCGGGTCGTCGCGGTCAAAGGTGACCCCGCAGCACCTGTAAACAGGGGCCTTAATTGTATCAAAGGCTATTTCAACGCCAAAATTATGTACGGCGCTGACCGTTTGAAAACACCGCTTTTGCGTGTGGATGACAACGGCAACTTTGATAAAAAAGGCAAGTTTAAGCCAGTCAGCTGGAAACGAGCTTTTGACGAAATGGAAACACATATCAGAAAAGCGCTCAAACACAGCGGTCCTGAGGGCGTAGGCGTCTTTGCATCCGGCCAGTATACGGTCATGGAAGGTTACGCGGCCCAAAAGATGATGAAAGGCGGCTTCAGAAGCAACGCGTTTGATCCAAACGCAAGACACTGTATGGCCAGTGCGGTTGTCGGGTTTTACCAAACCTTTGGTATCGATGAGCCAAGCGGCTGTTATGACGATATCGAGCTTACCGACACCGTCGTTTCATGGGGTTCTAATATGGCGGAGATGCACCCGATTCTCTGGTCGCGGGTCACTGACAGAAAGCTAGCTGATCCCGACCGCGTCAAAGTTATCAATATGTCCACATATACCCACAGGACATCGGATCTGGCCGATATCGAAATCATCTTTACGCCAAATACCGACCTTGCTCTTTGGAACTATATTGCCAGAGAAATTGTTCACAACCATCCCGAAGCAATCGACTGGGATTTTGTCAACAAATATATGGTCTTTGCTTCACAGCCGGTCAACACGGGTTACGGGATGAGACGAGAAGGCGAAAAAGCTTTAGAAGAGGGCAAATACACCGACAAAGAGATGGAAACCATCTCAAAAGAGATGAGCAAAAAAGTTTCTGAAACGGAAGCTCCGGCACTGGCTCCATTTGGCTACAAAGAGGGCCAGACAATGGATATGAAACCCGCAGGTCTGAAACACTGGGAAATCTCTTTTGAAGAGTATAAAAAATTCTTAGAACCCTATACGCTTGATTATGTTGCCAGGATTTCAAAGGGCGATCCCGATGAGGATATTGAAGAGTTTAAGCAAAAGCTTCAAACGCTGGCGAACCTTTATATCGAAAAAGGCCGCCGCGTGGTGAGTTTCTGGACGATGGGTATGAACCAGCACACCAGAGGTACATGGGTCAATACGCTTTCGTATAATGTACACTTTATGCTCAACAAACAAGCCAAACCCGGCAGCGGCGCCTTTTCACTCACAGGCCAGCCAAGTGCGTGCGGCACCGCCAGAGAGGTCGGTACGTTCTGTCACAGACTGCCTGCGGATATGATGGTAGCCAATAAAGGCCACAGAAAGATCGTGGAAGATAAATGGAACGTGCCTGAGGGTACGATCAATCCGGTGGGCAACCAGCATATTATGAAAATCCACAGAGATATTGAAGACGGCGTGATCAAGTTTGCGTGGGTCAATGTATGTAACCCGTATCAAGACAGTGCCAGCGCGCTGCACTGGGTCAAAGCGGCCAGAGAGATGGACAACTTCATCGTTACCAGCGACGGGTATCCCGGGATTTCGGCAAAAGTCAGCGACTTGGTACTTCCAACCGCGATGATTTATGAAAAATGGGGTGCTTACGGCAACGCCGAAAGACGTACCCAGCACTGGAGACAGCAGGTTATCCCGGTTGGCGAATCTATGAGTGACACGTGGCAGTGGGTAGAACTGTCCAAACGCTTTACCATCCGCGATCTGTGGGGCGAGTATGAACTCAGAGACGGTACCGTACTGCCCGATGTGATCGAAGATGCCAAAAGAATGGGTTACAGCCCCGATACGACTATGTTTGACGTGTTGTATAACAATGAAGCAGGCAGAAGTTACAAGCTTGATCAAAACGATCCGATCCAAAAGGGGTATGACAACTCCGAAGGCTACGGCGACAGCAGAAACGTCCGGGGCAGCGACGGCGAAATTTTTAAAGGCTACGGCTTTTTCATCCATAAATACCTCTTTGAAGAGTATGCCTACTTTGGCAGAGGCCACGCCCACGATCTGGCCGATTTTGATACCTACCACAGAGTCCGCGGTTTGAAATGGCCCGTTGTCAACGGCAAAGAGACGCAGTGGAGATTTAACTCCCTGTATGATCCCTATGCCAAAAAAGAAGATTTCGGTGATTTCGCCTTTTACGGCAAGCTGGCCAAAGCACTGCCAAGCGGTGATCTCAACGGTGTGACCAACAGCACGAAAAAGGGGCTTAAAAACAAAGCCAAAATCTTTGCCAGACCCTATATGGATCCGCCGGAAAAACCGGATGCGGAATACGATACGTGGCTGTGTACCGGGCGTGTACTGGAACACTGGCACTCAGGCACGATGACCATGAGAGTTCCCGAACTCTACAGAGCCGTTCCCGAAGCGTTGTGCTA
>CAYUAC010000166.1:0-3188 GCA_964442515.1 uncultured Campylobacterales bacterium | reverse complement strand
TACGTAATGCAGGTAAAGGTCGATATCAGCCGACACCTGGCAATGATGCAGCGTTTTCAAATCTTTTTTGCACTCTCGGTTGCGGCGGTACTGATCATTTTAGCGGTACTGTTTATGTTCGCTTGGCGCCATTTTGCGCTGCCCGTTCGCAAGATTTCCACGGCAATGAGAGAACAAAAAAGTATCACTCAAAAAAAGCTGCTAAACACAACAGACGAACTGGGCACTCTGGCACGAAGCTACAACGACCTGTATGAAAACCTGCAAACCCAGCTTGTCAAAAACAAAGAGCTGCTGGAACAAAACAAACGCTTTATCGCCGATACGGTCCATCAGGTCCGAACGCCGCTGACAAATATCATGATGAACAGTGAAATGATCGCCGGCAGTTTGAAAGATGGTTCGGTACAAAACTTTGTCGATCAGATCAATGCTTCGATCAATATACTCACCAACTCCTATGAAGACCTTTCTTATATCACCTCTTATGACAGTATCGAGTACGCCCCGGCTATGGTAGATATCAGTGACATGCTGCAAGGGCGCGTCAAATTTTTCTCGCTCATTGCCAGGGTTAATTTTAAAAGCTTTGAAACGCGCATTCAGCCCTCTGTCAGCTACATGATCAACCCCATAGAGTTAGAACGCATCATCGATAACAATATCGCAAACGCGATCAAGTACGCCAGACCCAGGCAGCCGATAAAAATCACCCTGCACAAAAATGATACAGCTATCGTGATGCGTTTTGCCTCAGGCGGAGCGCCGATAAAAAACCAGGGCAGAATCTTTGAACAAAACTACAGAGAACACCACGCCAAAAGAGGCCTGGGACTGGGGCTGAATATGGTCAAAAAGATTTGTCAAAAATACGGTATAGACTACGCGCTGAGCCGCAAAGACCATTATAATATTTTCAGTTATACCTTTTGGATATAATAATGCTTATGAAAAAAACAGTTTTGCTTTTCTGGCTTTTTACCAACGTTTTTTTTGCCCAGGATACCGACAAGAAAGTATACAACGTGATTGTCGTCTCCGACCTGGCACCCTATTACTTTTATCACGAGGGCAAGCCTGCGGGCTACGGGGTCGAAGTCTTTGAGTCAATCGCCAAAAAAACCGGTATCGATTACCGCTTTGTCCGCGCCGAAGATATCAAAACCGCTTATGCCATGATTGAACAGGGCCGTGCCGACATCATGCCAAACAGCGCGATCGGGCCTAAAAACAAAGACCTCATGGTTTATACCCAGCCAACAGACAGTTGCCAAATCGATCTTTTTTATAACAAAAAGCGCTTTAACATAGAACAAAAAAGCGATCTGCAAAACCGCTCGCTTGCCGTGATCAACCGTTATCCCTGTGCCGAGATCATCCCCTCTTCGCTTGTGTCGCAAAAGGTTGCATACCCAAATGTCAAACAAGCGCTTTTGGACCTGCGCGAAGGCAAAATCGACATGGTCGCCCATCCAAAAAAGCTTGGGGAGACGACTATTGCCCGCATGGGGCTTAATACGCGCAATTACACCTCATTTACACTCACAAGCGGCAGACGGGGCGTGGGTATCGCAAACGAACATTTTGAACTGCTGCCGCTTTTTGACGACGCGATCACGCAGATGCAGCTGGAAGGCGAGCTGAATATGCTGCGCCAGAAGTGGTTTGAAGATGTTTTGATCGCGCTTACGTATAAAGAGATTTTTATTATCAGCGTGTTTGCGCTGGTTGCTTTTGGTATGCTGGCGGTCTTTATCCTGGTTACGGGTATCAAACGGCGCTGGATACACACCACGGCCAATCTGCAAGCCCAGGTCGATGATAAAACAAAACAGTTACAACGCCAGTATGAAACGATTACTATCTACAAGCGGCGCTTAGAATCGGTCATGGACAGTATCAACGACCTCATCTTTTACAAAGATGAAACACTGCGCTACATCGGATGCAACAAAACGTTTTGCGAGTACGCAGGCAGAAGCACCGACGAAATCATCGGCAAAACCGATTACGAAATATTTGATAAAGATTTAGCCGATCTGATCAGATCAATCGATGAGGAAATTTTACAAAACAGACACAGCAGGCTGCGGGGAGACTGGGTTTCCTTTCCGGCAAGAAAAGATGTGTATATCCAAACCAGCATCATGCCCTTTGCTTATGATGGCAAACATATCGGCGTTCTTGGCGTCAGCCGCGACAATACCCAGCTGCGCCTGGCCCAAAAGCGCATCGCAAACCAGCGCTACATAGACGAACTTACCGGTTTGAACAACCGAAAATCGTATAATAAACGCATCCACGAACTGCTCTATGCCCATAACCGCTACGGCGATATCTTTTCTATTATCATGTACGATATCGATGATTTTAAAAAGATCAACGATACCTACGGCCACAAGGTCGGCGATGATGTACTTAAAAATATGAGCAAGATGGTACAAAAAAACATTCGCACAACTGACTTTTTATTCCGCATCGGCGGGGAAGAGTTTATCATCTTACTTGCCAAAACGCCGCTTGCGGAGGCGGAAAAAACGGCCCAAAAGATCAGACAAAACATCGCTGCACATCTGCATACGGTTAAAGAGCAAAAGATCACGGTTAGTCTGGGGGTTACGCAGGTACGGCAAGGCGATGATGAAGACAGGATTTTCCAGCGGGTGGACAATCTTTTGTATGAGGCAAAACACGCGGGAAAAGACCGGGTAATAGCCGCTGAGGGCAGTGTGGTATAATTGCGCAAAAAAGGTTTTGCGTGCAATCTCTTTCAACACAGCGAAAAGGCGAACTGTATATCCTGGCCGAAACGTTTCTGTGGAGCTTTTTTCCTATTGTGACGATCATGACTATCAAGTATCTGAGTCCGATCTTTTCATTGAGCATAAGTTCAGTGTTTGCTTTGATCTTTTTTGCTATCACTTTGACGCTGAAAAAAAAGTGGCATGAACTCTTTATTAAAAAGGCCCGCAACGATATCCTGCTTTCTTCACTTTTTATCATGCTGCTGTATATATTTCTGTTTTTGGGGCTTGAACACACCACCGCCACCAACGGCGCGGTGATATTGTTTTTGCAGATTCTGTTTTCATTTTTATTCTTTAACGTTTTGAAAAAAGAACCCATTACCCGGCTGCAGGTAGTGGGCGCGTTTTTGATGGCCGGCGGAGCCGTTATTAT
This sequence comes from uncultured Campylobacterales bacterium, assembly GCA_964442515.1. GTDB lineage: Bacteria > Campylobacterota > Campylobacteria > Campylobacterales > Sulfurovaceae > TCS-49. The sequence goes on along the minus strand of CAYUAC010000166.1, from coordinate 8 downwards.
CCTCACTA
>CAYUAC010000165.1:0-3220 GCA_964442515.1 uncultured Campylobacterales bacterium | reverse complement strand
CAATCATTGTTCCGGTTTTCCTCAACACGGAAGCGGCAACGTTGATTGTTGATAGGTATCTTAGTGAAAATCACAACCGGTGTCAATAATTTTTTTGGTGAAAATCACAACAAAGAAAATAAATTTATGGGTTGCGTCTGGTTTTTTAACTGTGGGGTTTACCGCCTTGAATAATTTTTAGGCAAGGCGGCGGTTGGTGGAAGGATTTTTTTTGCGGGATCTGGCTTTTTTCTCTATTTTTTCAATAAAGTCTGGCATTTCATAGCCAAGCGCGCAAGCCAAAGCATACGCATCGCACAGCTTGATTGATTGAGGTTTTCCGGTATTGGGGCTTGTTTTCGTGATCCTTTGGTATTTTTGTTTATTCCATTCGCTTTTACCAAAGGCTTTTTTGCAAAAATTCGTCTGCGTCCATGGATTGTCTTTGTCCAGGGTGCCACTGCTTTTTTCAAGCTCATAGCGATCCTGGCGCATTTGCTCGACAACCTTAACAAATTCGCTCTCCAGTAAAACTCCTATTTCGTAGCAGTAGCCCATAAATGATTCATACATGAGCTCAGTCCTTTTTTCAGTGGTTAAATTCATGCTTGACTTTTATTGTGAAATTCACTAAAAATTAAAATCAAAACAACCTCGAAATGGAGCGAATATGCAAACAGTCGAGAATATAGAGATTTTGAAAAAGAAATTCGGATCATACCGTGCGTCCGCTGAATATATCGGAGTGTCAAAGGATCGGTATTACCAGTGGAAGCGCTCCCCTGAAGAAATCCCTTCGCAAGGCAAGCGGCTTATTGAGTTGGCCGTTGAAAGCATAAAAAAATCAAAAGCCAGTTGATTGGAGGCCCAGTATGCGCCAAGAGTATGGAACCGTTTCCACTGTCAATAATTATGAAAATTGCACCTTCCAGCAAACAGACCTCCCGATGGAAAAACGAGACCGACGCCACACCGTGGTCTTGAAAGAATCCGAAGAAAAGCAATTGATGAAGTTGGCGAAACATTTTGGATATTCTCATTTTGCTGTGTTCCTCCGCGATATGGCGGTTGAAGGTGCTAAATTCTCAAAGTACCGCAATATGACCTTGTCTGACATTCTTCGCTAAAAAAATTTTAACTGCAAGGTTTACGTGGTCATACCTTGGTAAACATAAAAAATTGAGAGGGTTAAATGGAGTACGCAAACCTAAAAATTTCAGACTTAAAATCATTTCCGATTCGAAGCATCCGGCAAAATGTAATTGAAAAGTTAAAAGGCCGAATCAGCCAAGGGTACAACCCGGCCAGGCCTTTATCGGTAATCCGTGAAAACGGCCATTATCTTACGGCAGATGGCAACCATCGTCTGCAAGTTTTGATTGATCTGGGCGTGGAGTCCGTGCCGTGCGTTATTTATGATGACGTTGATCCTTATCCATTGGCGGTTAAATGCAATCAGGACGAGGAAACCTATGCGCCGATGGATCTGTTTGATTGGCTTGACATTATCGACAAGTTGCGGAACGAAGGCTTGACCCAGGCCAAGATCGGCGAGCGGATCGGGTGGAGCAGAAGTGCGGTTTTGAACTACATTGCTGTTTTGGATGGAATTGACACAGATGTTTTGAATTTTGCAAAAGAATATCAATTAGGACGTGTGTCAATCAATGACACAAATGTGTCAATGACTTTCACCGAGGGCCTACTCCGCAACATTCTTCCATTGACCGCCGAGCAGCAGCTAACCCTTATAAAAAAACTTGTGAAGGGCAAAGACCAGAAGGGCCGCAAATATGCCAAGGCTGATTTTAAGGCAGAGGCCGCAAGGCTGAAAAAATATAACATTCTTGTAGAAAATGGATTAGCTGAAATTGAAAACAAGGTTTTCGGTGAAGTTATGGAAAGGGCAAAAAAAGCCATCGTAAATGAGTTTGCAAAAAACACCTATTTGAATGAGTCAGAGGATGGATCGCTTGGGCATAAAGCGTCGCAGTTGATCCAGGCGTTTATTGACGAATATGAAAAAGATCAAAATATCAAGGTTTTTACAAAGGCTATTGAAGATATCACAAGTGAAGAAATTTCTGAAAAGTCGGTTGATGTAATTATCACAGACCCACCATACCCGAAAGAGTATGTCGATTTATTTGATGAGCTTGGCAAGTTGGCGGAAAGAGTTTTAAAGCCTGGCGGAAGCCTCGTGTGCCTTGTCGGGCAATCGCATATTCCACAATACATTGAATATCTCTCAAGACATCTTGATTATTATTGGGTGATCGGCGTCCATATGCCGGGAGGTCAAGCTGTCCAAGTTTGGAATCGAAATATAAACGCATTTTGGAAGCCAGCGCTATGGTTTACGAAGGGCGAACGGTCAAAGGATGCCGCATGGGTGTCCGACTTCATCCAGACAAGCACAAACAATAATGACAAAAATCATCATCACTGGGGCCAAAGCGAGCAGCTTATGAAAGCGTTGGTTGAGAGGACCGCCATGGTCGGTGACACAGTAGTTGATCCGTTTTTAGGTGGTGGGACTGTCGGTGTTGTATGCAAAGAAATGAATATAAAATTTATAGGATCAGATAAATCTGAAACCGCTGTGTTGTCAGCAACCAAAAGAATAAACGGTGCTGATTAATGCAGTCATGGCGCACAGAACGGACAGGCTGGCGAGATGCTGAATTAAGTAAAAGGCATGGTTCGTGGGGGTTTAATTGCCCTGCCGTTGATTTGGATTTTGTCATGCTGGAATACAATCACGGCGCGCCAAGTGCATTGGTGGAATACAAACACATTAACGCTCAGGTTGTTGATACCAACCACGCTACCTACAAAGCATTGGTGGCGCTTGCCAATGGCTATAAAAACGGACCACTCCCTTGTTTTATCGCCAGGTACAATCCTGAAGACTGGTCATTTCAAGTAATACCATTAAATGAAAAAGCTGAGAAACACTATAAGCATTGCAAAAATGAAAAGTTAACAGAAAAACGGTTTGTAAAAAGCCTTCATCTGCTGCGGAAGTCAGAATTAAGCAAACAAGACGATACTGCGATAGAACAATTAAACGATTATTTATCAGAGAGCCAAGATTAATGCACCACCACCCCCGCATCCTCCAGCCGCAGCCCGGTCCTGTGGAGCATACCAAGCCGCCCTCGTTATTGCGGGGGATTGTCGCTAAAAAGGCACGCACCAGAAAGGGCGGCAGGCCGGAACCCAAAAACAACAGGAGGAG
>CAYUAC010000164.1:0-3229 GCA_964442515.1 uncultured Campylobacterales bacterium | reverse complement strand
TTGGATATGGCAACGACGGCAAAAAAAGAGTTTTTAGAAGCGTTTGTCGGCAATATTTTAGAACCAAGAGGATTGGATTATAAGCTGCAGTTTACCGGCCCTACCGGTGCCAACGTTGTTGAAACGGCGCTGAAACTTGCCAGACTTGTCAAGGGACGAAGCAACGTCGTATCTTTTACCAACGGTTTCCACGGTCTCAGCCAGGGCGCGCTTGCGGTAACGGGCAACAACGAATACAGAGATGAAAGCTACATCAGCCGCTGCAACGCGACGTTTATGCCCTTTGACGGTTTCTTGGGCAAGGATGTTGACAGTGTTGATTATTTCAGAAGATTTTTGGAAGATTCAAGCAGCGGTGTTGATACCCCCGCAGCCGTGATCGTGGAAACGATCCAGGGTGAAGGCGGTATCAACGTCGCAAGCACCAAATGGCTGCAGGATCTGGCCGAACTGTGCCAGGAATGGGATATTTTATTGATCATTGACGACATTCAGGTAGGCAACGGCAGAAGCGGCGAGTTTTTCAGTTTTGAAGCTGCCGGCATTAAGCCCGATATGGTTACTATGAGTAAATCAATCGGCGGCGGCCTTCCGATGTCACTGCTTCTGTTTAAACCCGAACTCGACCAGTGGAAACCCGGTGAGCATACGGGAACCTTTCGAGGTAACAACCTGGCATTTGTCGCATCCAAGGTGGCGATTGAGAAATATTGGCAAAATGACGAGTTTGCAAAATCAGTCAAATATAAAGAAAATATTATCAGAGAACGATTGAACGAAATCGCGGCTAAATATGAAAACGAGTATGATATTGAAGTCAGAGGCCGGGGCTTTGCATACGGCTTTGAAATCAAAGATGATCACTCGGTTGCAGGAGAAATTTCAGCCAAAGCGTTTGAACACGGTCTTATTATCGAAACGGCAGGCAGCGATGATCAGGTAGCCAAATTCCTTCCGCCGCTTATTATCGACGAGGATACGCTCAGAGAAGGATTGAACCGGTTTGAAGCAGCCCTTGATGAAATCATCAAAGATAGAAAAGAAAAAATTTCAAAAGAATTTTAAAGGAGACTCATTGACAGTAATTGACGTAGATAAAGATATCATCGGAACCGAGCGAGAGGTCAAAGCCGAAGGCGGCCAGTGGATCAGCAGAAGAATGCTGCTTAAAAGTGACGGCATGGGGTTTTCTTTTAATGAAACGATCATTAAAGCGGGCACTAAAACCCACATCCATTACCAAAATCACCTCGAAGCGGTGTACTGCGTCGCCGGCAACGGCAAGATCGAAGATCTTGATACCGGTGAAGTCCACGAAATCCATGACGGCGTGATGTACTCGCTTGATAACCACGATGAACACTACCTTTACGGCGGTACGGAAGATATGCGTCTTATATGCGTATTCAATCCTCCGCTTACCGGCAGAGAACACCATGATGAAAACGGTGTGTATCCGCTGCTGGATTAATGAGACGCCAAACCCCTTTTGGGGTTTGTTTCTTTTCTCATCAGATGGGGTCCGACCCCTTTTGCTGGAATGCCGTGTTGTACAAAAGGCGGGAAATAAGGTAAAATTGTAAAAAAGCACAAAGGATTATCTTGGAAGCAAAAGAGTTGCCAAAGTTTGTCAAAAATAAATTCTACTGGGAAATTATCCTCGCTTCCGGTCTTTTTATCACCGCTTTAGCGATGGGCAACGTCGTAGAGTTTATTATTTATATGCTCTATTTCATTATCTTTCTGGAAGTGACCAGGGCCATTATCGGTTTTATCCGCGAACAGCGGGTACGATTGACGCCCCTGATTGACGCGTTTATCATTCTGGTGCTTCGCGAATTTATCGTGACCGTTGTCAAGATCAATCAAAAAAAAGATATTACCTTTGATATGTTTTTAAACTCCGCGATCAATTTCCAAATCCTTGTCTTTAGCGGAGTGCTGTTGTTTCTGTTTTTTTTGCGCTATCTTGCCTATAAAACCTCTCCGGATCATTACAGGAAATAATGCGTGATAGAACGCTATCTGCAATCCCTGTCGATAAAAAAAGTGGGCATGATCAGTCTCTATCTGGTCGTCTTGCTTCTGCTGACGTTTGCGCTTTTGATCGTACATCAGGAATACCGCAGCTATAAAACCGAAATTGCAAACCTGCAAGCTTCAGCTCAGGAGGGAAAAGGCAGCGCCATTGATATCGTAGAAGCTAAAAAAGAGGAGTTTCGCATCAAAAAGATGCGGTATGTAATCGGTATCGGCGGGTTGACGCTTTTTATGTTTATCACCATCTACGCCATTATCCGAACCATCTCCTATCTGGTGGAGTTTGAGTTTGCGACCTTTATCAGCGAGTTTAAAGCCGCTGCCAAAGAGCACAAGTGGATCGATGAGGAGAAGTTTAACTTCTCTGAATCCAAAGCGATCGTGGGCAACGCCAATGAGATGATCGCGGAAATTCTTGATCGAGAAAGCGATCTTAAAAAGCTGAATAAAAGCTTGGAAAACAAGGTCAAAGAAAAGACCAAAAAGCTCCAGCGTCTGGTAGAAGCCCAGGATGAGTTCATCAAAAAGTCAATCCATGAAGTCAATACGCCCCTTAGTATTATTTTGACCAATATCGACCTGCTGAAAATGCGGGGAGAAACCAACCAAAATCTGCAAAATATCGAATCGGCATCCAAGCTGATCCACAATCTTTTTAATGATCTGAGTTATCTGGTCAAAAAAGACCGTATCCAGTACCCCAGGCAGCGCATCGATCTTTCAGAGTTTTTAAAACAGCGGTTGAACTTTTTTAGCGAGCTGGCCAATGTCAACAGCTTGCACCTGGTTACCAATATTGAGAACAAGGTAACTGTTTCAACGAAACCAAGTTGCAGCGCATTATCGATAATAATCTTTCCAATATCATCAAATACAGCCACAGCGACAGCGGCGTTTTCGTCAGTCTGCGTTCAGAAGGCGCCCAGGCTTTTTTGCGCTTTCAAAATAGTTCGGATACAATAAAGGACTTAGAAAAGATTTTTGATGAATACTACCGTGAAGACAGGGTCAAAGGGGGCTATGGCATCGGATTAAGCATCGTAAAAGAGATTTGCGATGAAAACAATATAGCCGTGTATGCCGCAAGCCAAGACGATCAGACGGTGTTTGAATACAGATTTGGATCAGCCAAAAAGGAAAAAGGATGAAAATACTGCTTTTAGAAGATGAGGTATTGCTCAATGATTCT
>CAYUAC010000163.1:0-3263 GCA_964442515.1 uncultured Campylobacterales bacterium | reverse complement strand
CTTCGCTGTGGATCATATAGGCAAAATCCAGCGCCACGGCGCCGCGGGGCAGCGTATACTGGTCCCCGTTTGGCGACAGCACGGTCACATCGTTGCTGAAAAGATCGTTTTTGGCCAGTTCGTAAAACTCTTCGACATTGTCATGCTGATACTGCAGGTTTTTGAGCCAGTCCAGCTTGATGTTTTGCGAAGTACCCTCTTTGTATTTCCAGTGGGCCGCGACGCCGAATTCTGCGGTATGGTGCATATCCTGGCTTCGAATCTGGACTTCGTAAATATTTTCATTGTCAAACACCGAAGTGTGAATCGTCTGGTACCCGTTGTCTTTTGGCGCGGAGATATAATCTTTAAAGCGCGCGATAAGGGGTTTGAAATTCAGGTGAATCGCACCCAGCGCTTTATAGCAATCCATCGAATCTTCGGTAATAACACGCACGGCAAAAAGATCCAGTACCTCATCGACACTGATCCCTTTGCGCTGCTGTTTGAGATAGATGGAGTAGTAGTGCTTCACCCGGCCAAAAACCTTGAAGCTTTTATCCTTAAGCCCGTACTGTACCAGTATCTTTTCCAGCTTTTCGATAAAGCCGTTGAGCAAAATCGTATAATCCTGGGTATTGTCATCCAGATACGCGTCAATCTTGGCGTATTCACCCGGGAAGATATAATAAAAACTTTTATCCTCAAGCAGGTTTTTAAGCACCGAAATCCCCAGGCGGTGCGCAATGGGCGCGTATACCACCAGCGTTTCCTCGGCGATGCGGCGCTGCTTTTTTTTGGGCAGCGCGTCCAGGGTGAGCATATTGTGCAGCCTGTCACACAGTTTGATCACCAGTACGCGCACGTCTTCGATACTGGTAATGAGCATCTTGCGAAAACTCATCGCCGAAGAGAGCAGCTTTTCATCCACGTGTGAGGGCAGCAGCTTTTTATCCCTGATTTCATCAATCTTGGTAAGCCCCTCGACCAAAAGCGTCACCCCGTCGCCGAAGGTTCGCACATCTTCTAACTCATAAGGCGTATCTTCGACCACATCATGCAAAAGCGCGGCGATGACCATATCTTCATCCATACTCAGCCGAGCCACGATGGAGGCGACTAAGATGGGGTGGATCACATACTCTTCCCCGCTTTTTCGGTACTGCCCCTCGTGGGCTTTTATGGCAAAACGGTATGCTTTGTCGATGCGTTCGGATTTGAGGTGTTCGTCTAAGATTGTCTTGGCGTATTCGATACTGCCGACACCGACGATCTTTTGCAGGAGTTCTTTCACGGTGTGGTGTGTTTTACCTCAAGACATCCGTCAGCGATCTCGGCAATAGCGATATCGGCGTGTTTGAATTTTTTGGGATCCATATCCACACACGGCGTGGCGCCGTTGCCGATCTGTTTGGAACGCTGCGCGACTGCTTCTGCAAGCAGGTATTTGTCGTATTTTACTCTTTCAAGAGCATCAGCCGTTAACTGTTCTAATCTCATTATTTTCCTTTAAAAAATGTGTTTATTCTACGATGGAGCATTTATCTCTGTCGCCCTGTACGATGCGAAGCAGATTGCCTTTTGCAAACATATCACACACCACGATGGGCAGGTTGTTGTCTTTTGCCAGCGCTATGGATGTGTCGTCCATAACCTTGATATGGTCTTTGAGCGCGTCGTCATAGCTAAGCGTTGCGATTTTGTTCGCATCAGCGTGTTTGTTGGGGTCTTTGTCATATACCCCGTCAACCTTGGTGGCTTTGATGATCATCTCCGCCTCGATCTCTGTGGCTCGAAGCGTCCCGGCGGTATCGGTGGTAAAAAACGGATTACCCGTTCCCGCCGCGAAGATCACGACGCGCCCCTTTTCCAGATGGCGCTTGGCTCTTCGCACGATGAAAGATTCCGCTATCTGTTCCATCTTGATCGCACTTTGCACCCGCACGTCAAGTCCGGCGTATTCCAGAGCTTCCTGCATCGCAACGGCGTTGATCACCGTTGCCATCATCCCCATGTAATCGCCGCTTGTTCGTTTGATAATACCGTCTTTTGCGGCATTGACGCCACGGATAATGTTGCCCCCGCCGATAACGACGCCGACTTCGATTCCGCCTTCGACCAGCTGCCTGATCTCATCGGCGATATATTTTAAGACGTTGGTATCGATACCGTGTCCATCCTCGTTTGCCAGCGCTTCACCGGAAAATTTCACCAAAACCCGCTTTGCCATATGCACCTCCGATATAAGTTGTATTATTTTACAACAATTTAGCTTTAAAATCGCTAAGAACCTGTCCAAAGGGCTTTTTAGGATTTTTGTGATAGCATACACGAAAAAAAAAGTGACGATAACGCATGGAACTGACCGAGAAAATACGCAACAATAAACGCATCAGCGCTGATGAAGCGCTTGCACTTTATGATATGGATCTTTTTACCCTGGGGCAGCTGGCCAACCAAAAGCGCCTGGAACTTCACGGCAAGAAGACGTACTTTAACGTCAACCGCCACATCAACCCCACCAACGAATGCGATGACGTATGCAAATTCTGCGCCTTTAGTTCCGGGCGCAAAAACCCCAACCCCTACACGATGAGTATCGATGAGATCGTAGACACCGCCAAGGAAGCGGTGAAGCGCGGAGCCGATGAGCTGCATATTGTCTCGGCTCATAACGCAAGCGCGGGCTATGACTGGTATATCGACACCTTCAAACAGGTACGCAAAGCCCTGCCCAAGGTCCACATCAAAGCCCTCACCGCCGCCGAGATAGATTTTTTGGCAAGGCAGTATCATAAAACCTATGAAGACGTGATCGAAGATATGCTCCAGTGCGGCGTGGACTCCATGCCAGGAGGCGGCGCGGAAATCTTTGATGAGAGGGTAAGAGAATATATCTGCAAGGGCAAGGTCAGCAGCGACAACTGGCTGGCTATTCACAAGCTTTGGCACCAAAAGGGCAGAAAAAGCAACGCCACGATGCTTTTTGGCCACGTAGAAAGCAGAGAAGACCGCATCGACCATATGCTGCGGCTGCGCCGGGTCCAGGATGAAACAGGCGGGTTTAACTGCTTTATTCCGCTGGTGTATCAGGCGCAAAACAATTACCTCAACGTCAAACACTTCCTCACCGGCCAAGAGATTTTAAAAACGATGGCGATCAGCCGTATCATGCTGGATAATGTTGCTCACCTCAAAGCCTACTGGGTGACTTCCACCATCAACCTGGCCACGGTTGCCCAGGAATTTGGCGCCGATGATCTGGACGGTACGATCGAGAAAGA
>CAYUAC010000162.1:0-3312 GCA_964442515.1 uncultured Campylobacterales bacterium | reverse complement strand
ATAAGCTTTTGACCCGGGAGTCTGGTTCGCAGCTTCTTGACCACTTCCAGCGCTTCTGCGGCACTGATTGGTTTGGGATGCAGCGGCAACCCCGAATTTGGCATGAAAAAGTTGATCGGGACCGTTTTGGGATCAAGCTGCGCGATTGCTTCCATAAGCGCGTCTCTGTCCGCGCTGCTTTCACCCAGACCGAAAATGCCGCCGCAGCAGAGGTTGAGGCCGGCACGCTTGACGTTTTGGCACGTTTCATAGCGCTGCTGCCAGTCATGGGTGGTGCAGATTTGACTATAAAACTCTTCTGAAGTTTCAAGGTTGTGGTTATAACTGTCAAAGCCGCTTTCTTTGAGCGCGCGAAGCTGCTGCAAACTTGCCAGCCCGTTGCAGCCGATCAGATTAAAATCAGCCACCTGCTTTTTGATGCGGGGTGCCAAATCACACAAAAATGCGCAGAGTTTGTCACTCATCGCTTTACCCGAAGTCACCAGACAAAACCCGACGGCTCCGTTTGCTTTGGCCGCTTTAGCATCACGCAGAATCTGGTTGGCGTCTTTGAGTTTATAGCTTTCAATGTCAGCGTTATTGTGCACGCTTTGGGTGCAGAATTTGCAATCCTGATCACAGCTGCCGCTTTGGATATTATTAATCGCGCACAGCATAATGGATTTATTGTTCATATTCAAACTCTTTAGTGTGCAGCTTCTTTGTCTGCATATCTTTAAAATAATGCACTACTTTGTATCTACCCTCTTGCACGGTAAGTGTAGCGTACTCGCTGACTGGCTTGTTTCTGGCACACACTTCGCCCGGGTTAAGAAACAACGTACGGCCTTTTTTTTCACAGGAAAATTCGTGCGTATGACCTGAAATCACCACGCGCACATCGCCGGTTAAGTAAAAAGGCAGATGCATCAGTTTAAAGGTGGTATCTTTGAGCTTGAAATAATGCGGTTCGGGATAAATGTTGTATTGTGCGCCAAGGGCCGTTAACTTGGCGTCATTATTGCCAAAAACGGCGGTATAGGGCAGCCCGAGCGCGTCTAAATCTTTGACGTTTTGTTCCTGTGAAAAATCACCCGCATGAATGATATGCTCAACGCCGAGCTTTGCAAAATGTTCCAGTGCCTGCCTGTGCAGATCGGGGCGCTTATGCGCTTCACTGATGATCCCCGCGTACAGCTTAGCCATCCACCTTTTCCTTACACTGGGGGCACTCATACACCGTGCCTTTTTTGAGCTCTTTTTTGAGCATCACCTTGCTGTCGCATTTGGGGCAGTCTTTGGCTACGGGTTCGTGGTTGGCGATGAAGCGGCACTTGGGGTAATTGCTGCAGCCAAAGAATTTGCCTCTTTTACCCTTTCGCTCGATCAGGTCGCCGCCGCATTTGGGACAGGGAACATCCAGCTTTTTAGGAGGGGTCAGAGGCTGGGTGTTTTTACAGTCGGGGTAATTGCTGCAGGCTAAAAACTTGCCCCGGCGCCCGCTTTTTATCACCATATCGCTGCCGCATTTTTCACACTTTTGGTCGCTTTTTTCCTCCTGAGGCTTATCACCGCTCATATCCTCGGTGTATTTGCACTTGGGAAAACCGCTGCAAGCCACAAATTCGCCAAACCGCCCTTTGCGAAGCAGCAGTTCGCTGCCGCATTCGGGGCAGTTGCGCCCCAGCGGTTTGGCTACTTTCTGGCTTTTGATATTTTGCTTGCCAAGAGCGATCTTGTCCATAAATGGTTCGTAAAACTCTTGCAGTGTCTGCTGCCAGTTGGCTTTTTGCTCGGCGATTTTATCCAAGATCTGTTCCATATCCGCGGTGAAGTTGCTATCGACTATGCTTTCAAAATGTTTTTCAAGCAGTTCGATCACGGTAAAGGCGATCTTGGTGGGCAGAATCTTTTTCTTTTCGATCTCGATGTACTGCCTGGCTTCCAGGATCGAAATAGTCGGCGCGTAGGTACTTGGACGGCCGATACCCAGTTCCTCAAGCTTTTTGACCAGACTGGCTTCGGAAAATCTCGGCGGCGGTTCGGTAAAGTGCTGTTTGACAGTGAGCTTGTCAAGGTTTGTTTTCTGGCCCTCGGTCAGATCAGGCAGCAGGTTTTCCTTTTCACTGTAACCGGCTGCTTTGTAAAACCCGTCAAAGATCAACCTTCGTCCGCTTGCTTTAAACACGCTGCTTTGGCTGGTGTACTCGATACTTTGGCTTTCAAATTTCGCAGGCGGCATTTGGCAGGCTAAAAAGCGGTTATAGATCAGTTCGTACAGCCTTGCTTCATCACGGCCCAGATATCCTTTGGCCTTTTGGGGCGTAAAGTTTACGCGCACCGGGCGGATCGCTTCGTGGGCTTCCTGAGCGCCCTGGGATTTGGATTTGTAAAAGATCGGTTTGTTTGGCAGGTATTTGTCGCCGTAAGCTTGTTGGATATGTTCGCGCGCGGCCATGACCGCTTCTTTGGAAAGGTTGAGACTGTCTGTTCTCATATAGGTAATCAGGCCGCTGTTGCCCTCATCCGTTTTCAGCCCTTCATAGAGTTTTTGAGCCAGTACCATCGTCTTTTTGGGGCTAAAGCCCAGTTTGCTCGATGCGGTTTGTTGCAGCGTAGAAGTCATAAACGGCGGAGGCTGCTTGGTCTGGGTGGCTTTTTTGGTAATCTTGCCCACATGAAAAGCTTCACCGGTGAGCCTGCTTTCAATCTCCGTGGCCTGATCCTTGTTTTTGACGCCGAGTTTGTCAAGCTTTTTGCCATCAAATTTATGGATCAACGCTTCCACACCTTCAAACAGGCCCGTGATCTTCCAGTATTCCTGAGGCTCAAACGCTTTGATTTCTCGTTCTTTATCCACCACAAGCTTGAGTGTAGAAGACTGCACGCGCCCCGCGCTGAGGCCCTTTTGGATCTTGGAACTAAGCAGCGGCGAAAGCTTATACCCCACGATGCGATCCAACAGTCGCCTGGTCTGCTGCGCGTCCACGCTGTCCATATCGATATGTCTGGGGTTTTGGATAGCGTGCAATATCGCGGTTTTGGTGATCTCGTGAAAAACGATACGGGGCAGCTTGGTCGGGTCTTTGCCGATAGCCCTGGCGATATGATACCCGATGGCTTCCCCCTCACGGTCCTCATCCGTTGCGATATAAACCTCCTCGGCCTTTTTGGCCAAATCCTTGAGCTCTTTGACGGTGGCGGAAGAATCTTTTGGCACCCGGTACTGGGGGATGAATTCCCCTTTTTCAATTTTGATGCCAAAGGAGGTCTTGGGCAGGTCTCTGATGTGGCCCTTACTTGCAACCACTTTGTAATCTTTGCCCAGAAAGT
>CAYUAC010000161.1:0-3339 GCA_964442515.1 uncultured Campylobacterales bacterium | reverse complement strand
AAAACTCAATGTTCCAGGATTCGCTGGGCTATATCTGGTTTGAACTGTGGCACCATGAGGGACGCCGCGCGAGAATGGGCGCTTCTATGATGGGTCCTGATTATACCCACTGGCACGGTATGTATGAAGTGGGCAACCATTTTTACAACAAGTTCCTGCCAAAAGTGCTCAAAATAGCCAAAGAGGGCGGTATGAAAGACAAATACCAGAAAATGATCGATGAGATTATCGACCGTCCCGAACACGAATGGTACAAAACAGGCGGCAACCCTGAAACGATGAAAATGATCGAACAGGCCAAACAGGAAAGATATGATCAGTAGAAACATATTTCCAAGTCCTTTACGGGGCTTGGAAAATTTACAAGGAGCAGTAAAATATGAAAAAACTCGCATTGATAGCATTGTTTATTGCTACTTCTGTGTTTGCCGCTACAAAAGGGCAGCTGCAGGAACAAGTCAAAAATCTGGACTTAGGTCTTGGCGGTTACAAAATAGGGCATGAACTTTCAGACAAGCAGCTTGGAAATCTTCAAAATCACCGTGTAGAGGCCAGTATGCCAAATACGTCCAAGTTTCAAAAAGACGGTTACAATGTCATCATCGACGATAACAGCAAAACCGTTTTAGTCAAAACGACGGCAAGATGAACAAAGAGGATTTAGAAACATTGAAAAACGCCAAAAAAGGCAAAAAAGCAACTTTGGCAGAAAAAATAAAAAACGGCCTTTTGGAAAATAAAGATGAAATCATCGCTTCTTTGGAGCCGATCGCTTCGGTTAAGCTTTCAAGTGAGCAACTGATCAAAGAAAAAGCCTGTACTCAGCAGAAAAACAAAGAAGACAGTGAACAAACAGATGCCAAAGAAGATAAAAAGTTTGATTATTATATCATCGTATCTTCTGAAAAACTGCTGGAAAAGTACTTCCCCAATATTTAATTCTTCACACAAGTCACAAACGCCTCTGGAATGTTTGTGACAGGGTGTGTCCATTTTGCAACCGTTCTTGACAAACCTACATACTTTGCGATAATATGACAATATCTTGTCATTAAAGGATTTGTATGCAAGCCGTTGTCTATTCAAGAGCAAGAAACAACCTGCGAAATATTATAAATAAAGTATGTGATGATTTTGATGAATATATCATTACCACAAAAGATGATAAATCCGCTGTTTTGATCTCATATGAAGAGTACAGTGCCATGAAAGAAACGATGTATCTGCTTTCTTCCAAAAAAAACCGCGACCGGCTAAACGAAGCTGTAGAGCAGATTGAAAATCTGGAGTTTGAGAAAAAAGATATCGATTTATGATCATCGGATTTGCCGATAAGGGTTGGGAAGATTATCAGCATTGGATCAAGACTGATAAAAAAATCCACAAGCGTATCAACGCGCTTTTAAAAGATATACAACGAAACCCCGGCGATCCAAACGGGCTTGGCAAGCCTGAACGCCTCAAAGAAAACTATCACGGCTATTTTTCAAGACGGATCACGTCCCAACACCGGTTGGTCTATAAAATAATCGGTGATCTGATAGTTGTGGCCCAGTGTAGGTATCATTACTAAATACCTTCTTCACAAACGGCGTTCTTTAGCATCAATGGCTATTTCATGAAAACCGTGAATCATCCGTAACGGTTCTGGTTCCTTTTGCGGCTTAACCGCATTGACCGTTATCACAACACTACCCCTTTATCCCGTCAACTCTTTTTTGCAGCAGCCACGTATAATAAAAGGCAAAATACAACAAAAACCCAGCGGCCCAGACAAGAGCGCTGCTTGTGTATAAAATATGGGCGCTTTGTGGATAAAACGCTACGCTTACGCGTAAAAACGTTCCTGCAAAGATGCACAAAAGCCCAACTTTTGCATGCCACGGAAAATCCAGCGCGCGTCCGGTGTGCACGTAAGTAATAACATGCATCACTGCATAAAAGGCTACGCCAAAAGCACCGCTTGTTAAGATATGGCGAAAATGGTTGAGGTTGTTTGCGTCATAATATAAAATAGAAACCCCCATAGCAAAAAATCCAAGGCTCATCAAAACGGGCACGGTTGCTAAAAGCAGCGTATAGGGTTCAAACAAGATTGAGGTAAATTGCATCTTGTAATCATTGAGCACTCCCAAAACCGCCGCGCCCGCAGCAAGACTGAGCCACCCAAGCACCTGATTGTGTGGCCAGAAAAATTCAACGATTAGATAGAAGATAATACAAAATATAGCCAAGTTATAGTGAAAAGGTTTGGCAAAAAAGTATTCATCGGCATCTTTGTTTTCAAGCAGTTCATTGATGACTTCCATATTCACCCGCCGCAGTGCCAGCAAGATTAAAACCATAAACGTTCCAAGACTAAGATATAAAATCGCCATAGCGTCACTGCTTACAACCCCGCTAAGAGCTAAAAAGTACCATACTTGTAAAAATAACAATACCGCAAGCGTATAGCCAAGCGACGCGTGGCGCTGCAGGGGATCAAGCACTAGGGGTTTAAACGCCCACGCAATGGCTGCGATAAGCAAGGAGATATTGATAAGACCGACTACAAACAGCGGTAAAATGCCTATCATCCAAAAGCTGACCCTGCCTGCAATCCAAAGCAGTACAAAAAAAAGCAGCTTTTTGCCGATAACAGGCACGACGCCTTTAAACAGTTCGGGCAGTCCCGTCAGTAAAAACGCTAAAATTCCCGCTAAACCCACGCCGTATAAAAACTCATAGATATGCCAGTGCAGCAGATACTGTCCAAAAGGATTCATCACCCCGCTGTATACCAATGCCCACAAAAGCGTAGAAAGCACGATATAGGGTGCAAGCAGCAATAAAATCGGACGAAATCCGTAGGCTAAATAGACCGGTACACCCGTGTCATCGGGGTAGTGACTGTAGTGATTGGTTGCATTTGCCATTATCGTAACTCCAGTTCAAAGGTTTGTATAATCTTTTTTTCCTGCAAAAAGGCGATCGTTTGGTTGTGGATGAAAGTGTCATCTCTTTTTGTTTGGGGCGTATCTATAGTATATGTCGCCACTATCTTGCCCGGGTCTTTATCAAGCAGCAGTATCTTGTCGCTAAGTTTCACCGCTTCCATGACGTCGTGGGTGATAAAGAGGATGCTTAACTGCTCCTTTGCTACATAATCGATCAAAAAGTTTTGCAACTCCTTTTTTAAGCCGATATCAAGGGCTGAAAAGGGTTCATCCAAAAAAAGCAGATGCGGCCTGGAAACAAGGGCTCTTGCAAAGCTTACTCTTTGGCGCATTCCGCCGCTTAAATCTTTGGGGTATTTTTCTAAATCTTTTTGCTCCAACCCAAAGCGCAAAGCTATTTCTT
>CAYUAC010000160.1:0-3421 GCA_964442515.1 uncultured Campylobacterales bacterium | reverse complement strand
CTTACCTTTTCTTTGCCCTCTATGTCTAACCTATGGTTTCGCAAGAAGTCTAATCTCTCTTTATTTCGTTACGGTTACAGCAGGTGATAATTTTGGCGCAGCGCCTCATAAGCGATAATGCCGGCACTGACAGACAGATTCAGGCTTCTGCCCTGCTTCGTCATCGGAATGGTCACGCAGCTGTTTTCATAGCGCCGCAAAAGCGCTGCATCAAGTCCCTGCGTTTCGCTGCCAAAAAAGAGATAATCCCCCTTTTGATACGCCGGTTCAAAATAGTTGCGCTTAGTTTTTGTGGTGGCAAAATAGCAGTTAGCCTCCGCGGGCACGCTTGCAAGCAGTGAATCCACATCATCCCAGAGCCTGTAATCAAGCTTATCCCAGTAATCAAGGCCCGCGCGTCTGAGCTGCTTTTGGCTCAGATCAAAGCCAAGCGGGCGCACCAGATGCAGCGTCGCGCCGATATTAACACAAAGCCTGCCGATATTGCCCGTATTTGGCGGGATCTGGGGATGGACCAGGACGATATTAACCATCAAATATCTCGCTGTAAAGCTGCGGATCAAAACCGACAAGGACTTTGCCCTCATGTTCGATGACGGGGCGCTTAATGAGCAGGTTTTCTTTGCACAGCCATTCGCGTTTGCCCGCATCATCCAGCTGCAACTGCTTTAACCCAAGCGTGCGGTATTTCATACCCCTGGCGTTAAAAAGCTGCTTCACGGGCACATGAGCTAGCCACGCATCGATTGTTTCACAACCTACGGGTGTTTTTTTAAAATCCACAAACGAATGCTCTATTCCTCTGTCTTGTAAAAACTTTTTTGCCTTTTTCACGCTTTGGCAGGTCGGGATGCCATACAGTGTCACAAACGCTCCTTTATCCGAATAAATTTTTTATCGACTTTGGCGTATTCCACGATCATACCGTGCAGGTACGCATACACGCGCGCAGGTTCCATATCGCCATAGATCGTTTCATAGCCGCCTATAGTGTCCATCACCCAGCTTTGAATATCGCCGTAGTAATCAAACTCCATTCCGCATGCGCGAAGCAGCCGGTGGGTGTAGCGATCAACCACAAAGATTTCTCGAAAACAGCCGTAGTTTAAGATCGCATCGCAGCTTTCTTCGCCCAGCCCCTTTTGCGACAGCAGCCATTCACGGCTGACTTGTTGGCAAAAGCTTGTAAAATCGCCAAACTCCTGGGAAATATTTTGACACAGTGTTTGCAGGTATTTGGCTTTGGTATTGTAAAAGCCGCTTGGCCTGATCAGAGCGGCAAGGTTTTGCCGCGGCATGGAAGCGATCGTTTCCATATCCAGGGCATTTTCACGCTGCAGATTATCCAGAGCTTTTTGCACGTTGGCCCACTTGGTGTTTTGGGTCAGTACCGCCCCGGCGATCACTTCAAAACTGCCCGCATTTGGCCACCACCACGGGTGGGTAAAATCATCACAGCCCATCTGATGCAGATGCCCCAAGAGTGCAAAACCGCTTTCTATCATAACCGCACCGCCTCTGTTTCTACTTTGTAACCGTCATCAAAGAGTTTAATCTTTTTGACCTCTTTGCAACCGTTATCGTCAAACTTAGCAATAAGAAGCTGCAAAATCGCCCTGCACTCTTTGGGAATGTCAAAATGGCCCGAATAGCCGCTTAAAAAGCGTTTGAGCGCCACCTCGCTTTGCATGCCAAGCACGTTGTCACAGCATCCGGTCAGCCCGACATCGCTGACATACGCGCAATCACCGGTGATTTGCAAATCATCGGTGCCCACATGCGTATGGGTGCCAAAAATCGCGTCCACCCTGCTTTTGAGCATATACAAAAGCGCCTGCTTTTCCGCCGTGGCTTCGGCGTGAAAATCAATAAGGATATGATCACACCGTCCTGACAACGCTTTGAGGGTTTGATCGATCTTGACAAAGGGGTTGTCACACATGGGCATCGTAAAATGGCCCATCAGGTTGATCACGGCTACCTGCTTACCCCCGATCTCGTGAATACTGTATCCGCTTCCGGCGCTGGCCTCGGGATAATTCAGCGGCCGCAGGATGGGCAGCGTATCCATCTGTTCGATGATATCTTTTTTATCCCAGCTGTGATTGCCCCCGGTAAGCAGGTCACAACCGTATTCCAAGAGTTCGTGCGCGTTTTTGGGCGTGATGCCAAAGCCGTGGCTTGCGTTTTCCGCGTTGGCAATAACAAAATCAAGCCCTTCTTGTTGTTTTATGCCGCTTAAATGATCGCGCAGCATGAGCCGTCCGGGTTTGCCTACGATATCACCGATAAATCCGATCTTCAAAAAAATTCCTTATGTTTATAAATTCGTAATCTTATGAATCACCCAGTATCCAAATCCCAGAATAATCGCGCTGACAATGGCGATTACGATCGTTCCTGCCTGTGTTTCCATTCTGCCCGCCTTTAGATTGTGTTCAATTAGATTATAACCAAATCTTTTGCACGTTTCGCACCCCAAGCACCGCCAGGGCCGCGGCTAAGAGTTTAAAAGCCAGTTCACTGCCTTTGTGCACCGCTTCAAACGCGCCTGTCTGCGTAGCCTCGGGACCCTTTGCCTGAAAAGCCAGGATATCGGGGGTATAATACTGCGTAAACAAAAGCGCGCAAAACACCGCCACAAACGCCGGGATCAAAAGCCAGAAATCTCTTTGAAAACTTTTATAACGGTACAACTCCATCAGCAAAATGGCCAGCACGCAAAGATGCAGCAGCCAGTTTAAGCGCAAAAATACTTCGGTCATGATAAGCCCCTGCTGATAATGGCTCAGTACACCGCTACCCAGCACGGCCTGGGCGTTAAACACTACCGGCGCGGCAAAGGCGCCCGCGGCCAGTACCGCTCCCAGCGTGATAAAAAGCAGCGCGATATAAGCAATCGTAAGATTTTTCTTGATTGTTTCATTCTTCATTGTTCACTCCTTATAAGCAAAAAACCCCCGGTCCAGCCCGGCGTAATCTTTGTAAAACTCATATGCTGCAAGTCCGTTTGCCTGGAGGCATTCCTGTACCGCCTGCTTTTGATCATGTCCCATTTCACACGCCAGCACCCCCGCATCGCTTTTGGCAAAGACAGCAATGATACGCTTCAGCAGGTCCATCCCCGCACTGCCGCTAAAAAGCGCTTCTTTGGGTTCATGGGCGACGTTTTTTGGCAGCGTAAAGCCTTCGGCGATATAGGGCGGATTTGAAATAATCATTTCAAAATCTTGTTGTATGCCATCAAGCAGGGAGGTATGCACAAGCTTGACCTGACCGGCGACCCCGTGGCTTTGCAGATTGTGCTTGGTAACCTCCAGCGCTTTGGTATTGATATCGGTTGCGGTTATACGCAACTCTTTGTTGCGAGCGGCCAGACAGGTGCTGATCGCGCCGCTTCCCGTGCCGATCTCGGCAATTT
>CAYUAC010000159.1:0-3484 GCA_964442515.1 uncultured Campylobacterales bacterium | reverse complement strand
GGACAAGATCGATAATGACAGCAACGTCACCCTGCTGCAGGAGTTTTACGATATTTTCCACAACCCCCAGACCACGACCATTCCCACGTCCGCGTCATTTTATGACGAGGGGATTGAAAGCGGCCAGAAACGGGTGCAGATGCTGCAGTTTGTAGCCAAGACCCCCATCCGCCGTAATGAAGAGCACTTTAGCGAGTATGAGGACAGCATCGCTTTTATCTTCGCGCTTTTAGCGCAGTTGACGCATTTTACCGCCGAGGGAAAAAACGAGTACGGCAATACCGTCCACTGTATTATCGAACAGGTGTTAAATGAATTTGTCGAAGATTTCAGCCAGGCGGTTTTTGAGCACGAGTCAGCTGATATTTACAAAGATGTGATCGTTTTACTGCACGGGTTTATGGAGTTTGAAAGATTGTATCTGGATATCGCGCCTGCTAAGCCAAAACCGGTGGAAAAAGCCACAGAACCTGAAATCAGCCAGGAAGAAAAAGAGCGCAGAGCCAGAAACAAAGCGCTCAAAGCCAAGGGGCCAAAAGGGGGCGCAGACGAAGCCTGCCCGGTAGATATCGCTTATGATGTAGAAGATAATATTAAGCTATAAGGCAGTCGGAGTCTGCGGGCTTTATCAAAACAAATGCCGGTTTGTTTTGATAAGTCTCTTTGACTTCATTGAGACTTAGGGACGTTTGTAACGTCTTAGTTATCTATAAGGAGCAGGTCATGCAACAAAGCAGAAGAGATTTTGCCAAAAAAGCTGCTGTTGTTACCGCTGGAGCCGCTTTGGCTTCGGGCACGGCGGTTATGGCATCAGGCGGCGATGAGGCAAATGATGCTTCAAACGGCGTAGTTGTGGGTAAATCAAAATACAAAGAGTTTACCTACAGGAAAACAAAAGCGTGGGAAGATTATTACAAAAATGCCTTGTAAGGCAAATCAATAAGGAGATGTATATGTCAGTAAAAACATATGAGTCTCTAAGCGCAAACATCGGCAGACGCGCATTTATGAAAATGGCGGCTGCTGCGGGTGCGCTTGGAGCGACATCGGCTTATGCAAACACGGGCGTTACCAGAGAGGCAACCCGGCAAGAGGTGAAAAATCCTTTTCCCGGTTCCAAGAAGGTAAAGTCAGTCTGTACCGCTTGTTCGGTCGGATGCGGCGTGATTGCAGAAGTACAAAACGGTGTATGGGTACGACAGGAAGTTGCGCAAGACCACCCGGTGTCACTGGGCGGACACTGCTGTAAAGGCGCCAGTGCTATTGACAGTGTTAGAGGTGACGTACGGTTAAAACACCCTATGGTCAAACAAGGCGGCAAATGGAAAAGAATTTCATGGGATGAAGCTTATGAAGGCATTGCGAATAAATTAAACGAACTCAGAGAAAAAGACGGACCCGACAGTGTTCAGTTTTTGGGTTCAGCGAAATTCAATACCGAACAATCGTATTATTTCCGTAAATTTTCCGCGATGTTTGGCACCAATAATATCGATCACCAAGCCAGAATTTGACATAGCTCAACAGTCGCCGGTGTGGCGAATACATGGGGTTATGGAGCTATGACAAACTCCTTGGGCGATATCCAGAATTCAAAAGCGATCATCATTTTCGGTGCCAATCCGGCAGTTAATCACCCGGTTGGGTTCCAGCACTTTTTAAAAGCAAAGGAACGAAACAACGCCAAGATTATCGTTATTGATCCAAGATATACCAAAACAGCGGCAAAATCCGATATTTACGCCGGCATCAGACCGGGGACGGATATTCCTTTTATGTACGGGATGCTGCATCTCATATTTCAAAACAATTGGCATGATGAAAATTTCATCGATGACCGGGTTTATGGTATGGAAGATGTAAAAAAAGAAGCAAAAAAATGGACACCGCAAAGAGTGGAAGATGTCACCGGAGTACCGGCTGATACGTTGATTCAAATTACGAAACTCTATGCGGCAAATACTCCCGGAACGCTTGTATGGGCTATGGGTTTAACACAGCATACCATCGGTTCATCCAACACGAGAATGGCTCCGATTTTACAGCTTGCCCTTGGCAACATGGGTGTTCAAGGCGGCGGATGCAATATTTTAAGAGGCCATGATAACGTTCAGGGTGCTACGGATATGTGCTGTCTCTCTCACTCACTGCCGGGATATTACGGTTTAAGCGAAGGTTCATGGAGATATTTTGCCAAGATGTGGGATGTTGATTTTGATTGGCTTCAGGGCCGGTTCAAATCCCCCGAATGGATGGGTAAAAAAGGTTTCACCCTTGCCAGATGGTGGTCCGGCGTTCTTGGTGAAAACGAAGGCGAAGATGAGATCCACAATGCCGGTACAAGGTTGAAGGGTCTGTTTGTGATGGGTAACGGGATTACCTCAACAGCACAGACCAAAAAGGTCAAAGAAGCACTTGATAACCTTGATATCGCCGTCTTTTGCGATCCTTTTGTCAATGAAGGGGCCGTTATCACCGATAAACAGGATGACGTATACATTCTGCCTGCTGCCACGCAGTTTGAAACAAGCGGCAGCGTAACGGCGACCAACAGAAGTGCGCAGTGGAGACATGAAGTCGTCAAACCGATGTATGAGGCAAAAGCCGATCAGGATATTATGTTTGATCTTGCCAAGAGACTTGGCTTTTACGATCAGTTTGTCGCGGGCATGAAGGTCAAGGAAAACAAAAGCGATTACAAATGGCCCGAAGACGCGACGGATGAAATTGCCAGAACGATTAAAACCATCGGCCTTACGGGCTGGACGGCAGAGCGTTTGAAAAAGCACAATGAAAACTGGCATATGTTTGATCAGGTTACATTGCAAGGCTATGGCAAGATGAACGGCGAGTATTACGGACTGCCCTGGCCCTGCTGGACAGAAAGCCACAGCGGAAGCCCCGTGCTGTACAATATCAACCGCTCAGTCAGTGAAGGCGGTATGGGCTTTCGAAACAGATTCGGTTTAGAACACGACGGACAGGATCTGTTGGCAGGAAGCGGATCGGCACCGAAAGATTCCAAGGTTGATGGAGGGTATCCCGAAATCACCAAGGACAACATCGAAGAGGTGCTTGGTATCACGCTTACAGCAGCTGAGAAAGAAGCGATTGGAGCCAACTGGAAGGTTGATACCTCCAATATTATCGCTGAAAAATGTATGCAAGCCGGGGTCGCGCCATACGGCAACGCCAAGGCAAGAGCCAAAGTATGGACCTTTTTGGATCCGATTCCAAAACACAGAGAACCGCTGCATACGCCAAGACAGGATCTGGTTGATAAATACGAATCGTTTCCCGATCAAAAAGATCATTACAGGGTCGATACGAGATACGCGTCTGAACAAAACCAGAAAGATTGGTCAAAAGAGTTTCCGATCAACCTGGTTACGGGCCGGTTAGTGAATATGAACGGTGCGGGCGTGGAATCAAGATCGTCCAAATACCTGGCCGCACTCACGCCTGAAATGTTTTGCGATATCAA
>CAYUAC010000158.1:0-3585 GCA_964442515.1 uncultured Campylobacterales bacterium | reverse complement strand
ATCTGCGTCTAATTTTTTAATCCTGATGTTCATACGGTTTTACCTCGATTGGTTTGTATTTTATCTCATCGATTTCAAAGGTTTTATCCCCGTCGGGGAGTTTGGCTTTGACCTCATCGCCTTGCTCTTTGCCAAGCAGCGCTTTTGCCAAAGGAGAGTTAAGAGAAATATACCCTCTGTCCACGTCTGATTCAATAGCGCCTACGATCGTGTACTCTTTTTCCTCGTCGCTGTCTACGTCAGTCAGTTCTACCGTGGAACCAAAGCTGACTCTTTCATGGGCCAGCTTTGAAGGATCGATTACTTTTGCCCTGCCCACGATATCGCTAAGTTCTGCGATACGGGCTTCCATATGCGCCTGCTTTTCCTTGGCCGCGTGGTATTCGGCGTTTTCTTTAAGATCGCCGTGGCTTCTGGCTTCATCGATCTCTTCGGCCATCTTGCCGCGCTGATGGGTTTTGAGGTAACTGAGTTCTTTATTTACCTTTTCCAACCCTGCTGGAGTTATGGGAAAATCCACTTGTGCATCCTTGTCATCAAAATGTTGGTCAATTTTGATATTATTATAACAAAAAGTTTACAGGAGAAGACCCCGCATATGAAAACAATCCTTGTTACCAACGACGACGGCTTTGAATCCGACGGCCTCAAAGCCCTTGTCGAAGCGCTCAAACCCTTTGGCAAAGTCATAACCGTAGCCCCTACGGTGAATAAATCGGCCTGTTCGCACAGCCTCACGCTGGACCGCCCCCTGCGCTTTATCCGCTTAGATGATGATTTTTTCAAACTCGATGACGGCACGCCCACAGACTGCGTGTATCTGTCTTTGCACTCGCTGTTGGAAAAAAAGCCCGATCTGGTCGTCAGCGGTATCAACAAGGGTGCAAATATGGGTGAAGATATAACCTACTCCGGTACCGCGGCGGCGGCTATGGAAGCGGCTTTGCACGAGGTACCATCCATAGCTATTTCGCAAGTGTGTAACAGCAAGTGCGAAGATTTGCATATGCACGGGTACAAACTGGCGATGAAAGCAGCGGCCAAGATCGTTCAAAGCGTCTTAAACGAGCATATAACCATCCCGCACCGTAAATTTTTAAATGTCAACGTTCCGCCGCTTTTGCCAAAAGATTTCAGCGGCTATAAGATCACAAAAGCCGGCTACCGCATCTACGGCAACGACCTGAGCACGCACCACAACCCGCGGGGTCTGGAATACCACTGGATCGGCCTGCATCCGCTGCAATGGGTGCCAAGCGAGGATAAAACCTGTGATTTTGAAGCGATCAGGGAAGGCTACGTTTCCATCAGTCCGGTACAGATGAATCTGACCAGCCACGAAGATATAGAGAGTTTAGAGCAATGGGCCGATACGAGCGAATAGAGCAGCTGCTGCAAAGCGATTTTGCCACGCTGCAAGAGGCGCGCGTCCTCGTCCTTGGCCTTGGCGGCGTGGGCGGCATGTGCGTAGAGTGCTTACGCAGAAGCGGCGCGGGCCATATCACCGGAGTGGACCGGGACCGCTTTGAACGCAGCAACCAAAACCGCCAGCTTGGCAGCGAGGCACTGGGAGAGTACAAAGCAAACGCTTTTGCCAAAAGCCACGGGATCACGCCCGTTGTGGCAACAATCGATCAAGAGTGGATCGATGCCTTTGATTTTGGGGCATATGACCTGGTCATAGACGCTATCGATGATATGGCCGCCAAGGTAGCGCTGGCTCACGCCTGCAGCGATAAGCTGATCAGTTCTACCGGCAGTGCGCGCAAGTTTGATCCCACCTGCATCCAAACCGCAAGCATTTGGCACACCACCAACGACCCGCTGGCTAAAAAGTTTCGCTACGAGTTGAAAAAAAGCGGATTCAGGGGGGATTTCACCACCGTATATTCCACGGAAAACTGCAACGGCCGTTTTGGCAGCTTTATGGGAGTAACGGGAGCGTTTGGACTGAGTTTGTGTGCCTTGGCGGTAAAGAAGTTAGTCTAAGAAACCGTTATCTGAATTTTGACCCTGCTTATGTTAATAAATATTTATAAAGAGGTATTATGTGGATGGTTTTGTTATTCATATCCAATGATTCTTCGATTTCCCTGGTGACAATATATGCAGATTGAATATCAAAGTATTCCATTGCTTCCAAAAGGCCGCCTGTTTCTCTTTGTTTTGTTTTCTCATCACGCATCTCATACGCAACGTTCACCAAAACGGCTCCGCCCTCAAGTTTGGCATAAAAGTCCACTTCCTGTTTTTGCTTATAATAATATATCTCTTTTGTTTGCCGGCGCAAGTGAAGAAAAACGGTGTTCTCGTACAGTTTGCTTCTATCCTCACTGATCGCATAATCGTAGATTTTTTTAAATCCGTTGTCGATAGCGTACATTTTTTTTGGATTGCGCTGTTCCTCTTTAATGGAGTTTCGGAAAATAGGTACGCTAAAAAGCGTATACGCATCTTCTAAATGAGAAATATAGTTAAAAACAGTATCTTTACTTAGCTTAAACCCCTGTGATTTGAACTCATTATAGAGTTTTGTAAAACTTATGAGTGTAGCAATATTTGTAAAGCAATATTTGTTGAGCGTTTTAAGTAAACTGTGGTTGGTGATGTTGTATCTTTCTACAATATCTTTGTACACAATCAGTTCAAGATAGTCACTCAAAATCTTTCTGCTTACGGACGCTTCTTCTTCTATCGTCTCCGCAAAACCGCCGTCAAACAGGTACTGTTCTAACGCGTTGTTGATGTATGCAAGGGATTTTGAAGAGTATAGATTGATATCTATATTTTTATACCTGAGGTATTCCCTAAAAGAAAAAGGAAATATTTCATAGCTTATCGTCCGGCCTCTGAGGCTTGTAGCTATCTCTGTGGATAAAAGCTTGGCACTTGAACCTGTTACATATATTTGAATATTTTCATTATCGTAAATTCTTCGTACATAAAGTTCCCAGTTTTGCACGACCTGAACTTCATCTAAAAACAGATATATCTTTTCATCTTTTTTGTGTGGGAAAAGTTCATAGTAGCTTACGAGCAGCAGATCAAGTTTTGCAAGATCAAGAGGATAAAGCCGATCATCTTCGAAGTTGATATAGATAATATTTTTTCTTGAAACCTTCTGCCTGAGCTTTCTGGCAAAATCGAACAACACAGTGCTTTTGCCGCTTCGCCTTACTCCAATCAGGGAAATTATTTTTTTGCTTTGAAGCGGGATATCCAAATCCCTTGGCATAATCTCTTTTATATCTCTTTCAATAAAGTCTGTGATGAGCCTTTTAAACACTTCTTTCATTATCATCCTTTTGCACAAGGATAATTATATGCGACTTTTGACTTTTTGTCAAGGCCAAATAATTATGAGCAAAGCTTTCTACGCCAGCTTGATCTGCCCTGTTGAAATCTTGTGGATCATATGAGCCAGATATGTCTGATACGGCATACCCTCGTGCATAGCAAAAGAGCATAAAGTTCAAAAAGCACCTGAACCTTTATGAGTTAATAGTAAATCTTTACCCCCTTAGAATGGAAGATTTGTGATATAATACCTGTAGTTTAAAAAGGAGATAACCATGGTAGATATTG
>CAYUAC010000157.1:0-3595 GCA_964442515.1 uncultured Campylobacterales bacterium | reverse complement strand
CTTTACGTGTTTATAGTCTTGATTATGTGCATCGTGATCCCGGTCAGAAGTCTGCCCGTGCAGCCTTTAAAAACCGGTAATGCACATGAGAGATCAGTAGATTAAATTATATTGTAAATTTCATTTTTGATTTTATTCCAGGAATAATCAATAAAGCGATTTTCTTGGAATAATTTGGTACGGCTCCTGTATCTATCACTTCATCGAAGAACCTCAATGCTCGTATAGGACTGTCTTCGGCGACAAATTGAACAATGGCGTTAAACTCTTTTTTATATTATATCATACCTATAACCTGCTTTACAGGATCGGCTTTACCTACCCAGATAACGTGGAGACATATGATGAAAGAATAAAAACAGTGTAGTCACTTTTTGGGCACAGTGACTATTTTTGAGAAAACTTAAAGCTTATAAGGCCCTGTTTTAGGAGTTCATGGAATCTATGGCAGGGAGGAAGGGATTCGAACCCTCGAGGCTTTGACACCTACTCGCGTTCCAGGCGAGCTCCTTCGGCCGCTCGGACACCTCCCTATTTGTGAGAGTGAAATTATAATGAATTCAGACTTTGAGTTTGATTAAACCCCGCTCAAAGGGGTCTAATCTAGATAGGCAGAACGCGGATGTTTTCATCCAGCTTATGTTTCAAGGTGTCTTCTATCGCAAAGAGCGTACCCGTATTGGCACTGGCACATCCGTCACAGGCACCCATATACTTGATATAGATATCGATGTGACCGCCGTTTTCCTTGATATCAAGGATTTCAACGTTGCCGCCGTCCATCACAAGCATTTGGCGGATATTGTCATCGATGACTTTTTCCACCTCTTTAAGCTTTTGGACAAGCGTCATCTGCGCAAAAGCCACGTCGCTGCTTTCGCTGGCTTCTTTGACCTGTTCTTTTGCCATCTCTTCTCTGGTATCTCTCAGGATATCGACCAGGTAGTAGTCACGGTCTTCGTGGCCGCCGGGTTCGATACAGGATTTACAAAACGCACCTGCTTTGGTGTAGTCCGTAATCTGTTCAACCGTTTTAAGATCATTGATCTTGATCACTTCCTTGATCGTCTCAAGCGTCACACGGGCGCATTCACACACGATCGTTTCCTGTTCAAAGCTCTCAGCGTCCACGCCTTTGTACAGGCCGGCTGCTTTTTTGATCACGTCATAAGCCATAACCGAACAGTGCATCTTTTGCGGAGGTACGGCGGGAGTGTCAGGGTTGTCACGCATCGCTTTTTCCACGTCGATGTTGGTGATCTTGACCGCTTCATCAACCGTTTTGCCCACGCACAGCTCTGTCATGATGTCGCTGCTGGCAATAGCGGTGCCGCACCCAAAAGATTTGAACTTAGATTCCAGTATCTTATCAGTTTTTGGGTCTATAGCCCAGTACAGCCGTACCGCGTCCCCGCAGCTTTCAGCGCCGAAATCGGCCACGATGAGTTCCGCGCCCATCTTTTGGGCCTGTTCTTCGGTGATTTCGCCCATATGTCTTGGGCTGTTCATTCTATCGACGACTACGTCGCTGTATTCATCCCAGATTGATCCTGATATCAAATCGCTTTTTGCCATGATTTACTCCTAAAAATTATTTGTTGTTACAGTTGGCTGCAGTGGCCCTTGGGGGCGTATGAATAGGAACTCGAAATCCCCCGCAGCCGCTTGATCGCGCCAAGAACCTTTTCGATCGCGTAATCGATCTCTTCGCTGGTGGTAAAGCGGCTGAGTGAAAACCGGATCCCCGTGTGAGCCAGTTCACTGTCTCTGCCAAAGGCGCTCATCACCGGGTTGGCTTCTAAATCCTCGCTGGCACAGGCGCTGCCCGTACTGGCGCCGATACCGTTTTGGTTCAAATCCCACAGCATCGCTTCACCTTCGACGCCCCGGATACTGATGAGGCTCGTATTTGGCGTGCGGTCCTCTTTGCCGCCGATGACGATGGTATCGTCCATTTCCAGTATCGCATCTTCAAGCTTATCCCGAAGCGCGCCGACAAACTCTCGTTCGTGCGCCATCGCTCCCGGGCTGGTAGCCAGACGCATCGCTTCGCCCATACCGATCATTGAGGGCACATCCACCGTACCGGCTCTGTGGCCGCCCATCTGATCGCCGCCGTGAAACAGCGGACTGATATGCACGCCTTCTTTGATGTACAGACCGCCCACGCCTTTTGGCCCGTGGAATTTGTGCGCCGAAAACGAGATCAGATCCAGATTCGCATCATGCACATCAACTCTGACCTTGCCGATAGCCTGGGTCGCATCTGAGTGAAACAGCACGCCCGCGTCGCGGCAGATTTTGCCGATCTCGTGGATAGGAAAAAGTTTGCCCGTTTCATTATTGGCCCACATCACGCTGACAAGCGCGGTATCCTCACGGATTGCGTCTTTAACGTCGTGCGCTTTTATATTGCCCTTTTCATTGACGTTGATATAGGTCACCTCCACGCCCTGATCTTCCAGGAATTTACAGGTAGCCGTGATGGCGGGGTGTTCCACCTCGGTGGTGATGATATGGCGCTTGTCGCCGTTTAGGATACGATCGATCCAGACTGACTGCAGCACCCAGTTGTTACTCTCTGTGGCTCCTGAAGTGATAACGATATCATCTTCGTCACGGGCGCCGATACCGTTATACAAAGCATCCAGCGCCTCAGCCATCATCTGGTGCGTATCGCCGCCAAAGCTGTGCAGCGAATTGGGATTGCCGTACACTTCACAGAAATAGGGCTTCATCTTTTCAAAAACCTGCTCATCAACCTTGGTCGTTGCGTTGTTGTCTAAATACACTTTCATAGTTGCACTTCCTTTAGCGTTTTTGGTGTAAAATCAATTAAGAGTATTTTAGTCCTGTTTGTATCTTATACCCTTTTAGCTTAAATTTCTATTAAATAGCCTGCAGCTCCTGCACGATTTCATTAAAACTCTTGAGTTGTCCCACATCCTGTTTTAAAAAGTTCTCAATCGTCTCTTTTTTGGCCACCGCTTCATCGATAGCCGGATCTGTTCCCTTTTTGTACGCCCCGATGCGAAGCAGCATTTCGTTTTCTTTGAGCAGCGCATACATCCGCTTATAGCGCGCTACCGCCTGCATGTGCTGAGGCGTGATGATATCGTTCATCACCCT
This sequence comes from uncultured Campylobacterales bacterium, assembly GCA_964442515.1. Lineage (GTDB taxonomy): Bacteria > Campylobacterota > Campylobacteria > Campylobacterales > Sulfurovaceae > TCS-49. The sequence continues at coordinate 466 of CAYUAC010000157.1, read as the reverse complement.
TGAGGCACTATTCATAATCTGTACCGGAGGGTAGATGCCAAAATCGGTCAGTTCGCGGCTGAGCACGATATGCCCGTCCAAAATCGAGCGGCTCTGATCGGCGATGGGATCACTCATATCATCGCCTTCGACCAGCACCGTAAAAAAAGCCGTGATCGATCCGCCGTTTTGTTCCTTGCCAGCGCGTTCCATCAACTGGGGCAGAATCGTCAGTACCGAGGGCGGATACCCTTTGGAGGTGGGCGGCTCGCCAAGGGCCAGACCGATTTCGCGCTGGGCCATGGCAAAGCGGGTAACGCTGTCCATCATAAACAGCACGTCCCTGCGCTGGTCTTTAAAATACTCGGCAACACTCATCGCGCTGAATGCCCCGTACTTGCGCATCAGCGGGCTGTCGTCGCTGGTTGCGACGATAATAACGGTATTGGTCAGATCGCCTCCGAGGTTTTTTTGGATAAATTCGGGC
>CAYUAC010000156.1:0-3631 GCA_964442515.1 uncultured Campylobacterales bacterium | reverse complement strand
CGCTTTTAATGGGAGTGGGGCTGCTTGGCAGCGAGTGGTCGGCGGCATTTTGCAAAATCTGTCCCGCCCGCATCATTACACCGATCTTTAGCGGCGATTTTTCGCAGTTTGCTATCGATTTTTCTTCCAAAACGGCTATGGTCCTGACCGCTCTTGGCATTATCTTGAGCGCTTTATTTTTTGTAGGCAGCTTTGTAAAAAAGCGCTTTTTCTGCTTTTTTTGCCCGATGAGCGCGCTGCACTATATCTTTTCAAAGTTTGCCATCGTCGGGCTTAGCAAAGACGGCGGCAAATGCACCAAGTGCGGGGATTGTTACGCGGTGTGTGATATGCAGATCAAAGAGATTGCAGATGATGTTGAAAGCAAAAATATCTTACAAGATGACTGTATCATGTGCTTAAAATGTGTTGCGGCGTGTCCCGAAGACGGCGCTTTGCACTTTGATATCGTCAATTACAAAGCGTTTAGCTCGACCAAAGAGGGATTTGCTAAAAGAATGGGGATAAAGGAAGCAGATGAATCATGAAATAGAATCACCAAAACAAAAGCAAAACCGCCACAAGGCGATGGAAGCAATCAGCGTGATCAATATGATGAAAGAGGAGTTTAAAAACCCTATTGCTTCAATGGAGGCGTTTTATAACCTCTATGAAGAGGTGTATTGCAACCAAAAGTCTTTGCATGATGAGGCTACAAAAGTGGGTACGATGTGTATCCAGATTCCCGGTGAAATCATTTACGCCCTTGATGCGGTACCTATTCGTCTGTGCAACGGTTTTTATACCGACGATGACATAGGAAGCGATATGCTGCCCCAAAAAGCGTGTCCGCTGGTGAAGGCAACGGTCGGGCACTTTGTCAGCGGTAATTTCAGCGACAAGCCTGATTTTATCTATTCACCCACCACCTGCGATCAAAAAACAAAAGCCGGAAGTACCATTGAGAGTTTTGGCTATGAGGTTGTTGACGTGGATTTTCCCCGCATGAAAGAAAGCGAAATTTCAAGAGAGTATTTTCGGCATAGCATTAAAGAGTTTACCGTTGATTTAAGGCGCAAAAGAGGGAAAAAATTATCAAGGAAAAAGTTAAAAAGTGCCATAGCTAAAATCGGCTATGCCCAGTCATTGTATCACAAACTGTGTGAGTACAGAAAAGATGCAAACGTCGCCATCAGCGGCAACGATATGTTTTTTATCACCAACGCGTTTTTCTTTGACAAGCTTGATGACTGGATTGCAAAAACACAAAAAGTCCTTGATGAACTCAAAACAAGAGAACAAGAGGGCATCTCAGTAGCGGCCAAGGTGAGTCCGCGCATTGTTTATACGGGATCACCGCCCATTTTTCCCAACTTCAAAATCCCGATGCTTATAGAACAAAGCGACGCGATAATCGTTGCGGATGAGACGTGCAGTTCCAACAGAATGTTTAACGATATGGTTGCTGTTGATGAGTGGTTTGTGGGCGATATGCTCGATTCGTTAGCCGATAAGTACCTCAAAGCGTGTACGTGCCCGATCTTTACCAAAAACAACGACCGCATCAGGCGCATAATCGATCTGTATAAAACCTACGGTGCCGATGGCGTTATCTATCAAGCCTTTGCCGGGTGCAGCGTGTATGAGTTAGAACAAAGAAGCGTTTTGAATGCAATGGAGAAAGAAGGAATTCCGATACTCTATCTGGAAAGCGATTACAGCCCCAGTCAGGCCGGGCAGCTAAGCACCAGAGTCGAAGCGTTTGTCGAATCACTGAAGATGAAAAAAAGGAAAAAAGCATGAAATATTTTGCGGGAATAGATATAGGTTCAACGGCAATCAAGATTTCAATCGTTGATGAGAATAAACAGCTTCTCGGACACAGGATCAGCGCGAGCGGGACGATGTTTTATAAATACGCGCATCAAACGCTTCAGGAATTGATGGATGAACTCAAGATCAAACACGAACAGATAGCTTATACCGTATCCACGGGCTACGGACGCAAGATTTTTAAAGAAGCCGATGAAAAGATCAGCGAGATTACCGCAAACGCAATAGGCGCAAGGGCAGCAGCACATGAACACGGTGTTATCAACACGATCATCAACATCGGCGGTCAGGACAGCAAAGCGATCTCACTTGATGAGGAAGGTCATGTGGTTAATTTTGCCATGAATGACAGGTGCGCGGCGGGAACGGGCAAGTTTTTGGATGCGTGCGCGATGAATCTTGAGATCGGCGTGGATGAACTTGGCAAACATCACTTTCAGTCAACGGGGACACCCCTTAGCATCAACTCCACCTGCGCGGTCTTTGCCGAAAGTGAAATCATAGGCCTGCTTGGCAATGAACACAGCGTGCCCGATATTGTCTGCGGCGTGCATTACTCCATCGCCAAAAGAATCGTAAAGCTGGTAAAAAGAGCAGGCATAAAAGAGGGTATCTACTTTGACGGCGGACCGGCACTCAATGAGGGCCTGGTTAAGGCTATAGAAAATGAATTGAGCAAAAAGATTTTTATTCCAAAATATCCGCAGATTACGACAAGCTACGGCGCGGCCATAATAGCAGTGGATTCGTATGCTTTTGAAAACGCGAGTTAATTAACGATTATTTAACACTGGTGTGTCATAATCCCGGCAAAAAGAGGTGCGTATGGAAGTAGAACTGCTCAAAGTGTACGGAGAGTATTTTGTCATGGGCGTTTTGGCTTTTATGGGGTTTTTAAGCCTGTGGTTTTGGATTGAGCGGCTGCTGTTTTATAAAAAAGTTGATATTAATTCGTATAAAAACAAAACGGAATTAGAACTTTCACTGACAAGCCATGTCGATATCATATCCACATGCGGCTCCAACGCTCCGTATGTAGGGCTTTTGGGCACGGTATTTGGGATAATGCTTACGTTTTACACGATGGGCCAAAGCGGCGGCATGGATGTAAACTCTATCATGAGTTCTCTTGCACTTGCGCTTAAAGCAACGGCGCTTGGCCTCTTGGTGGCGATCCCGGCAATTATTTTCACAAACCATCTGGGCAGAAAAATTGACGTCATACTGGCAAGATGGGATATCAATGCGGGTTAAGAAATTTAACCAGATCAATGTTATTCCCTTTATTGACATCATGCTGGTATTGCTGGTGATCGTGCTGACTACCGCTACCTTTGTGGCCAAAGGCGTTATCCCCGTGCAGCTGCCCGAAGCCTCTTCGCAGACAAAAGAGGTACAAAAAAATGATCTGGTCATTACGATTAAAAAGCAGGGGCGCTATTTTGTTAAAGAGGACCCCGTAAGCAAAAAGCAGCTTCTTTCTTTGCTTGCAAAAACGGATAAAACAACGCCGGTGATCATCAACTCCGACAAAGACAGCCGTTTTGAAACCTTTGTTTTTGTTCTTGACGCGCTCAAGCAAAAAGGTTTTGAAGATGTAGGGGTGCTTTCTGAAAATGAATAGATATTTTCAATCTTTTTTGATAGCGGCGTTTATCTACAGCAGTCTGTTTGGCGCTATGTTTTTTAGCAGCGGGATGGAGAAAAAAAGCGTACAGGCAAAAAAAGTACAAAAAATCAATATGCAGGCGTATCAGAGTGCTGCACCCAAGCAGCCTCCAAAAGAAACGAAGCCCGCACCGAAGCCAGAGCCTGAACC
>CAYUAC010000155.1:0-3693 GCA_964442515.1 uncultured Campylobacterales bacterium | reverse complement strand
GTCACCTACAAGCTGCGTCTGCAAGCTCTGCAGCATCTGCAAAGCCTTTCCATCAAAGAGTACGAGTTGAGCAAAAGCGGCGGCCTGGTCAGCAAGCTGGTGGTTGATATCGATACCATCGATGAGTTTATCAGCTCCACTGTCAGCAAGTTTATCATTTCGGTACTGACCATTCTGGGCATCGGGGGCGTGCTGCTTTGGATCCACTGGCAGCTGGCGATTTTTATCATGGTGCTCAATCCCGCCGTGATCTATTTCACCAGACGTCTGGCCAGAAACGTAGCAAAGCTTAAAGCCAGGGAGAACAAAGCAACCGAAGTCTTTCAAGCCAGCCTCGGCGAAACGCTGGACCTGTTTGTCCAGATCAAAGCATCCAACAAAGAACGCTACTTTTTCAAAGGCGTACGCGGCGATGCCAAAGCGATCAAACAAAACGCGGTGATGTTTGGGTTCAAAAGCGATCTGGCCGAGCGGTTTTCGCAGCTGCTGTTTTTAAGCGGGTACGAACTGTTTCGCGCCGTCAGCATCCTGGCCGTGGCGTATTCGGATTTGACGGTGGGGCTGATGCTTGCTATCTTTGGCTACCTGTGGTTTATGATGCCGCCCATTCAAAACATCCTTTCCATCCAGTACGCGTATCACAACGCGGGCGCGGCATGCGAGCGCATTAATGAGCTGTTTGCCATGCAGCCAGAACCCGCGCACAAACAAAAAAGCGATCCCTTTGCCACGGATGAGGGGGCGATGATAGAGACAAAGGGGCTTGATTTTAGCTACGTGCCGGGCAAGAAAAGTTTGCGCCATGTGGACTTTACCGTCAAGCCAAAGCAAAAGGTTGCTATCATCGGCGCAAGCGGCAGCGGCAAAACCACGCTGGCCAGTATTTTGGTAGGCTTTTACCCCACCCAAAAAGGCGTACTGTTTTATAACGGCGTGGATGTGCACGATATCGGGTATGAAAGCGTGCGGGCAAATGTGCACATCGTGTTGCAAAACCCCAAGCTGTTTAACGATACCATCGGATTTAACATCACCCTTGGCAAGGATGTCAGCGACGAGCTCATGGAACAAGCGCTGCAAATAGCGCAGATAAAAGAGGTGATTGCGGGGCTGGAACACGGCTTGGATACGCTGGTGGGCAAAGACGGCATCAAGCTAAGCGGCGGTCAGCGCCAGCGGGTGGCTATCGCGCGAATGATCGTCAGCGAAGCCAAGGTTATTATTTTGGATGAGTCCACTTCCGCGCTGGATATCCATACCGAATCCAGACTGTATGAGTATCTGCAGCAGTATCTGCAGGACAAGACCGTCATCGTCATCGCCCACCGCCTCTCTACGGTGGAAAAGGTCGATAAAGTCTATCTGCTGGAAGAGGGTGAGATTGTTGATTTTGGTAACGCCAAAGAGATAATATATAAATACGAAAGCATTTAAGAGTAAATTTATCTTAAATACAATACAATGGCTGTACCGTTACAATACTGTTGGTATACAAACGGCAATTCGTTCATGAAGAAAATGTCACAAGAAAAGGGATATAAATGGCAACTGTAACACTTAAAGGTAATGAAGTAAATCTGACAGGCAACGAGGTAAACGTAGGGGATCAGGCACCGAAAGTCACGGTCGTAAACAGCGACGGTCTGGGTGACGTTGAAGTAGGCGGCGCGCAGGATCAAACGCAGCTGATCGTTGTAGTTCCTTCACTGGACACACCCGTATGTGCAGCGGAAACAAGAGCGTTTAACGAAAAAGCCGCTTCAATTGACGGCGTAAAAACAACGGTTGTTTCTATGGACCTGCCATTTGCGGGCGGCAGATTCTGCAGTGCCGAGGGCATTGAAAATCTGACAGTTGCGAGTGATTTTAGAAACAAAGATTTTGCCAACGCATACGGCGTACTTTTGGCTGACGGACCGCTTGCGGGCGTCACAGGAAGAGCGATCTTTGTCGTTGACAAAAACGGCAAGGTAACGTATAAGCAAGTCGTTCCCGAAATCACGGAAGAACCAAACTACGATGAGGCACTAGACGCGGCAAAAGCTGCTGTGTAACCTTTACCGATACAAGCTTTCTCTCTCCTGGCCCCTTTGCGGGGGCCGAAACCATCCACTTTTTATTTTTATTTGATACAATTGTTTCAATTTGCCGCATTTTTTGCCGGCAGTGTCCCTGTTTGTAACAAAAAGTTACATATGATATAAAATTCATGTTACTAATTGTTACAATATAGCAAACAGCATAAAATATTTGTTACAATACCACTAGAAAAAATAATAACAACAAAGGAATATGATGAGTTTAGTAACAGAATATAAACAACACACCGAAGAACGAGCCAAACTCGGCGTACCTCCGCTTCCCCTTACTCCGAAGCAAACGGCGGATTTGATCGAGCTGATGAAAGAAGACAATCCAAAAGAGGGCGAGTATCTGCTTGATCTGTTCAAAAATCATATCAGTCCCGGCGTAGATGACGCGGCGTATGTCAAAGCGGCGTTTTTAAACGATCTGATCCAAGGCAAAACGGCTACGTCTCTTTTAGATAAAAATGAAGCGATCAAAATCCTTGGCACGATGCTTGGGGGTTACAACGTCGGGCCGCTTGTTGAGGCGCTTAAAGTTGATGATGTTGCAGCTGAGGCGGCTCATGAGCTCAAAAACACGCTGCTGGTGTATGACAGCTTCAATGACGTAAAAGAGCTCATGGATGCGGGCAATAAGCACGCAAAATCAGTGATCGAATCCTGGGCTAACGCCGAGTGGTTTAAAAACAAACCCAAGCTGGAAGAAGAGATTACCGTTACCGTATTTAAAGTACCGGGCGAGACCAACACCGATGACCTTTCCCCCGCAAGCGAAGCCTTTACCAGAAGTGACATCCCATTGCACGCAAACTCTATGCTGCAATCAAAGATGGATAACCCTATCGATACGATCAAAAAACTCAAAGAAAAAGGCCACCCCGTAGCATACGTCGGTGACGTTGTGGGTACGGGCAGTTCCAGAAAATCAGGTATCAACTCCGTACAGTGGCATATGGGGCGAGCGATTCCCGGCGTTCCCAACAAAAAAACAGGCGGCGTGGTTATCGGTTCTACGATTGCTCCGATCTTTTTCAACACTTCCGAAGACAGCGGTGCGCTGCCTATCCAGGCAGATGTGGACAACCTTGAAACAGGCGACGTCATTACGGTTAAGCCTTATGAAGGCAAGATTGAAAAAGAAGGCAAAGTCGTAACGGAGTTTGATCTGGAGCCAAACACGCTGACCGATGAGGTCAGAGCAGGCGGCAGAATCCCCCTTATCATCGGGCGTAATCTGACGGCAAAATCCAGAGAAGCCCTTGGTATGGAGCCGGAAAAAGATATCTTTGAAAAACCGATCCAGCCAGAAGACAGCGGCAAAGGGTATACGCTTGCCCAGAAAATGGTCGGCCAGGCGTGCGGCATGGAAGGCGTGCGTCCGGGAATGTATTGTGAACCCGTTACAACTACGGTCGGTTCACAGGATACGACCGGTCCGATGACCAGAGACGAGATCAAAGAGCTGGCGGCGCTGAATTTCGGAGCGGACTTTGTACTGCAGTCATTTTGCCACACGGCGGCGTATCCCAAAGCGACCGATATTGAGCTGCAGCACACGCTGCCTGATTTCTGGACGCAAAGAAACGGCGTAATCTTAGAACCAGGT
>CAYUAC010000154.1:0-3739 GCA_964442515.1 uncultured Campylobacterales bacterium | reverse complement strand
TAGGGTTTTTAAACTCGTGACTGAGGGCTGAAAGGATTTCATCTTTTTGCTTGTTTGCCAGTTTGAGTCTGGCGTTTTGTTTGGTTTTGAGGTTTTGGCGGTGTTTGAGTTTGCTGCCGACCACGTTTAAAAGTTTGGTGATCTTATTAAACTCATATAAACGTCCGTAGTTTTTCACCTCGAAGACTTTTTTATCCAAAAGCATGTGCAGTATATCCAGGACGTTGTCGGTTTCTTCCTTTAAGCGCTTATTGATACGCAGCGCAAGCAGTACGGCTAAAAACAGGGAGATAAAAAAGATCGCCAGAATCTGCGTGGAAAGCATGACAAACTGTTCGTAAATCTTTTCGATATCCTCGGCCATGCGCAGATACAGCCTCTTATCACCGATAGCAACCTCTTTTGCCACATAAAGATGATCTTTGTGCGTCGTATCCGAACGGCGGATACTGGTACCCACCGCTGCGTTTTGCAGCTGCAAAATCTCATCCCTGTATGCGTGGTTTTCCATCGTGGCTTTATCCTTGTCGCTTTCAGCCAGCACTTTGCCCGAAATGGCGATAAAGGTGATACGGATACCGGTTTTTTCTTTAAAAGCGTCGACGTAGGCGTCGATATCTTGCATCGACTGCAGACTCAAAGCCACGCTGTCGATATTTTGGGAAAGGTTCTTTCTTACCTGATCCAGATAAATATCTTTAAACCAGAAATAGGTCGCCACTCCCGAAGCGGCGAGAATAAAAATAATGACAAATACAAAATTTCTGATAAAAAGCTGGTCAAGTTTTAACAAAAGATATACCCCTCGCCCCGCACTGAGCGGATATACTTTCTTTCACCGCCGGGATCGATTTTTTCTTTGAGGCGCTTGATGGCGACGTTAACCGTTTTGAGCTGCTTGTCAAAAGAATCTTTCCACACGTTTTCCAGCAGGTATTCGCGGCTAAGCAGCACGCCCGGGTTTTTCATAAACTCCAGCAGCAGATCGTGTTCTAAATGGGTTAGTTTCAACCGTTCATCAGCGACAAAAAACTCTTTGGTATTGCTTTTATACACGATATCTTTGACCTTTATCACCTTCAACTCTTTTTTGCTGCGCTTAAGGACCGCTTTGACCCTGGCTTTGAGCTCTTCAAGGGAGAAAGGCTTGGTGATATAATCGTCGCCGCCTTTGGTGAATCCCTCCAGCAGGTCGGCTTCGCTGTCTTTTGCCGTAACATAAATCACGGGCTGATTGAGCCCCTTTTGGCGCATAATGTGGATAAAGTCCGCACCGTCGGTTTCGGGCAGATTACGATCCATCAGGATCAGGTCGATATCCTCCTCGCCAAGCAGTTTTTCTACCAGCGTCGTATCACTGAGACCGATGGTATCATACCCCTGCCCCTGCAGAGTCATCTCGATAAGTTCTAAAATATCCTCTTCATCTTCAACAATCAAAATACTGTGCTGCACTGCCTGCTCCCGCTTTTAATGTGTAAGTTCGCCGCCCCGCTGGGCAAACATGATCAAATCCGCGATTCCCACGGTTCTGTCGCTTGCTTTTTCAAGCTTGCGGATCGTTTTGAGTGAGCGGATTTTATCCACCGATACCTGTGAATTGTCGCAGATACTACTGATAACGCTTTGTTCAATAATACCGTAAAGTTCATCGGCTTTGTCTTCTTCAACCAAAATCGCGTCATAAAGTTTTTGTGACACCGCTTCGTCGTTGGATACGATCATGGTACTGACCAGATCATAACTGTTGATCGAACTTTCCTGCAACAAAATGATCTTCTCGACGATACTTTGTTCAAACAGCTCTTTTTGAAAATACTCTTTCATCTCCGCGCTGTAGTTTTTGATATTGGATTTGGCCCGGCTGAGTTCGTTGGTGATTTTTAAAATGGCCACCAGTTCACGCAGGTCCTTTGCTTCGGGAGAAAACAGCGCCAGTGTGGAAACGACGGTATTGTCGACTTTATACGCCAACTCTTCGATCAGCTTCAGCTTGTCCTGGTGCAGGTCAAAATCAGAAAAATCCCTGTTTTTGGTATCTTCCAGCATCCCTTTGTTGGCTTCAATGATCAGATTGACCATCTTAATCAGCGAATTTTCTATCTCGTCAAGTTTGCTTCTGTAGTTTGCTAACATTATCCATACCTTCCAGTAATATAATCTTCGGTTTTTTTCATTTTGGGGTTTAAAAAGATCGCTTCGGTCTCGTCGTACTCTACCAGATCCCCAAGGTGAAAAAAGGCCGTATAATCGGCGATTCTTGAAGCCTGCTGCATATTGTGCGTAACGGTGATGATGCTGTAGTTTTTCTTCAGTTCCAGCATGAGGCTTTCTATTTTTTCGGTACTGATGGGATCAAGCGCGCTTGTGGGTTCATCCATCAAGATCACTTCCGGCTTCACCGCGATCGCCCTGGCAATACACAGCCGCTGCTGCTGCCCGCCGCTGAGACTGGTGCCCGGCGCGTCAAGCTTGTCTTTGACTTCATCCCAAAGCCCCGCACCCTTAAGCGCATCTTCTACCAGTGCGCTTTCCTCTTTTTTCTTAACCATTCCGTGCACTCTGGGAGCGTAAGCGACGTTTTCAAAGATGCTTTTTGGAAAAGGGTTGGGTTTTTGAAACACCATTCCGATCTTTTTTCGCACCGAAACTACATCCACGCCTTTGGCGTAGATGTCGCTGCCCTCGACCTTGACTTCACCTTCGATGCGGACCGAATCGATCAGATCGTTCATTCTGTTGATCACGCGTAAGAAAGTCGATTTACCGCACCCCGAAGGCCCGATCAGCGCGGTAATTTTATTTTTGTACATATCGATATTAATATCTTGGAGCGCGTGGTTGTCACCGTACCAAAGATTGAGTCTGTTTGTCTGCACCACTGTTTGCATAAATATTTTCCTTTGCTTTATTTTACCATTTTGTCTGAAATTTGTTTCGCAAATAAATTGCTATTGCGTTCATCGATATCATCACCGCAAGCAGGACCAAAATCCCCGCGGCCGTTTTACTGATATAGCCGCCCTCAGGCATTCCTGCCCAGGTATAGATTTGTGCCGGAAGCACCGTCGCTGCATCGGTCACGGCTGTTGGAGCATCGGGGATAAACGCGATCATACCCACCATGATCAAAGGCGCGGTTTCACCGATTGCCTGGGCCAGACCGATGATAGCCCCGGTTAAAATCCCCGGACTGGCTACGGGCAGCACGTGGTCTTTGATCACCTGCCACTTGGTCAATCCCACCGCAAGACCCGCGTGGCGGATAGAAGCGGGAACCGACCGGAGTGCGGCTTTGGAACTGACGATGATAATAGGCAGCGTCATCAGCCCAAGGGTCATACCGCCAACCAGCGCAGAAGAACGCGGCACGCCAAAGAGATTGATAAACACGGCCAAACCAAGCAGCCCGTACAGGATAGACGGGATCGCGGCTAAGTTGTTGATATTGATATCAAGAAAATCAACAAACTTGTTGCGCGGGGCAAATTCTTCTAAATAGATCGCGCTCATAACCCCGATTGGCACCGAAAACGCCATTGTGACCAAAAGCGTCATCACCGAACCGATAAGAGCTGAGTACAACCCGGCGTTTTCAGGTGTTTTGGAATCGCCGGTAGTAAAAAAGTCACTGTTAAAATGCATCTGGATTTTGCCGCTGTCTACCATGCGGTCCACAATCTTTTTTGTTTTTTCATCCAGGGTATTGTGGCGGCCTTTGATGTACTGATCCACGTTG
>CAYUAC010000153.1:0-3807 GCA_964442515.1 uncultured Campylobacterales bacterium | reverse complement strand
TTGGGTCCTCCCGTGGACGCACCTATTACGATGATCTTACTCAGTTTTAAATACCTCCAACTTGGTATTGAGTTCATCGGTCATTGAGTTTAAGTGATCGGCTGCCGAAGCGATCTCTTCAACGCTTCTGGCGTTGTTGGAAGAGATGGTATTGATCTCTTTGACGCTGGCCACGACTGCTTCGATATCGCTGCCCGTTTTCTCAAAATCGCCGACGGTTTTATCGGTAGCCCGTACGGCGTTGTCGACGATGCCGACGGTGGCATCGATCTTTTCTTCGACACTGTTTGCGATATCGGCAAGCTTTTGAATTTGGCGGGAATTTTCATTCATCTGCCCGCTGGCTTCGCTGATGGATTGCACGATGACGCTGATGGTGGAGTTGATCTCCGTCAGTGATTTCTGTGTACGTTCAGCCAGTTTTCGCACCTCATCGGCAACCACGGCAAAGCCCCTGCCGTGTTCCCCTGCACGAGCTGCCTCAATGGCGGCATTGAGTGCCAGCAGATTGGTTTGATCGGCAATATCGCTGATAACGTCAAGAACCGATTTGACATCTTCGGCCTGCTGGGACAGGGAGTTCATCTTATCGGCCAGTTCCACCTCAAGCGATGCCGAATCGCGCACGTCCCCCGTAAGCGTAACAATCTCATCCCTGGCTTCGTTGAGATTGGTGTTGGCTTCTAACACTTCCCCTTTGGTTTTTTGCGCATCCGTAACCGAACCGCCGATCTCGTCCTTGATCGCGTTTGATTTGTCGCTGGCTTCCTTGATCACATCGACTGATTTTTCAACATTATTGCCTACCTGTGTGGCCGTAGTGGAAAGTTCGTGTGAAATAGAAGCGTTTTCCGATGAAGATTGCTTGGTATTGGCGATCAAATCCTGCAAGGATGCGATAAAATCATTAAGCCCGTATGCGATCAGCCGGATTTCACGCGGGGAATCGGTATCGACTCTCTGGCTGAGGTCATGATTTTTGGATATGCTCAAAAGCACTTCTTTAAGCTCATCGATGGGCTTGATTAAACCGCCGTTGATCAGATAGATGGCAATAGCCAGGATAATAACAAGCAGTACCGCCACGATCGCTATAATTTCGTTTCGCAGCTTGTTGGGAACCTGCAACACTTCGGCAAGATCGATCTCGGAAACGATCGCCCACTGAAAATCACCGTTGATATCGATGGGTTCATAAGCGCTTAATACTCTATTGCCGTTGTAATCATCAATAATCTCAATATCGCTTTGGCCCTCAAGTGCCTGTGAGACGGCGCGTGTATCGACTTTGCCCTTTTGAGGGTCGGCAAAACTGGCCGCGACGGAGTGGGTCTTGGGGCTGAGATAACTGTCGCTTCGCATCAGATGGTCGCTGCCGACGATGTAATCTTCCTGGCTCTGGCCGTAACCGTGGCGAAAATTCATGATCGAACTGATCCTGGTATTGCTGATTTGCAGCGCCAGTACGGCTTTGTTTTCTCCGGCGTTAAAGGATTTTGCCAAAAACATCGCCGGCTTATCCTGGCTGGGAGCATAGGGCGCCATATCGACAAACACCGGTTCAGACTGCTGCAATGCCTGTCTGTAGGCTTTGGCCAAACCGCTGTTTTTCAAAGGCCCGTTTCTGAGATTGGCCCCCAGATCACTCTCTTTGGTCGCGGTGTACATAACGTGTCCGCTTTGGCTGATGACAAAGATATCGTAATAATTGTACGCGTCTATAAACTCCCGGAAAAAATCATCATAATATGCTGAAACGTTTTGTATCGCTTCGTCCCGGACCGGAAACTCTTCGTTTGCACCCACATCCAGGCGCTGTTTGACTTCATACAGCGCGGTCGTCAACTCTTTGGTGTTTTTAGCATCTGTTCGCATTGTAATGTCAACCAGTTTTTTATCGATAAAATTTTGCAACTGGCTTTTTTTGATATCCCGGGATGTTGTGAGAGAATCAAAACTTTTTTCCATGAGCGCCTTTTTGCTCTCATACACTCCGACAAAAGTCGCCACGATTCCCACAACCAGCAGGGATGTGATAATCAAAGCAATCACTTTGACTTTAATAGACATATTCTTCATTTATTCTCCTGAAAATTCTGTGACTGTACGGGGATAACTTTCCCCCACAGTTTTTGGCCCTCATACAGTGAATCACTGTTATCAACCACAAACGCGCGCTCGGGATCAAAAAGACAAAAACGGCGGCTGCCCTCCCCTAAAGCGACATCAATACCAAAAAAAGCAGCCTGGTTGTATGATACCTTCACCATCAGTTCATGCATCGACAGCGGGCCGTTTTTGACCAGGTGGGTATAACACAGCGCCAAAAACTCACCCAGTACGTCCACGCCGAAACTCGCCTGCGCAAAAGAAAGTTCCTTGTTGGCCGTGGAGGTTTTGGCATGCATAGACGTGATCATATCGATATCGTGTAAACGGCCGATTAACCGCTCCCTGAGCGGCGGATAGATTTTAGCTTTTGTATTAAAACTGCGGCAGGCATTTTGATCAAGCAGGAGATGGTGGATAGAGGTACTTACCAGGCACGGCCCCGACTGCTCAATCCCCTCGGAACTGCTGAGGTTTAAAAACAGCGTATCGACCCCGTAATATTTGGCCATATGCGCAATTTTGACCACTTCTACGCTTTCACACAGGGTGCTGACTCCGGCGATACCCAGCTTATTGGCGATCTTGCCCGAAGCCACTATTCCGCCGCCCTGCAGCGAAGCAGAGTTGGCGTTGCACACGATCGTTTTGTTTTTGAGTTTAGCGTATTCATACGCTCTGGCGATCGTATTGAGATCATAATCGCTGTCAATCTCTATAGCCGCTCCGCCTTTGTTGAGCAAGATGGCCATATCACTCAAGCCCTCATCCGCTTTTGCGTTAACCAGCGAGAGAAATTCACACGCTTCCTGACTGCTTTTAAGCTGCAAAGATTCCAACGCTGTTTCGTTATTGATCACCGGCATCGTTTTGCTGCTGTTGACTATGGCGCCCACGCCGCTTTTGAGCGCTTTTTGCGCCACCCGGTTGACACCCTTGAAACTGCCGTCGCTGAAATTGGTACCCACATCCACAAGCCACGGCAGCAGATACAGCCCCGAAGCGTCCACGCTGCGGCTGCCCTGGAGCCCGGAACCGATTTTGGCTATCATGCCATCTTCTACCAAAACATCGCTGACGTAACTGCCTTTTTTATCCGCTACGGTAATATTTTTATAAATCATAGCTGCAATCCTTTATCAACACACGCACTAATATCTGTGCTTTCAGCCATAAAAGCTTCACACTCTTTTGGCAGCGCATCAAGAGTCGTCTGCCCGATCGCCACGGCTTTGAAATCTCGCCGCCACGAATAGTTTTGAAAAAAACAGCGCACCGTTGAGGGCGAAGTGAAGATAAATACACTGTTGTTTTCAAAATCAACCGTTTGCGCGGGTGCGCACACGGTTTCATACACAACCGCGTCCGTGCACGCTACCGCGGCTTCGTGCAGCATACCGGGCAGATCAAAAGCCAGCGTTTTGCCGTGGGGAAAAAAAAGCCGCAGGCGGCTGTATCGCCGCACAATGAGCGTACCAAGTTCCCTGCCGTATCCGCCGGCAAAATCCAGGATATGCATTCCCGCTGCTTTGGCTTTCAGCGCGGTTTTACCGGAAACGCAAAGCGCGCTGAGTCCGTGCAGATTCACCCCGCTTTTTACCAGGGCGTTGACAGCTTCTTTGGACGTCAGCACCAGCGCGTCAAACCCGCCCGGATCAACGTCGGTACTATAGTAGCGGGTTTGTATTACGGGAAGGT
>CAYUAC010000152.1:0-3810 GCA_964442515.1 uncultured Campylobacterales bacterium | reverse complement strand
CAAGCGGGATATCGGCTACTTATTGCTTACGCCATATATCGTTAAAGGCACGATACACGGTTTGGTCAAAAAGACAGCTGAAAAACCACCCCCCCTCCATTCACAAACTATATCAAAAAAGTCAGAGACAATTTCCTGATTATTAAAAAAACGTGGCTTCAGCTTTTTCAATAAAAATGCTGTTTTTTTTCCAGAAACGGTTTTTCAATATACTTATACGTCAACGCTGAAGCCCCTGTGCAAGCGATGAAGATGATAATAATGAGAATGCCTTTTGAGGTGCCAGCGGCGGCGTCAAAATGTATTAAAAATGGCGGTTTAAAAATGTTGATCTCGGCAAAGATGGTTTTTGGCAACTGGTCAATTTTCGGTTATCACGACAGCTGCAGCGCTGAGGCCTGTTACAAGCCCCGGCACTGCAACTGCATGCTTTTTTATTCGTCTATTCTGTCTTTCATTCGATAACTGGAGCCCTCAATTACAATGGTTTCTGCATGGTGCAGAAGCCTGTCGAGAATCGCCGAGGTCAACGTAGCGTCATTGTTAAAAATCTCGGGCCAATCCTTAAAAGCCCGGTTGGTGGTAATGATCATTGCGCCCTGTTCGTAGCGATAACTGATGATCTGGAACAGCAGATCCGCTCCGCTTTTATCAATGGGAAGGTATCCCAGTTCATCAAGGATAAGCAGTGCCGGCTTTGTATATTTCCTGATTTCCTGTTTCAATCGCCCCGCTGATTGCGCAGCGGTAAGGGTGTTGATGACATCGATGGCAGTGGCAAAAAGTACCGGGTATCCTTCCAGGCAGCCATTATACCCGAGGGCCGATGCGAGATGGGACTTCCCCAACCCGACACCGCCCACAAAAATAACATTGGATTTTTTCCGGATAAACTCAAGCCGGAAGAGATCTTGTACCTGGAGGCGGTTTATCTTTTTAGGCCAGGACCACTCGAACTGGTCAAGGGTCTTGATCACCGGGAAGCGTGCCTGGCTGATCCGCCGTTTGATCGCCCGGTCATGGCGCAAGGCGGCTTCACCTTCCATGAGTTTTGCAAGATAATCCACGTGTGCGTGTTGTTTTTTGGAGGCCTTTTTTGCCAGGTCATCATAATTGGCGGCAATGTATTGCAGTTTCAGGTATGCCAGGTTTTTATCCAGCTCAGATTGGAAGATCGCTTTTGTATTCATCTTTTGCCTCCGGTGCGGTCTTTGATTTCGTAAATGGAAAGATCGGGATTTTCGATTTCCAGTTCCAGCAGATCCTGGGCGCGGGTCAGCTGAAGGGGCGATGCCTGCGGCCGTATACGGCTGCGCTGCTCGATGATGTTTGCAATATATTCGCTGGAGAACGCTTCGAAGACGAAAGCATCTTCAATGGCCCGGGCAACGGCTTCCTGGCCGTACACATCGCTTAATGCCACGATTTTTCGAACATGGTGCCGGGGGTTCATGCGACGCTGCTCCATTTGACGGTAATAGCTTTCCGCCTTTGGAGACAACGACAAAAAACGCATGTATATTTTCTGGTCCCGGGCTTTTTTCCGTTGGGCCAAAAGCGGCCGGGGATGATCCGGATTTTCAAAATCCCGGTGACGGTCATAACTTCTCACATGACGGGCCACCAGCTTGTCTTCGTAATACATGCACAGCCTGTCGGGATACAGCTTGAGGGTTAACAGGGCGCCGGCGTATTCTGCGGGCACGGAGTAGCGATTGGTGTCCACCACGACCCGGAACTGTGAAGAAGCCCGCACCTGCTCGACTGTGGCAACATCAAAGGGGTGCGCCGGCAACGGTGTCAGGAGCTCTTTTGCCATCCGGTCAACGGGCTTCTCCCGTGTGGTTCCATGCATGCGGATATTGGCCACCGTGTCCAGCCAGCTCCGGGCCGCTGGATTGATGGCCTCAAAATGCGGGATATCAAGGCCTGCAAGAAAATTCTTTTTAACGTAGCCAACGGCATTTTCCACACGGCCCTTTTCGTTTCCCTTGCCGACATTGCAGGGGGTGATCAAAAAACCGTAATGATTGGCAAAATCGAGGTATTTGGGGTTAAACACAGGGCTTTGCCCGATGACGCGACGGATGACAGCGGATTTCAGATTGTCGACCATGACTTTATGGACACAGCCTCCGAAAAATTCAAAGGCGCGCCGGTGACAATCCAAAAAATGCTCCATGGTCTGGGATACCGTGAACTCGACATACATCATCCGGCTGTAGCACAAAACCATGACAAAAAAGCTCAGCCGGCGGCGGGTGCCACCGACATTGACCGATCCGTAGGAACCCCAGTCAACCTGGGCGCACTCGCCGGGTGCAAACGACAGGGTTAGATAGGTGGGTTTTTTGCGCGGCCGGATCTTGCGTACGTAGTCCTTGACGACGGTATAACCACCGTCATAACCCCTTTCCCGGAGCCGATGCAAGATCTGGGCGGCCGTGTACGGATGAAAATCAAGCAGCCGGATAATGTCGTTTTTAAAGGGATCGAGCTTGCTGGGCCGTGGGCTTGCCTGCCGCGGCTTGAACTGTTTTTCGGCGATCCACCTGGCCGCGGTCCGCGGATCAATATGTAACCGGTCCGCAATCTGGGATGCTTTGAGGCCTTTTTCTTCATGGAGATGTTTTATTTGGCAGAACTGCTCGTAATCGATCATGGCGTAGACTCCATTATTGTTTTAAAGATGCGCCCCAGCGATTGCGGGTCGCCGCCCGGCCGTTGTTCCTGCTGCGGCGGATCAAAGGGTAAAAGCTGGTAAATGGGAGATTTAAAGGCGATCAGGTCGTTTCGGATCAGCTGCTGCCTTGCTTGAAGAAGCATGTCGTGATCCATGTGAAGACGCTTTTCAATGGATTTGTCAGAATAATAGCTGAGCCCCCTTGCATCCGCCACGGTAACCAGGAACAGGTAAAGCGCCGCTGCCGGATGACTGCAGGCATCGATGCGGCCTTCACGGACCAGGCGATGATCCACCCAGCCGAACTGTCTGGTTATCCGGCGGATGCAGTGGGGATTGACGGGATGTTTTTTCATGTCGGCCTCCTTTTGCATAATCGGGTTGATAGAGAATATCGTTGCCCAATTGTTGCATGCGGCCGATGGTTTGTTCGATGTCTTCTTGTAACGCAGATCCGGCAAAATGTGCAATTAGTCCAATGAAAACGGCTGGTTGGCTCAAGCAGTAATCTTGTAACGCACGTTGCATAAAATCGGTACTAAGCTCTTGTTTTATATATTTATTCTCTTGGCAGCGATCTTGTAACGCATTTTGGGATAAGGATTGCTTCCGCCAATAGCCCGGGTGTTTTTTTCGCCATTGCCTAACCCGTTCCACATGGTCAGGCCCGCGGAAGTAGTCCGCATTTTCTGGCTTTTTAAGCCATCTCTGTTGGCTTTCGGCTTTGGCAGCCTTGCGGCACTCTGGCTTCTGGCAATGCCGCTGGCGCTTGGCGTTGCGGTAATCAGGGAAGAATAGTTGCTTGCAGTTCCTGCATTTACGTCTTTTTTTTCGCTTCATAGGCCGGCACCTCCCGGCCCACTATAGGATCGAAGAAAAAGAATTGGAAGAAAAAGGGAAGAAAATCGTTAAAAATAAATAAGTTGGAAGAAAAAGAAAGGACTGGCCGCTACATTTTCACGCCGCCAGGTTTATGTCATTTTCAAAACGTCGTTGAGAGTAATCCGACTGTGCGACTTCTTCATATGCTTGATTGTTCAAAAAAAGCAATTGCACTGGTTGAAAAAGAAACCCGGGCATCATTGAATTAATAGCGATGAAAAATTGTTTTTGGCTTTAACCCGCCT
>CAYUAC010000151.1:0-3814 GCA_964442515.1 uncultured Campylobacterales bacterium | reverse complement strand
AGACACCACGTTTATTTATCCAAGATATGATGTGTATCAGCAACGAATTCAATAAGGGAGTAGTCATGGATAAAGTTATATCTATATTTTTGGTAGTTTTGGCTGCATTTACACTATGGGCTGTTGTGACTCCTAATCACGCATTTGTAGGATAAGCAGTTTATGAGTAAAGTCATTGCGGGGGTAGTATTTTTACTGCTCCCTTTTGCCTTGCAGGCAAAGTACGTCGCAGTCAACGAGTTGTCTCTGAACACAGAGGCTGTAAAAACGATTGATGCAATCGGAAGTGAACTGGAAGAAAAAACAGGGGTTGTTGCCCAGGTGGTCGCAACCGCAGATGAGATTGAACGGGGCGAAAGCCTGTATGATTATGCACGACAAAACGTCACGGAAGAGAAAAACAAATTGGTTTTAATCATTGCGCCGCAAAGCAAGCGGATCGGCGTGGTCGCTTTTGACAAAGCGTTAGAAAAAGGTCTTGACAAAAACAGTATTTATGATTTTGCTATCGGCGTGATCGCCACCAAAGATGATGACAATACCATAGAAAAATACAATGTCGGTATTGTTCAGGCGTATTCGGAACTGGCCGATCAGGTAGCTAAAAAAGAAAAGATAGAATTAAACAATACCATCGCAAACGATACGACAAACACGATTGATATTTTACGCATAATCGTTTACACGGG
Organism: uncultured Campylobacterales bacterium; assembly: GCA_964442515.1. Lineage (GTDB taxonomy): Bacteria > Campylobacterota > Campylobacteria > Campylobacterales > Sulfurovaceae > TCS-49. The sequence goes on along the minus strand of CAYUAC010000151.1, from coordinate 3,125 downwards.
TACGGTGTTAATCATTTACGCAATGTTTATACGGCCCTTTTTCAACAGAAAAAAACGATCCAAAGGATAAAGAAATCTATGGCTGAACAAAAAACAAATTACTGGCCCCAGTCGATTGCTGCGTTACTCTTTGCCGCAGCGCTTTTGATCGTATGGACTGTGATCCAGACTTCGACTATGCCGGTACATGAAGAAAACAATTTTATGAGCAAGTATCAAAATGTTGATCTTAATGCCGATGAAATTTTAAAACAGAACAAAGCGTTTTTCCAAGAGTACGGGATTGCTATTACCTCACCTTTTGAAGAGGTGGCGATGGAAAACGCGATGTATAAAAAACGCAACAGAACCACCCGCCGGATCGATCCTTCGCAGCCGCTGCGGCTTCAGGTTGATGCAAAAGACAAAAAGATCAAGCAGGCATCCATGCAGGTATTGCTCAGCCGTCCGACCACGACCGCAAGCGACAGGCAGCTGGAAGTGAAGCAGGTAAAATCGGACACTTTTGAAATCGACCTTTCGGGGCATACGCGGCCCGGACGCTGGCAGCTGGTTGTAAAAGCAGATGTGTCAAAAAAAACCGGGTATAAAAATTTTGATTTATGGATAGATGAATAAACTCCTTATTTATCCTACATCCAGAGCCGCCAGGGAGAAAAAGCTCTCGCTGGATCCCTCGCAGTCGCTGCAAACGACTGTTACGACGATTGCGGAATTTGAGCAAAAGGTAATCTACGTACCGGGCAAAACCTTCATCGACACGACCAAACGCTCGCTTTTTTTCAATGAGCGGCTGGAGGCGTCCCTTTTTACTAAAACAGAGATTATTTTTAAACTTTTTGAAGAGTTGGCGTATGAAAAGATTACGTTTGAACAACTGCTGGATTTTGACACCTACGCCAATTATGAAAAGCAGATTCTACAGCTGCGCCAAACCTACAACGAGTACCGGGCATATCTTCAAAAACACGGTTATACCGACAAAGCCTTTGTTCCTCTGGAATATAACTGTAACAGCGCTTTTTACAATGAGTATGACCAGATAGAACTGTTTTTAGACGGTTATCTGACTGTGTTTGAAAAAGAGTTGTTCGCGACAGTGGCACGGCAGGTGCGGTTTTTGGTGCATATGGAGTTAGACAAATTCATTGAGAAAAACAGCACCGCTTTTACCCAAACCCCCCTGCAAAGCGGATATTTTTATTCGCTTGATTTGACAGAGGGCAGTGTTGTTGCGCAGAAGCCTTTGCGCGCAGATACAAATGCTGAGGTGACAGCGGTCTCAAGCCGCATCGAACAGGCGGCGTTTGTTTTTGACAGTATCGAAACGATGATCACCAAAGACAGGATAGCTCCGGAAAATATCGCCGTAATCCTGCCCGATGAAGCGTATAAAACGGTGTTGCAAACCTTTGACAGAAAAAACAACCTTAACTTTGCCATGGGCTTTGATTATACCCGCTCCCCCTACTACCAGCAGCTGGATGCCCTTTATGGCTATATGCAAAGCCGGCGGAAAGAAGACGCGGCCCTGCTTCAGGCGTATGGAATTCAGCCGCCTTCAAAAAAGGGCAAAGTGACGGCCGAGCAGTTTTTTGAGCGCATCGATGCCGTTATCAAACCGGATGAGGAAGCAGACGGGGCGCGCTTTTATCTGCAGCAAGCGTATCGGGGGTACGGGCTGCAACTGTTGGAATTTTTATACCTGTATTTAAAAGAGTTAAAATCAATACGCATCGATGATACTTCCGGGGGCAGGGTAACGGTAATGGGTGCGCTTGAAAGCAGGGGCAGCAGCTTTGAGGGCGTCATAATCGTTGATTTTAACGACCGTTTCGTGCCCAAGGTCAATCAAAAAGATATCTACCTCAACTCGGCGCTGAAAGCTTCGCTTGGTCTGCCGACGGTCAGACAGCGACAAAACCTGCAAAAACACTTGTATTTTTCGCTGCTGCAAAAGAGTAAAAGCGCAAAAATCTGCTTTAGCACCGATGACGCAAAATCCAGCTTCTTAAACGAACTTGGCCTTGAAGAGCACACAAGCGCGGTATATGATCAATCCTTTTTCTTTCAAAAAAGTTCTTCACCCGCGCATCCGCACCTGACGCTTGATTTTGATCCCAAAACTTTTGTCTGGTCGGCTACCATGCTCAAAAGTTACCTGTCGTGTTCGATGCAGTTTTATTACAAATATATCAAAAAGATTTTGCAGCCAAAAGACGATGGGATCAATGAAGGCGACATTCTCCACAAAGCCCTGGCAGAATGTGAAGATTTTACGCCCGAAACAATTGAGAAACACCTTGCACCCATCAGCCCCGACAGTTTCTATACCAAACTCTGGATGACGAAACTGCAAAAATTCATCGCCTTTGAACAAGACCGGGACATAGAAGTCGTGGCCAAAGAAAGCAGCGCGCAGAAAGTGTTACAGGGGATAACGTTTCGGGGCAGGGCCGACAGGATCGACATCGACGGCAGCAGCCGGTACTGGCTGATCGATTATAAAACCGGCTCGGTGAATAACCCCGTGTATAATCTGGAGAGGATGACAGATTTTCAAATGCCGCTGTATAGTCTGCTTTTTAGCCGGTATGACCCGATTTTGGCGTATCTGCCGCTGTTTGCCCCAAAGCTTGTGACGGTAAAAGCTATGGAGCAGAAGTTGGAGCTTTTTGATAAAGTTCTTGAGCAGTTAGCGGGAACAACCGAGCTTACAGTTACAAAGTGCGAAGATGAAAAACAGTGCGTATACTGCCCCTACAAACTTTTATGCGCAAGGGATATCTACCGTTGAATACCAATATCCAGTTACAAAAATATCTTCAGGAATTAACCATACTCTGTGTTGATGATGCCAGTTCGATCAGGGAAGCGTATAAATATATCCTGCGCCGCTATTTCAAAGAGGTATATTTAGCCGCAGACGGGATGGAAGCGCTGGAAGTCTTTGAAAAACAAAAACCCGACCTTGTGCTTACCGATTATCTGATGCCGCATATGGACGGACTTGCCCTGATTAAGCGTATCCGCAAAAACGATCGCAATATTCCCGTGATTCTGGTAACGGCGATGAAAGAAAGTGAAATTTTAAAAATCGATTCCCGAGGCAGAATCGTAATCCC
>CAYUAC010000150.1:0-3951 GCA_964442515.1 uncultured Campylobacterales bacterium | reverse complement strand
GGCAAAATTCCTTTTTGCGTTATCGTAAGCATATTTTACCAAACACTGCTATCATAAGGGGTCGGACCCCATTCGTGTAATTATTATACCATACACTACACCTGCAAAAGATCGTAGCTGACCAGCTGTCCGGCTTTGAGTTTTGGCAGAATCTTGGTTTTGATATTTCTAAGATATTTTGTTTTTTTCTCAAATTCCATCTGCATGGAGGGAAGCTGCTGCAAAAGCCGTTCGTAGTAACGGCGCAGGATACTGATAAGGGCCGCAGTCAACTCATTTTCATGCAGCGTTTGGATACGCTGGTCAACTTCGATTGCGCGCAGGGCGGGGTCGTCAAACTCCTGTGCGCACAGTTTGGCCATCGCTTCTTTGTGGGTAGAAAACATTCTGGGATCGCACACGTCAAGGACTAAGTCCAAAAGCGCTTTGTTTTCCAGTACCGTTTTGATGATGCTTTGTTCGTTGGGGTCGTTTTTTTCCATACTCCGACGAAGCTGCACGGACGCGTCTTTTCTGTCTTTAAACATCGCCGCGCGTACACCCAGGGCATTGGCCGCGTAGGGGACGTAGCTGTCTTTGGCAAACTGGCTGAGAGTATTGACAAAGCTTTTGATCTCGGCAAAGGCGTTTTCTTTCTGTTTTGGGTTATTGAGGTCATAGGCTGCCAGCGTGGTGTCGATGATGAATTCAAAAAACGGCGTGGGAGAAGCCAGCATCTTTTTGACTTCATCTTCTCTGCCCTCGGCAATCATATCCGCGGGGTCTTTGCCCCCATCAAACAAGACTACGCCGCCTTCAAAATTGGCGCTGCTTAGCAGTCTGGAAGCTTTCAGCGCCGCCTGCATACCCGCATCGTCGCCGTCATAAGCCAGGATCACTTCCGGTTCGCCGCGGGACAGCAGGGGCAGGTGCTCCCTGGTCAGTGCCGTTCCCAGGCTGGCCACGGCGGTATCCAGACCCGCCTGGTGGAACATGATGACGTCGATATAACCTTCGGTGACGATCAGCTGCTTTTTGGCGTAGATGTTTTGTTTGGCCAGATTGTAGCCATACAGTGTGCGGGATTTGTTAAACAGTTTGGTCTGGGGGGAGTTGATATATTTTGCCGGATGATTGGCAACGGTTCTGCCGCCAAAGCCTACCACCTGGCCGTTTGCGCTGTAGATGGGAAACATGATCCGCTTTGAAAACCTGGCATAATACCCGCCGCTTTCGTTTTTGGCAATCACGCCCACCTCTTCGCACGCGGGCATTGGCAGGTGGTTTTGGCTTAAAAAGTGCATCACCTCCCGGCTGTCCGGGGCGTATCCGATACCGAATTTTTCGATACTTGCGTTGCTGATGCTTCTTTGTTTGACGTAATCCAAAAACTCTCCGCGCAGGTTTTTATAAAACCAGCTTTGCAGCTGTTGGAGCACGCGGCGGTCATTGGACGCGTTTGGGTTGGAAGATTTGGTATAGGCGAGGGTGAAATTATATTCCCGTGCCAGCTTTTCGATCGCTTCGGGGTAGCTTAGCTTCTCATACTCCATGACAAACTTGATCGCATCCCCGCCGGCCCCGCAGCCAAAACAGTGAAATATCTGCTTGGAGGGGCTGATTACAAAGCTGGGGGTGGCTTCTTCGTGAAAGGGGCAGAGGGCTTTGTAATTGCCGCCGGTTCGTTTGAGCTCTATATAATTGGCGATGACATCGACGACGTCAAGCTGGGATTTAAGCGTTTCTATGGAAGCCTGTTCAATCATAAAGCTAAAATTTCCCCCTAAAAAGATATAATAATAGCGATTATATCATATTCAAAGGTGCCGTTTGGAAAACTTTTTTATCGATACCGATGATCCGCTTTTTAGCATTCTGCTCTTTGTGGCGCTGCTTTTGGTGGTGGCGGTGGTTAATTACAGCCTGGAAACGATCAAACACAAACAAAAAAGAAAATCGCTGCTGCGGTTTCTACAGCGTTTTGATGCCAAAAACTGCGCGATCGATTTTGGCAGTATGGAGTATGACCCATCCCTGATTCAGCCGCTGTCGCTGCTTGCCAAATCCTTTGAAAACAGCGGCGAGTATGAAAAAGCTATCGACCTGTACCTGTTTTTGATCAAAAATATCGATGACCGGGCCCAGCAGGACACCTTCCTGGAACTGCTTGGCAAAACCTACCTGCACGCGGGGTTTTTGGTCAAAAGCCGCGATATCTTTTTGCAGATTGTCAAGCAAAGCCCCAGAAACAAAGAGGTGCTGCACTATCTTTTTATCGTGTATGATCAGCTGCAGGATTTTAAACGCGCCAAAGAGGTGATCGAACCGCTGCAGCTGCTTGGCGAAGACGTGGTGCATATTAAAAACTATCTGGATTTTAAACTCACCGGTGATGCCAAAGCGATGCTGCAAAAAGATGCCAACCTGACGCGCATGGCGCTCAGCCAGCTTTTTGAAAGCGATCCGAAAAAGGCGTGGGAACTGTATGAACCGTATATGTTTGACGATATTGTCGATATTTTATGGTATCAAAGCAGAAGCGGGATCGATTTTGCCAAAGTCAAGGAGGATAAAAATCTCAAAGCGCTTTATTACGCCAAGGGGTATATCAAAGAAACGGTCAAATCCAAAGATTTCAATCTTTCGCTTCTGGTGGCGGCAAAAAAAGAGGGGCTCAGTGCCGGGCTGACCTTTTCGTATATGTGCAAGCAGTGCAAAAACAGCTTTCCGCTGAGTTTTGAACGCTGTCCCAGCTGCCTGAGTATCAACAGCGCCAAAGTGATCACGAAAGTGGTTCATACCGAAAAAATCAAACAGGACAGTTTGAGCTGATGGATCGCGTAACTCTTTTTACCGACGGCTCAAGCCTTGGAAACCCCGGCCCCGGCGGATACGGCGGTATTTTAAAAAGCGGCGGCCATGAAAAGCGCTACAGCGGCGGGGAAGATGATACAACCAATAACCGCATGGAACTGCTGGCGGTGATTGTGGGTCTGGAGATGCTCAAGCGTCCCTGCAGCGTGCGGGTGTACAGCGACAGTTCCTATGTGGTCAATGCCATCAACAAATGGCTGGCCGGTTGGGTGCGCAAGGATTTCAAAAAGGTCAAAAACGTCGATTTGTGGAAACGCTACCTGCAGGCGGCACAGCCCCACAGGATACAGGCGCACTGGGTCAAAGGCCACAGCGGCCATGAAGAAAATGAAATCTGCGATGATTTGGCCAGGAGCGAAGCAGAAAAGATAAAGGAGAAAACGTGATTGAAAAATTAGAAAAGGCGCTTGGTTACAGGTTCAAAAACCAGACGCTTATAACCGAGGCGCTGACGCATAAAAGTTATAAAAGGCCCTATAACAACGAGCGGCTGGAATTTTTAGGCGATGCGGTAATCGATCTGATCGTAGCAGAATACCTGTATAAAAAATTTCCAAACTCCGATGAGGGGATTTTGTCAAAGACAAGAGCGTCCATTGTCAACGAACAGGGTTTGGCCAAACTGGCGGCGATGATAAGTCTTGGTGAATTTCTTTTTATATCAAATGCGGAAGAAAATAACGACGGTAGAAAAAAAAGTTCACTGACGTCAAACGCTTTTGAAGCGGTCATGGGTGCGATCTATCTGGAAAGCGGACTCAAAGCGGTCGAAAAGATCGTTATTGACATATTGCAAGAAGCGTATCCCAGAATCGATCTGGAAACGCTGTCAAAAGATTACAAAACCGCCCTGCAGGAGATGACGCAGTCGCTGGAAGGCGTGACGCCTGAATATGAAATGATCGGCAGCCGCGGGCCCGATCACAAAAAGATGTTTGAAGTCCAGGTCAGTCTGCATGACAGACCTCTGGCCAAGGCTGTGGGCAAAAGTAAAAAAGATGCCCAGCAAAAGGCGGCCAAGATCGCGATAGAAAAGTTAAAGGAGATGCATGGTTAACGCGTTTGGCGAAAAATTCAGCTTTGCCACCTTTGGCGAAT
>CAYUAC010000149.1:0-3956 GCA_964442515.1 uncultured Campylobacterales bacterium | reverse complement strand
AGATATATCTTCGGTGATTGTCAGGGTACCAAAAGCCCCGCTGCCGTTGGCGTGAACGACCCTTTCAGGCACTCTTTCCCTGTTTTGGTGGGCCAGCTTCTCAAGCAGCTGGTAATCTTGCATCAAAAGCGGGCCTCTGTCACCGGCACTCAGTGAGTTCTGGTTGTCGCCTACGGGGTTGCCTCCGGTGGTTGTCATTGTCTTTTTTGGGTCGTTCATTCTGGCTCCTTTGAAAAGTGTATAAACCATTGTATCACTTACAATCTTAACTGTTTGTTAATGGATAAAATTTTTCCTTCCTTTCTGTAGCTTCATTTTTGGAATAACTTTTGCTTAAGTTTATGCAAAACGAAAAAAGGTTTTGTACAATGGTGCAGGCTCCATCGATTGACAAATCACTTTACAATCTTTTTGCCCCCAAACGGGCGCCGCAGGTAAAGCAGGGCTTTGAACAGATTTATGCGCAGTTCAGACAGGCCCCGGCCCCCGATGCCAAAGGCTTCCTGCAGTCGCTGTCTAACTCTCAGATGCAGACAATCCAGAAATTTCACTCACTGGCTGATTCTATAAATGTTGATTCGCTTTCCAAAGAGGGCGCGGCCAATCTGCTGCAAAAACCCTATGAAAAGCTTGATCTAAACGGCGATGGCATGTATGAGGTGGGGGCGGCTACCACGGGCAGTATCGTACCTCATGATGCTGATGAAGAGTTTAAAACCGCTTTGTATGAGGGGCTTAAAGAACTCAAAGACACCCAGGGCAATAAAGAAGCGTTTAGCGTGATGGGAATGCTTTCGTTTGCTTTTAACAGGGACGCACTGAATAATCACATAGAAGACGCAAACATCGCTTCTTTTGATATGAGTTATGAGGGAGTGCGCGATTACGTCGCTTCAAGAAACAATCCCGGTCCCGGCGAATATACCGATCCAAAGATTCTTGAGGGGTTAAATACCTTCTTTGAAAGTTTCAGCGCCGCCTACGGCAAAAGCGGCAGTGAAGCTACCACGACCCAGGTACAGGCAGTCAGCGATGAAAGCAGCAGTGCCACAAAAGCGATGCTGCAAAAGCTGCTGGATAAAGGCGCCCTGAATTTCATCCAGGATCTTAACGCCGATAAGATAGAAAAACTGATTGAACAAAAAAGAGCCGAGCTGGAAGCCAAATACCAAAACAGTAATGTCAATGACCCAAAAATCGCTTCTATGATTGCCGAAGAACTTAGCAACTTCAAAAAAGAGCTCATGGAAAAACTCTCCGATAAAAGCGAGTTGGATTCACGCTCTTCCCAGGCTCAGATACAGGCCCAAAACGAGCGTAAAAACCCTTATATGAGTTACGTGTAGACCTCTTTACGCCATCCTAAGAGCCTTTGTAGTATAATTGCGTTAAAAGTGATTTTACAGGAGTGTGCATGGCAGGACATAATAAATGGTCGAAAGTCAAACATATAAAAGCAAAAGAGGACGCTAAAAAGGGCAAGGTCTTTACCAAAGCGGTCAAAGATATCACCAACGCAGCCCGTGAAGGCGGCGGCGATCCTGATACCAACGCCGCTTTGCGTCTGGCCGTGGAGAAAGCAAAAGCTGCTTCCATGCCTGCCAAAAATATCCAAAGAGCCATCGATAAAGCCACCGGCAACTTAGACGGGGTCAAGCTGGAAAATCTAACCTATGAGGGCTACGGGCCAAACGGCGTGGCGATAATGGCTGAGTGTATGAGCGAAAACAAAAACAGAACCGTGGCCGAAGTGCGCTTAGCGTTTTCCAAAAACGGCGGCAGCATGGGCGAAAACGGAAGTGTTGCGTGGATGTTTGATAAAAAAGGTATCGTCGTGGTCGATAAAAGCGACAGGGACGAAGAGGTCATGGAAGCGGCCATGGACGCCGGAGCCGAGGATATCAAGGACGAATATGAGGGGATTATCGTTTTTGAAAGTCAGCCCGGGGATTTTGATTCGATGCTGCAGGCTATTGAGAAAACGGGGGCTGCGATCGTGGAATCCAAGGTTGATTATATCGCCCAAAACGAGATCGATGTGGATGATGAGACAGCCGGGAAGGTGGAAAAGATCATCGATATGCTCGAAGACAACGATGATGTACAGCGGGTCGTGCACAATATGGCCTAAGTCGTGCTTGAACAGATTTTGGTACAATCAATACTTAAAAAAAGGAAGCAAACAATGAAAAGAATACTTACAAGTACTATAACTGCTCTTAGTCTGGCAGTCAGTGTACAGGCAACGGAAGTGATCGCAACGGTCAACGGTGAAGAAATCACCCAGCAAGACGTGCAAAGCTATATGCAGCAGATGCCTCAGCAGATGCGACAAAGCGGGCAGATGGATCGCCAGAAGCTGCTTGGCCAGCTGGTACAAAAAGAGCTTTTGACCCAGTATGCGCTTAAAGAGGGCATTACCAAAGATGAGCAGTATCAGAAACTCCTTGACAGGCTCAAACGCGATCTGGCCCTGGAAGTATGGATGGGCAAGCAGATGGATTCAGTCAGCGTCAGCGACAAAGAGGTCAAAGAATATTACGAAAACAATAAAGGTCAGTTTGAAAAGATGTCAAACAAGCAGGTCAGGGCGCGCCACATCCTTGTTGAGAGTAAAGAAAAAGCTCAGGAGCTTATCGATCAACTGCAAGGCAGCAACAACCTCAGAGAAGATTTTATCGCTATGGCTAAAGAACACTCCACCGGGCCTTCGGCTAAAAACGGCGGTGATCTTGGGTTTTTTGGCAAGGGTAAAATGGTGCCGGCCTTTGATGAGGTCGTTTTTGACATGAAAAAGGGGGAACTCACCAAAGAGCCGGTCAAATCCGAATTTGGTCACCACGTAATCTATATGGAAGATCATAAAGACAAATTTGACGTGGTCAAGCCAAGGATTCAGCAGACACTGCGCAATCAGAAATTCGGACAGATTTTAGATGAAGTAACCAAAGAGCAGAAAAAAGACGCGGATATCAAAACCAACTAAAGGGGGCCGAAAAAGATGCAGGGTGAAAAATTATTTGACCATATCAAACCCGGTGTCGTGACCGGAGATGATGTAACAAAACTGTTTGCGATTGCCAAAGCCAACAAGTACGCGCTTCCGGCGGTCAACGTGGTGGGCAGCGATTCTGCCAACGCGGTTTTGGAAGCGGCTAAGGTGGCCAATTCGCCCGTGATCGTGCAGCTTAGCCACGGCGGTGCGGGGTTTTACGCCGGCAAGGGTTTAAGCGGTGACGACGCGGCGGTGCTTGGCGCAGTCAGCGCGGCAAAGCACGTACACACCATGGCCAAAGCCTACGGCGTACCCGTGATTTTGCATACCGATCACGCGGCCAGGAAACTGCTGCCCTGGATTGACGGGTTGATTGAAGCCAGCGAAGCCCATTATAAAGAGTTTGGTACGACGCTGTTTTCTTCGCATATGATTGATCTGAGCGAAGAATCGCTTGAACAAAACCTTGCAACATGTGAGGACTATCTTAAGCGCCTCAGCGCGATCGGAATGACACTTGAGATCGAACTTGGCATTACCGGCGGCGAAGAGGACGGCGTGGATAATACCGATGTTGATAACGCACTGCTGTATACCCAGCCTGAAGAGGTTCATGAAGCCTATAAGCGTTTAAGCGCCATCAGCGATAAGTTTACCATCGCGGCTTCTTTTGGCAACGTCCACGGCGTGTACAAACCGGGCAACGTTGTCCTGCGCCCCGAGCTTCTCGGCAAGTCTCAGGAATATATCAGCAGGAAAGAGGGCGGCGAAGCCAAGCCGGTTAATTTTGTCTTTCACGGCGGCAGCGGCAGCAGTATCGAAGAGATCAGTCAGTCGCTTGAGTACGGCGTGATCAAAATGAATATCGATACCGATACCCAGTGGGCTTTCTGGGAAGGGGTCAAGGCGTATGAAAAACAGTACCACGGCTACCTGCAGACCCAGATTGGCAACCCCGAAG
>CAYUAC010000148.1:0-3984 GCA_964442515.1 uncultured Campylobacterales bacterium | reverse complement strand
AAAGCATTTTTTACATTAGCGATCGCACTTTCAACTGCTTGTTTTGCACTAGCAGACTCCCTGTCAAAAGATAATGACATAAGACCCATTTCATTAAAACTGACAGTCGCATCATCACAGCCGGCCTCAAACAATTTGTCGGTAATGCTATCGGCATCATTTACGTCAAAAGGTAATTTAAACACTAATTCAAATTCATACTCACTCATCGTCTTCTCCATTATTCAAATAATCATTAAGAAGCTTATCCGCCGTCTGCAGGCTCGTTTTTGCATATCTTTTTGTAACAGCGCTGGAGCTGTGGCCTAATACCTTGCCTATAGCTTCAAGGCTAGCGCCTCTATTGACCATTGTGTTACCTAGGAGGTGTCTTGTGTCATGTATCCGCATTTTTTCTATTCCTGCACGGTTTATGACCTTTTTCCAGTGTGGCCGAAAAGTATCTGCTGTTATATGCGGTTTTTTTTCTCCAGGGAAAAGGTATCCTGCGCCCGTAGATTCATAATCCAATAAAAACTCTTTTAACGGTTCAAGTAGTGGGAACTCTAAGCGCCTGCGACTTTTTGAATACTGATCCTCAATCACATAGATATTATGATCAATAAAGATATTTTCTTTTTTAAGAGTAAGTACCTCATTAAGACGCCGGCCAAAATACAAAAAGAGCATAATACCGCGGTACTTCATGATCTCATAATTTCGCATCTGCTGATAAAGGTCTTCACGCTGCTTATCAGTGAGTTGAAAATTTTGTGTATTATCAAAGCTAGGCAGTGTGATCTTTAAAGCCGGGTTGACCTTAATCAGGTCCATATCAATAGCATAGTTAAACAATGGCCTGGATATCTGTTTGATAGACTGGGCCGTCCTCGGTTTTTTTCCTTGGCGCAGCATCCCGTTGACGATATCTTGTAAATCGTTTGTATGTATCTTATCTACAGCCATATCGCCTATGGCCGGTCTGATCCACTTATCAAATGTAACGCGTTGCACATTTGCATAATGTGGGGAAACGCTTGTTTCCTTTTGCTGCATATAATCATCCCAAAGTTCCGAAACAGATTTAAATTTTTTACGTTTGAGTGTGCCGGTCTCTTCAAGCTCTTCACGCAATTCTATTCTTTTTGTTATTGCTTTCTTTACGGCTAAAAGGCCGCTGATCCCACTATAGCGCAGAGTGCGTTTTGTAGTTTTTCCACGATGCCAAAATTTCAAAACAATTGTAATTGGATTATTATCTAATTTTTTGAGATCTGTTTTGCCTATTTCTTTTTTATTAAAGAGATCTTCTTTATCTTTTAGATAAACTCCCGTCGTGTCTAACCCTTTGATCTTTATTTTTTTAATGACTTGGTTAAGAGACATGGCTATCCTGTTTTTGGGTACGGTTTGGGTACGTTTTTAGGTTGTCTTTTATATCTTGTCATTATAATTAAATTTTGCAAAACAGGGCTTAAAATACCTATGGTAGGGAGGTAGTTGTATTTGGTTGTAAATGCTTATAATCGGTTTCTTTTGACTCAAAATCTGATGAGCTTACGCTCGTGCCGGTTCGAATCCGGCTCCGGGTACCACCTGAAGCAGGGATTTTAAACACCTTGTATAATATGTTTATGTATTTTTTGTATATACGAGAGTTGCATTATGAAAATTAAAAAAGTAATAATTGAAACTGTAGGCAGTTTTAGATTACTGCTTACATGCGTTGCATTTGCCGCTGGCTATTAATCGCCTTGTTTGTTTGCGCGATTTCAAACAGATTGTTATCGATAGCCTTAGCTGTATTGTTATTTTTAAACCACTCAAGCACATTTGATAGGTGCCACATAGACGGCTTACCTACATGAACGGGAATAGGCATATCTTTTTCAAAAAGTTTTCGCGTGTTTTGTCTTGAAGTGCCAAAGTATGATGATATCTCGGTAATGGTTACATAATCAGGACTTGCTTCAACAAGTATAGCTTCAGGTAAAGCCTCTTTTACATTCTCAACTGCACTCTCAATAGCCTCTTTTGCGCTTACTGCTTCTCTATCAAACGATAATGTCATTATTCCCATTTTATTAAAACTCACAGTAGCGTCATTACATCCGGCCTTAAACAAGTTATCTGTAATATCATCCATATTAGCTATTTGAAAAGGCAATTTAAAAACTAATTCAAACTCATACTCATTCATCACTTTCTCCTTTATTTCTAATGCAACGATCAACAATTTTTCTTATCTGTTTGGCATGATTATGGCTATTTTTTGGAGTGCTCCAGATACTCACTAAGCAGTATTTGCCTTCGTTGCAGCTATTGTCATTATAAGGGCATTTTAGCCTACCCCATGCATGAGCACTCTTACCTGATGCTTCTACACTCGATCCATGGCTCTCAGCGTTAAGCTTACGCTCCTGCCGGTTGTAATCCGGCTTAAGGTACCACCTTCTCAAAAACAAAACACGCTCCGTTTTCATGGTTTTTCGCATACAGTTTACCATTGTGTTTATACGCAATCTGGGAACTCAGGTACAATCCGATACCGCTGCCTCTGTCTTCTGTTTTGGTCGTCACGTTTGGTTTGAATAACGTTTGAAGTACATCTTCATCAATCCCGCCGGCGTTGTCTTTAACCATAAGGCGTTTGCGGCCGCCGTCTTGACTGAGGATAAATTCCAGTTTCTTATCTTTTATGCCGTTTTCTTCAAAAGCGTCTTTGGCGTTGTTGATCAGATTGAGCAGCAGGTGCTTGAATTCGTTTTCAATCCCCTCTATCCGCATCGGGGCGTTGTCCGTAATAACAGTATGGATTTGATGCTTCATCAGTTCATCTCTCATCAGCCGCAGGACACTCTCGATGGCGTCTTTGACATAAAAGGTCTGCGTGTGCTTGTTTGGCTTGAAAAAGCTGCGAAACTCTTCCATAGTCGAGAGCATATGCTCTATCTGGGTATTGGATTTATGCGTAAATTCCCGTACCGTTTGGGGATCACACCTTTCATCGCAATCCATTCCAAGCATCTCGATCTGCATTTTCAGTACATTGATCGGCTGCTTCCACTGGTGGGCGATGGCGTTGATCATTTCGCCCATGGCCGCGAGTTTGGACTGCCGGTAAAGCATCTGCTCTTTTTCTTCGCGTCTTTTAATCTCTTGTTCTACCTTGTGTTCCAAATGGTTCTTGTACTGGCTGAGTTCTGCGTTGGCCCTGCGCAGGCGCTCATCCTGTTTGTCGCTGTGCTGGATGATTCTTTCAAGCTGTCTTTGCAGTTTTTGGCAGTGTTCTCGCAGCTGCGCGGCGTCCATATCTTCAAGCGAGTTCATCGGCCTGCCTTGGGCTGTAGTGAAATGCTATGTCGTGAAAGTCTTCATCCATGTTTTCTCCCGCTTCCAGCGCGATATCGTTTTCGGGGTCATAAATCCAGTTGATCGTTACCTTGCTGCCCTGTTGGCGTATGCTTTGTTCCAGGATTTCAAAAATATCAAAAAACGATTTGAGACTGCTGGAGTTGAGGTACTCCAGCCGCATATCGATACGGCACTGCCGTTTGGTTTGAAAATACTCTTCAAGCCACCGTAATACGGGTTCATAAAATTCAAACGTATTTTCGGGAAATGAACGGCCTGCAAAAGAAAAAATTTCGTTATGGGGATCTAAAATGATTTCAGGGGTATCCTGGGTATGAGCAATAGAAAGTTGTTGCATATGACTCCTTATACAGACGCACTCAGAGCAAAATACTCTTTGCCGCCCTCACGGAAAAAACGGTATCGCAGCGGCCGGGAACTTCTTCTTGCAATCTCTAAAAATCCCAACCCCGCACCCCTGCGGTGCTTATCGTTTTCATGGAACAAAAGCTCTTTGGCAAACGTCTTTTGTTCCTCCTTATCCATAGCATTTATTGTATCGATTTTATCTTTAATTTTTTCTTTTTGTCCGGGATTGATGGTATTGGCAGCGGTAATGCAAAAACTTTGGTCATCTTTACTGATAATGCA
>CAYUAC010000147.1:0-4039 GCA_964442515.1 uncultured Campylobacterales bacterium | reverse complement strand
GGCTGAATCTGATTTTGACGCTGATCTTTTTCATTCCCGGCATGATTCACGCTATCTGGATAGTGACCAAAGATAACAGCGCGCTTTGATGCAGGAAACCCGGCAGAAGCTGCTGCAGTGGTATGCAAAGCAGGGCAGACACGATCTGCCCTGGCGCAACACCGATGACGCGTACAAAGTGTATGTCAGCGAGATTATGCTGCAGCAGACGCAGGTTTCGCGGGTGCTGCATGATTACTACTTTCAGTTTCTAAACCGTTTTCCCTCGCTTGGGGCATTGGCAGTAGCGCATGAAGATGAGGTATTGCGCGCGTGGCAGGGCCTTGGATACTACAGCAGGGCGCGCAATATGAAAAAAACCGCATCGTTGTGCCCGCAAGGTCTGCCCACAGAGTACAAACAGCTGCTTGCTTTGCCCGGTATCGGGGAGTATACGGCCAACGCGGTGCTTTGTTTTGGCTTTCATAAGCCTGCAGCGATCGTGGATGCCAATATCAAACGGGTGCTAAAGCGCCTGCACGGACAACAAGATGACAAAGATCTGCAGCAAAAAGCGCAAGCGTTTTTAAACAGGCAGCGTCCCTTTGAGCATAACCAAGCCCTGCTTGATCTGGGATCGCTGGTATGTACGCCTAAAAATTTCCAATGCTCCCGGTGCCCGCTGCAAACTGCGTGCAGGGGCAAAGATGACCCCGAACGCTTCAGCCGAAAAAAAAAGACCCAAAGCATTGCCAAAACCCTGCATCTGCTTGTGCGCACAGACGGGGCGCGCATTGCTATGCAAAAAAGTTCCAAAGCGCTGTACAAAAACCTCTGGGGTTTTGAGGAATATGAGCATAATCCCGGCGGAAAATACCTCGGCAGTTTTCGCCACAGTTATACCAAATACCGCCTGCAAATCCATGTGTATCAAACCCAAACCGGTGAAATTGCAAAGGGGCAAAAGTGGGTGGCTCTGTCACAAACCAGAGATTTGGCGATGTCGGCTCTGGCGCAAAAAGCGCTGGCTTTTGTGCTACAATAGCAGCAGTGAAGTAAAAGGAGCATTCGTGTACAGGGCCGTATATCTTATAACCTCTGCCAAAAGCGAGGATGCAAACGCTGCAAAGGTGCAAAAAACTGCCAAGGACACACTGCCAAACGTGCAGATTATCGCATATGAAACCTTTGATTTTGAAAAAGCATTAGACAAGGATGCACTGTATCTGCTGCAACTGGATGATGCCCAGATCAAAACCTTTCTTGTGCGTGCGATGGGCTCACGTGCCGAAGTGGCGATCCTGGCGAGTGCTCGCTGTATGAAGACGGTAAAAGCGTATGATTTGAACAACAATCCAAAAGAGGTGATCGATCAGATCGCGCAGGGGGCCAGGGCAAGCTGTATCGATATTCTTACCTGCAATGAAAAGATCGTTTTTAGCAGCGTCATTATCGGGGATGTGTACGGTATCAACAGTGAAGTCCTGCCAAATGATTCGGCGCTGAAGCGTTTCAAGCGTTTTGTCAAAAACCTCAAAAGAGTACGTTTTCACCCCTACGCCATCAAAGCCCAAAACGGGGAAACGGTCAACACCGCCGCGACGGGTATCATGGTCTATGAACACAACCTCAAAAATATGCAGGATGAATTTGTCAATGAAGATATATCCCTGCATGACGGGCATATGAACGCGCTGATACTGGCTCCCAAAAGTATCTTTGCCTATCTGTATCTGCTGTTTGTGATCTTTTTTTATAAGCGCTTTTCTCTTACCAGTCTGCCAAAAAGCATGGGGTTGATCAAAAGCTCAGAGATCGGTATCACCTCAGGCAAAAGCGGGATCGATTTTTTGATTGACGGGGTCAGTGTCTCGGCCAAAGAGATCAATCTGCAAGTTAATAAAGAAGCGCTTTATCTGCATCTAAACGCCAAAACCGAAAACACCAGAGAGAAAAAAGAGGACAACGACAAAATAGACGCGGCCAATCTGCCAAGGGGCGAATACAAAAACATGCTGCTTAAAAACGCGCTGCCGCTGTTTAAAAAGGCGGAGTATGAGGATTTTAAAGAACTCTTTACCAATCTCAAAGACGCTTCAAGGATCGGGGGTATTTATACGGTGCTGATGATCGTGTCCACGCTGCTGGCGACGGTGGGGCTGTTTCAAAACTCAACGCCTGTGATCATCGGGGCTATGATCCTGGCGCCGTTGATGAGTCCGATCGTGTCGTTTTCCATGGGCGTGGTGCGAAGCCAGAGCGATCTGATGCAAAGCAGTTTTGTCACCATCCTCTTCGGGGTGGCCGCCTCGCTGCTGTTTGCGGCGCTGTTTACGACGGCCGTGCCTTTTAAAGAGCTTACCTCACAGATGCAGATGCGGCTTCATCCCAATCTTTTTGATATGTTTGTGGCTATCTTTTCAGGGATCGCAGCAGCCTATGCCAACTCCAAAGAACAGGTGGCAAAATCCCTTGCGGGGGTAGCGATCGCAGTGGCGCTGGTCCCTCCCCTGGCCGTAACCGGTATCGGGATAGGCTGGATGGATTTTGAAATCATCGGCAGTTCGTTTTTGCTTTTTGTTACCAACTTTGTGGGTATTACCATGGCCGCCAGCGTGACCTTTATCGTTTTGGGGTTTGCGCCGCTGCACAGGGCAAAACGGGGCGTGATCTATACGCTTGTGGCCGTTTTGGCTATCTCGTGGCCTCTGGCTATTGCATTTATGGATATAGTATGGCAAAATAATATGAACGCGAAACTATCGCAGAATACGAACATAATCGTTGCCAATCAGCCGGTGGATTATAAAATCAATGCTATTACCAGGCAAAAAGATCAAGAGATTGTTGTGGATATTGATATTTATACGCCAAAGACACTGCAGCAAGCCGGACTTTTGGAGTTGAAAAAACGACTTGAAGAAAGGCTTGGCACGCAGGTGCGGCTGCTGGCAACGCAAAAAATCCAACTGTAAAGGAACTATATGCAATCAATCATACTTGACTGGATTGTCAATATCGCCCTGGCGGCGCTGATCTTTTTCGCGGGGAAACTGATCGCAAGAAAACTGACCGATATCGTTATAAAAATGATGAAAAAATCTGAGGTTGACGATACGATCACCAGCTTTTTTAACAGCGTACTTTACGGTGCGATGCTGGTTTTTGTGGTACTGGCCGCACTTAGCCAGCTTGGAGTGGAGACCACCTCCTTTATCGCCGTACTCGGTGCCGCCGGTTTAGCCGTCGGCCTGGCGTTTAAAGACAGCCTTTCCAATATCGGGGCGGGGCTGATGATCATAGCCTTTAAACCTTTTAAAGTCGGCGATTTTGTCGTCGCAAACGGCGAGATGGGCACGGTAGAAGAATTGACGATTTTTCAAACGTTTTTAACCACCGTGGATAACAAAGCGATCGTAATCCCAAACGCCAACGTGATCGCAAGCAATATCACCAACTTCTCGGCCAAAGAGACCAGGCGTGTGGATATGACCTTTGGGATCGGGTATGATGATGATCTCAAAAAGGCTAAAGAGGTGCTCAATCAAATCGTGGACAGTAATGAAAAAATCCTCAAAGACCCCGCACCCGTCGTAGCCGTAGCAGGGCTTGGCGAGAGCAGTGTGGATTTTACGGTCCGGGCGTGGGCAAAGCGGCCTGATTACCTGGATGTGCTGTGGGGCGTGACCGAGGAAGTGAAGCTTCGTTTTGATCAAGAAGGCATTTCTATCCCCTTTCCGCAGATGGATATGCATCTAAAAAAGCAGGATTTAGATTAAAAACAGACCCTTTTAGGGTTTGTTTAAGGTTACTTTGCTATAATTTTGATCTCTTTTTATGGGGTGTTAGCTCAGCTGGGAGAGCGCGATGCTGGCAGCGTCGAGGTCACCGGTTCGATCCCGGTACACTCCACCAGTCTCAAAGCCCAAGAAACAGGCGTTTGTGAAACTATTGTATTTCTTCTATAAAACAGACCGTGACAAAAACCGTGTCAAATTGAAGCTATTTTTGTATCTTTTTTGTTCTCACCCGTGTCAAAAACATTGAGATTTGTATTCAT
>CAYUAC010000146.1:0-4051 GCA_964442515.1 uncultured Campylobacterales bacterium | reverse complement strand
GACTTACCTACGGGTAGGCCTGCAGAAATCTTTCACAAAATCTCACCCCGACTTTACCTTCTATGATCCGTACAGAGTTGTTAGAGGTGGCCTTAAGTGGTTCTGCGGGGCTTAACAAAACTCCACTTTGTTCTTGCCGCCCTCTTTTGCTTTGTACAGCGCTTTATCGGCCCTGGCAAGCAGGGTCACGAGACTGTCGCCTTCCTGGTACACGGCCGCCCCGAAGCTGCCCGTTTGCCGTGTAACCCATCCAAAGCGGTAGCGGCCCAGCTGCGTACACAGATGATTGGCCGCGTGGATGATACCCTCGGTGTCCGTTTCGGGGCAGATGATCAAGAACTCTTCACCGCCCCAGCGCCCGACGATATCGGATTCTCTGCTTCTGTCTTGCAGCAGGCGGGCGGTTTCTTTGAGCACCTCATCGCCTACCTGATGCCCTTTTTCGTCATTGACGTCCTTGAAATCGTCCAAATCCAGAAGGATTACGCCAAAGACCCTGCCGTAGCGTTTTGCCCTGGAAAATTCCTGATTCAAAAGCGCATCCAGACGCAGCCTGTTGAAAAGTCCGGTCAAATGATCGGTCACGGCGAGTCTGCGAAGCTGTTTATTGCTTTGTTCAAGTTCTTTCTGGGTTTGCTGCAGCTGTGTCAGTGCCGCTGCCGTTTCTTTTTTGGCTTTGCGCAGGCGCCGGTTGGAGTACAGCACCGCGGCAACGATGATAGCGACGCCAAGCAGCAGCTTCCAGATCAAAGAGTAATCATACTGCTTTTGGTGAACCACGGCCACCCACCTGTTGTAAATACGGTCTTTTTCGGCCGGATCCAGCGCATCGACCGCTTTTTGCATGACGCTGCGCAGCATCGGACGATCGTTTCTTGTTGCCACGCTGACACGGTAGTACACCGGCAGCCTGCCCCCGATCTTGATCGAAGCGATCGATTCGGCATTGAGTACGTACCCGATGGTATTGGTCGTATCGATAAAGCCGCCGATCTCATCTTTTTGCAGCGCCTGCAACCCCGTTTGTATATCTTCGTAACTTTTGAGTTTAATGGTGGGATAGCTTTGGCGGAGTTTGAACTTGGTTCCGTAATCCTTGACAATACCGTAGGTTTTGTCCAGATGCTGGCTGATATCATCGATAAAAAGCGTATCGGTTTTGGTCGCCACCACAAAAGGGAAAGAAAAATACGCCGAGGTAAAGTCCAGATACTCCTGACGGTCGGCCGTAGGCTGTACCATAAACGACAAATCGCATTTTCTTTCTTTTAAAAACTCAAGGCTCTGGCTCCAGCTTCGGGTGGGGACAAGTGTAAATGCAATCCCCAGCTCACTGCCAAAGATATTGGCTATATCAGCGGCCATCCCCTTGTGCGCACCCTCTTTTCCAAGCGCTTCATAGGGCATCCAGCGCGGATCGGCACAAAAACGCACCGTGTCGTTGTCGCGCAGATAATCTTTTTGTTTCTTCGTCAAAAACCGCAGGGTCTGCGAAGTTTTCTGCCTGATGGAAGCCACAGACATCGAAGAGGGTTGCCACTTTTCTTTCAAGGCAAGCTTTTCCTCTCTGGTAATAGAATCAAGCGCTTTTTGCACGATAGAAAACAAAACCGGATTTTCCCTGTGCACCGCCGAACGCAGATGGATATCTCTGTTTTTACCGTAATCAAACTCGGGAAAGAAATTGATACGGACATTGTCTATACCCAGTGAAGCGATCTTGTGCTGTACCATCGGCGCGCTTTCGACGGTAAAATCAGCCCGGCCCGAAGAAACGGCTTTGATCGCTTCTTCCGTGTCTGCAACGGGAACGTGGATCAGACCCTCCACCTCTTTATTGAGCGTATCCAAAATAGAGTACTGTCTCGGCAGAGCGACTTTTTTTGCCCTAAGATCCGACATTGAGGCGATATCGGTATTGTCTGCACTGAAAACGGCGATATTATTTCGAAAATAGGGTTTGGTAAACAGCGCATACGCCGTGCGTTCATCGGTGTAATTGATCGCGCTCATGATATCAATCTTTTTTTGGCGAAAACGTTTGAGCAGCCGGGGCCACTGCAGTCCGTTGACGTATTCAAACTCCACGCCCAGGCGCTTGGAGACCAGTTCCATCAGACCGATGCTGTAGCCTGCGGGCTTGCCGTCTTTGACGTAATCAAAAGGGGCCCAGTCCATCTCGTTGCTGACTTTCAGCGAATCTGTTTTTTGCAGGTACCGTTGCTCCTTTTGTGTCAAATCCAGCGTGACCTCTGCCTCCCCCTGTAGAGAGGAGACTGTAAAGACAGAAAGTATCAAAAACCAAATCTTGCCCATACTAACTCCTTGCGTACAATCATAACACACAAGTGTCAGATTCATGTCACAAAAGTTGGGTATAATAAAAAGAAAAAAGGTCATGTTTGCTCGCAGTATTTGGAATCACGGTCGGTGTTATCTCAGGCTTTTTCGGTGTCGGGGGCGGGTTTGTACTGGTCCCGATGCTGCTTTTAGCGGGCTTTGATATGAAAACGGCTATCGGTATCTCGGTGATGCAGATGGTGTTTAGCTCTATCTACGGTTCGTTTTTAAACTATAAAAACGGCAGTTTAAAGATCAATGACTCCCTGATCGTGGGAATCGGCGGGGGTTTTGGCGCGCTTTTCAGCGGGCTGGTGCTTTCGTTTTTGTCCGAGTATACGCTGAAAGTTTTGTTTGTAGTGTTAGTCGGCGCGGCTATTGCCAAGATGCTTCGGCCGCTGCATGAAAAACAGCAAAGAAGCGTCCACCCCGCCCTGCTTTTTTCGGTGGGGGCGGTGACGGGGACCTTCGCGATCTCCCTTGGCGTCGGCGGCTCGGTGCTGATTGTGCCCATCTTGGTGGGCGTGCTGTATTATCCGGTCAAAAAGGCCGTGAGTGCGGGGCTGTTTTTTGTCGTTTTTTCCTCCGTTTTCGGACTGCTCTCGCTGAGCCTGCACGGCCACGTGGATTACACTAGCGGCCTGATCGTGGGGCTTTTCTCGCTGATCGGGGTCACCGTTGGCATAAAAGCCAAGGACAAGGTCAGTGATAAACTGCATAAAAGATATATTTTGCTAATGTATACGATTATTTTTTTATATATGACAGGGGTACTATTTGAGTAATTTTATTGAAATTTACGGCGCAAAAGAGAACAATTTAAAAAATATCGACCTCAAACTGCCAAAGAACAAACTGATCGTGATCACCGGGCTTAGCGGCAGCGGCAAATCCACGCTGGCTTTTGGCACGATCTATGCTGAAGGGCAGCGGCGCTATATCGAATCGCTTTCTTCGTATGCCAGACAGTTTTTGGAAAAAGTGGGCAAGCCCAGGGTTGAAAAAATCGAAGGTCTTACGCCCGCGATTGCAATCGATCAAAAGACCACGTCTAAAAACCCGCGCAGTACGGTGGGCACCATCACCGAAATTTATGACTACTTCCGGCTGCTGTATGCCAGGGTGGGCAAGCAGCACTGCCACAACTGCGGCAAACCGATCTCATCCATGAGTGCTGCTGACATCGTCGAACAGATCCATTCGCTGCCGCTGGGGTCTAAAACCATCATCATGGCCCCGCTGGTCAATGGGAAAAAGGGCAGCTTTGTGGACTTGATCGAAAAGCTTCGGGCCAAGGGGTTTGTGCGCGCGATGATTGACGGGGTGACGGTGCGGCTGGATGAGGATATAGAACTTTCCAAAACCAAAAAGCACACCATCAAAGCTATCATCGACCGGGTCAAACTCAAAGAGGACAACAAAGCCAGGGTCGCTCAGGATGTGGAAAAAGCGCTGAATCTGAGCTTTGGCGAAGTGGAAGTGGAAGTACAAAACTACGAGGAGATGGGGCTGGATAACCGCTTTGTCCACTACAGCGAGCATTTTGCCTGCTTTGACTGCAAACTCAGCTTTGAACCCCTTGAACCCTTAAGCTTTTCGTTTAACTCGCCAAAGGGCGCGTGTCCGGTGTGTGACGGCCTGGGCCACAAATACAGCCTGGATCTAAACACCATCATTGATGAGCACCTGCCCTTGAAAGAGGGGGCAGTGA
>CAYUAC010000145.1:0-4056 GCA_964442515.1 uncultured Campylobacterales bacterium | reverse complement strand
TTGGTCCCTGGTTCGAATCCAGGTGCCGGAGCCACTTCAATTTAATCCCCTAAAACAGGCACTTTCAGAGCATTGAATTTTTAAAGTAGCTATATGGTAGCTGATGCGTTTAATACATAAGTCCGACAAATTGATTTTACGATACGGTCAGGGCCACAGATTTCTCTGCGTACCCTCGGGAGTTTAGAATTCCAATTCACCTTTTATCTTTTCAAGCGTTCTCTGTCCGATACCTTTGACTTTCGTCAATTGGCTTGCAGATTCAAAAGGCCCGTTTTGCTTTCTGTATTCTACAATCCTTTCAGCTTTTACCTCACCGATACCTTGAAGTTCCTGAAGTTTTTCAGCCTTGGCCGTGTTGATATTGACAGCCGCGCTCAGCGTCAAAGCCAGCGCCAGTACAAACGAAATAATTCTTAGCATATTTACTCCTTTAAAAGTAGATCTACTAACTATATAACAACAAAGTTTAAATAACAATAAAACAACTTAAATTTATAGATTAAATATAAAAAGTTATAAAAAATAGATTCAGAACCAATGCAGTCGAGTTTTGCTAAAATATACATTAAAAAAGGCTGTAAATTTTGTTAGACAGTATCGATGTAGAAAAGATCAACACCATAGCCAAAGAAGCAGGCGATGAGATTATGCGGATTTATCGCTCCGGGGACTTTGAGGTGGAAGCCAAAAGCGACGATTCGCCGCTGACCAAAGCCGACAAAGCGGCCAACGACATCATCTGTACCAGCTTGCAAGAACTTTATCCTGACATCCCCATCATGTCCGAAGAAAACAAGCAGGAAGCTTACGAGGATAGAAAAGACAGAGCGTATTACTGGTGCATCGACCCGCTTGACGGGACCAAAGAGTTTATCAAGCAAAACGGCGAGTTTACGGTCAATATAGCGCTGATTGAGGGCACTGTCCCCGTCCTTGGCGTTGTGTACGCACCTGCCCTGGAGCGGCTGTATTTTGCCAAAAAAGCAGAGGGGGCGTATAGAGAAGCGTTCAGCGTTCAGCGTTCAGCGTTCAGCAGGGAGGTACTTCCACTTACGCAAAACGATGACTACACAAAGGAAGTACGTGTCGTAGCCAGCAAATCGCACCGTTCGGCCCAAACTGAATCCTTTATTGAAAACATAGCACATAACACATCCCACATAGTACTTACCTCCATCGGAAGTTCATTAAAGCTGTGCATGATCGCCGAGGGCAGCGCCGATATTTACCCCCGCCTGGCACCCACGATGGAATGGGACAGCGCGGCGGCACACGCCGTGGTCAAAGAAGCGGGCAGGGAAGCCTACATTTACGATGAAAGTATACCCGCGCACAAGTATCTGCAAAGAAGCGGTGATCTGGCGCCCCTGCGCTACAATAAACCCGATCTGCTTAATCCTTTTTTCGTGGTGGTGTGATGGTTGTAAAGGCCTGAGAAAATGTGCTATAATACTGTAATACAAAAATACACAAAGGAAGCTTCATGACCGCAACTGTCCGTCTGGATGAGAAGCTGGAAAAACGCCTTGATGCTTTAACCGCGTCTTTGCACAAGAAAAAAAGCGAAGTCATACGCGAAGCCATAGAGTTTTACGCGCAAAATGTAGAAAATACGAAACAGAGCAAGATTCTGCAGGCGGTGGAAAAAACAAAAGATATCGATAAACAGGAATTCAAAGATTTTGATGAGGTTGCAGATGACGGTTTGCAGGGGTGATATATGGCTTGTAAATCTCAATCCCGTCAAAAAAAACAATGAGATGGGCAAAATCCGTCCGGCTTTGATCTATCAAGACAATGTGCTCAATCAGAGCGATTATCCCACCGTAATCGTTATCCCTTTAAGTACGCAGTTAATTGATGAAGCGCAACCGCTGCGTATGAGAGTAGGTAAACGACAGAAACTGCAGCAGGATTCGGATCTGGTTTTAACACAAATCAGAGCAGTTGATAAATCCAGGCTGGTACAAAAGCTGGCCGGACTTACCCAAAATGAGCTGCAAAAAGCCGCAGAACTCTTTGGTCAAATCACAATTGACCCGACAAGGACATGATATGAGCAACATCACTTGGCATGACCACCACGTCACCAAACAAGACCGCATAGAAAGGCTGGGTCAAAAGCCCTGCGTGCTTTGGTTTACCGGTCTTAGCGGCAGCGGCAAATCCACCGTGGCCAACGCCCTGGAGCAGATGCTTTTTGCAAGCGGCGTGCATACGTACCTGCTTGATGGCGATAATATCCGCCACGGTCTCAATAAAGACCTGGGCTTTGACGAAAAAAGCCGCGTAGAAAACATCCGCCGTATCGGGGAGGTGTCCAAACTCTTTGTCGACAGCGGCCTGATAGTGCTCAGCGCGTTTATCTCTCCCTACAAAGCCGACAGGCAAAGCGTACGTCAGCTGGTGCAGCCCGGCGAATTTGTCGAAATCTTTATCGATACGCCCCTGGATGTGTGTGAAAGCAGAGACCCCAAGGGACTGTACAAAAAAGCCAGAGCCGGCCAAATCCAAAACTTCACCGGCCTGGACGCCCCCTATGAAGCACCGGACAACGCCGAAGTCCATATTAAAAATGACGGGATCGCTCCCAAAGATGCAGCCGCGCAAATCATAGATTATCTCACAGCCAACAACTATATAAAGGAAACAGCCAATGATAGATGAAAAACGACTTACCCATCTTAAGCAGCTTGAAGCCGAAGCGATCCATATTATACGAGAAGTGATCGCCGAGTTTGAAAACCCCGCTATGCTGTACAGTATCGGTAAAGACAGCTCCGTGATGCTGCACCTGGCCCAAAAAGCCTTCTATCCGGCCAATCCGCCCTTTTCGCTGGTGCATGTGGATACCACGTGGAAGTTTAAGGAGATGATCGAGTTTCGCGACCGTCGCGCCAAGGAAGTGGGCATGGATCTGATCGTCTACAGCAACCCAAAGGGTATAGACATGAACATTTCTCCTTTTGAACACGGCAGTGCGATGCATACCGATATCATGAAAACTCAGGGGCTAAAGCAGATGCTTGACAAGTACCGCTTTGACGCGGTCTTTGGCGGGGCCAGGCGGGATGAGGAAAAAAGCCGCGCCAAAGAGCGGATTTATTCATTCAGGGATAAAAACCACCGCTGGGACCCCAAAAATCAGCGTCCCGAGCTGTGGAATATCTATAACGGCCGCCACAAAAAGGGTGAAAGTATCCGCGTTTTTCCCCTGAGCAACTGGACCGAGCTTGATATTTGGCAGTATATCTACCTGGAAAGCATCCCGATCGTACCGCTGTACTTTGCCAAAAAGCGCCCGGTCGTGGAATACGGCGGTACCAAGATCATGGTCGATGATGACCGCATGCCAAAAGAGCTTCGAGACAAAGCCAAACACGAAACCGTACGTTTTCGAACGCTTGGCTGCTACCCGCTTACCGGCGCGATCAACTCCGAAGCCGATACGCTTCCGGCAATCATCCAGGAGATGCTGCTGACAACCACCAGCGAACGCCAGGGCAGGCTCATAGACAGCGACGAAGCCGCGTCCATGGAAAAGAAAAAACAAGAGGGGTATTTTTAAGCCGTCGGCTTGAAAATACAGTGTTATGTGCTATGCGTTAAGCGTTATGTAGGAGGAAGCTGTGAAGTGTGAAAATCTTGAAGTTTGGAAAAAAGCATGCAGAATTAGCGTTGAAGTATATAAATATTTCGCCTCGTGCCGTGATTTTGGCTTTAAAGATCAGATAACACGAAGCAGTCTTTCTGTTCCCAGCAACATAGCCGAGGGAATGGAAAAAAGTTCCGATAAAGATAAAATACGCTTTTTAGACATAGCAAAAGGTTCCTCATCAGAACTCATAACACAAATTTATATCGGTATAGAAATTGATTACATCAAAAAAGACGCCGGTCTAAAGTGGAAACGGGAGATAGATTATATCCTGGGAATGTTAAGCGGCTTGCAAAAAAACATAGCACATAGTACATAACACATAATACACAGTCTTTATAAAGGAAAAATCGCAATGGCACACCAATCCGATCTGATAGCAAAAAACATTGAAG
>CAYUAC010000144.1:0-4101 GCA_964442515.1 uncultured Campylobacterales bacterium | reverse complement strand
GTCTGAACGTATACAAAGCCTACAAAGACCAGGTTAAAAACTGGGACAGTATCAAAAACGATCCCAGATATAAGCACCAAAACCTTTATAACGACAAAGATGAAGACGACGACGATGATAAAAGCTATTAAAGCTTTAGCCGCGGCCGATGTCGGTATCATCGTCTTTTGTCTGTTAAGCGGCCAAAGTCTTTGGCTGATAAATACGCAGGTGGGGTTTATTACCTCCGCGTTTGTGATCTTTGGTTCTTTTATGGGATACCAAAAAATGGTGGAAGCGAGGTTGCAAAGCGGGGATGTGCCCCATCAAAAAGATGTGATCGACAAGCTTGACGATCCCCACGACCTGTACGGCGAGGATGAACAAAAACATGAAGATGCTGCTTCGATGCTCAAAGAGGAAAAAAAGCGACTCAAAGAAAACAAAAGAAAGTTCACCGAAGTGATGAAAGATTCCAAAGCGGGGCTGTCAATCTACAGGATCGCTTCGTACGGGGCATTTTTTACCGGGTTTTTATATCTGAGCAACCAGCAGCTTTTGCACGTAAACTCCTATCTTTTCGGAGTTTTGAGCGCGCCGCTGCTGGCGATCGTGTTTGTCTGGCTTTTTAGCGAAAAAAACGCTTAATCGGCCCTGCTTTTTTCCAGCTTTTCAGCCGGAACGACGTGCGGCGAGCTTCCGTATCCCTGTGAGTGAACAAAAAAACGTATTCCGCCGTAAATCAAAGCCCCCAAAACCAGCAGCAGGATTGTAAGCCTGACGACTTTTCTTTTGTGGGGCGATTCATTATTGTTGTAATCATCGATATCATGTAAATTCGGTTCCATAAATAATCCTTTCTATCTTCTGTATTTACAGCATACACAAGAAATATTAATCGTTTGTTAATTGCTGCTCCCTTGTGCTACAATGGCACCTAAAAAAGGGATGTACAGTGCAAGAAGCTGCAACGGTAACCCAGATAAACGAACAGATAAAAAACCTTATAGAAGCTACTTTCAGTCATGTCATGGTCCAGGGCGAGATCGGCTCGGTGACGTATCATACCAGCGGGCATGTGTATTTTAACATCAAAGATGCGCAAAGTTCTATCAAATGTGTCATGTTTCGCTCCAACGCCAGGCGGTTGAAATTCCGTCTGGAAAAGGGGCAGCACATCATCATCAGCGGTTCACTGGGGGTGTATAAACCCCGCGGCGAATACCAGCTGTATGCGGTAAATATCGAACCCTACGGGCAGGGATCTTTGGCCGTGGCGTTTGAACAGCTCAAAAAAAAGCTGCGCGAAGCGGGGTATTTTGAAAACAAAAAGCAGGTCCCCAAGCAGATTGAGCATATCGCTATCGTGACCAGCAAGAGCGGGGCGGCGATTGCGGATATGTGCAAAGTGATCGACAAGCGCTGGCCCATGGTGAAAGTAAGCATCATCGATACGCTGGTCCAGGGAGAAGGCAGTGCCGCAGAGATTGCCAAGCATATCGCCTATGCCGACGCGCTGAAAGCCGATGTCATTATCGCCGGACGCGGCGGCGGCAGTGTGGAGGATTTGTGGGGGTTTAACGAAGAGGTCGTGGCTGAAGCGATCTACGGGGCCAAAACACCGGTTATCAGCGCGGTGGGCCACGAGGTTGATACCACCATCAGTGATATGGTCGCCGATCTGCGCGCCCCCACGCCCAGTGCCGCTATAGAGATGCTGCTGCCGGATAAAACCGAAGTACTGGTAATCCTGGATGAGTATATGCAGCGTTTCAATCAGGCGATCAACCACAATCTGGGCCAAAAAAAAGAACAGGTAAGACGCCTGAGTGAAGAGTTTGAACGCTACAATCCAAAGCGCAGACTGCAAACTTCGCTGCAGGAGGTGTCGCAGCTGCAAAACCAGTACAAAAGGGTGATGGCACAAAAAATGGGCGGTTTGGAACAAAGCCTTGAAGAGTTGCAGCGCCACTTTAAGCTTTCCGATCCGGCCGAAAAGGTCCCAAAAAACAGTGCTTTCATCGTAAAAGAGGGCAAAAACAGCAGCCTGGAAGCCCTGAATAAAGAGGATGAGTTTACGCTTGAAGACGGCAGGGTGCAGGTGCAGGCCCGTTGTTTGGAAAAAAAGCGCCTGTAATGCTATCTGTATGCTATGGAGTTTTCTTATAATAAAAGATTATACAGGTCTATATAAAGGATGGCTTCATGGATACAGTTACGTTAACAGACAACCGAAGCGGCAGAACGTTTGAAGCGCCCATCAGGTACCCAAAAGGCGGTACCCCGGCAGTGGATATCGCTTCTTTGCCAAAGGAGTTTGAACTCTACTCTTACGATCCCAGTCTTGGCAACACGATCAGCTGCGAATCGCGCATCACCCATCTTAACGCCAAAGAGGGTAAGCTGTATCACCGCGGCTACCCGATAGAAGAACTGGCCAAGGAAAAAAACTACCTGGAAGTGTGCTATCTGCTGCTAACAGGCAGCCTGCCAGACAGTGAGCAGTACGGCGAGTTTGATTCTTTGATACGGACACGCTATTTCCTGCATGAAAAGCTTCACCGGCTTTTTTCGGCGTTTCCCGATGATTCGCACCCCATGTCTACACTCTCATCCGCCGTGGCCGCGCTGACGTCGTTTTACCACAACTTTGTCGAAATCCACGGATCAACCGAGTATGACAAAAGCGAGTATTACGTCATGGCTCAGAGAATCATCGCCAAAATCCCCACGATCGCGGCACAGGCGTACCGCCAAAGCATCGGACTGCCGGCGATTTACCCCGATACCAACCGCTACTTTACCGAAAACTTTCTGTATATGCTGCGGGCGTATCCCAATAACGACCCCAGGATCAAAGATATCGAGATCAAAGCCCTTGATACGATCTTTACGCTGCATGCCGATCACGGGCAGAACGCTTCTACGACTGCCGTACGGGTGGTGTGTTCTACGGGCGCGCACCCGTACGCCGCGATCTCGGCGGGCATTTCAGCGCTTTGGGGACCAAAACACGGCGGGGCCAATGAAGCCGTAATCAACCAGCTCAAGCAGATCGGCTCGGTGGAAAATGTGCCCAAATTCATCCAAAAAGCCAAGGATAAAAACGATCCTTTCAGGCTGATGGGCTTTGGCCACCGGATATATAAAAACTACGACCCAAGAGCCAAGATATTAAAAAGTATCTTAGAAGAGATCAAAAGCGAAATCGAGATCGATAATAAACTGTTAGAAATTGCTTACGAGATCGAGAGAATCGCCCTGAGTGACGAATACTTTATTTCGCGCAACCTTTATCCCAATGTTGACTTTTATTCCGGTATAATACTCACAGCACTCAAAATCCCCTTAAATATGTTTACGCCGATTTTCGTGATCGGACGATCGGTTGGCTGGGTCGCGCAGTGGTTTGAACTGCGCAGCGAGCAAAATATGAAAATTACCCGCCCAAGGCAGCTGTATATGGGGGATGTCAACAAACACGTATAAAGGAGCGGTTATTTATGATTAAGCTTGAATATGTAGGAAACAGACCCATTATCACGCCAAAGGGGGTCTCTTTTATCGACTCCAAGCAGGATAAATACAACTATATTGAACCTGCCACCCATCTGCTGGAAAAACTCATAAACACAGAGGATACTGCGGTATCCCTGCTGCCAAAAAACGTGTATGACCAGAGCAGGATTATGGAGGTCCTGTACAAGGTAGTGCCCGATTTTGATACGTATTATGAACAGCAGATAGAACAGTATAAGCAAAAACTGCAAGATGAGATCGATCAGGTCGATGATTTTGACACGCTGCAGGAAGTAGAAAAAGAGACGCTGCGAAACAATTACGAGTTTATGTACAAATTCCGCCTGCAGCGTGCTACCAACAAGATCGTGTACGAAACCATCGTTAATGAATGTGTCAAACTCATCCACGATAAAAAAATCACCGAGATTGCCGTGCCGTTTTCTGAAAACTTCCTGCACCTGTGCCGCTCAATCGAATCGACCATAGAGATCGAATACCGACAGATGCGCCCCGAGATAAGAACGATGCTGGATAAAGGTAACCCGTATTCAAAGGTACTTGTAAGATACCTTTAATTCTTTTTATAAAAGCTATAGTTTT
>CAYUAC010000143.1:0-4174 GCA_964442515.1 uncultured Campylobacterales bacterium | reverse complement strand
TCTTTCGCGTTTTTTTCCTTTGTGGGATTCTTGCTTGATCCGCTGTTTGCGCTGCTTGGCAAAGCGGTACTCACCGCCCCCTCACTGGAGAGCTTTTTTACATTTTTATACAATCTGCCGCTGTTAAAGTTCACCGCGTTTAACAATACGGTCATGACCGGTTCGATGCTTACAGCCCTGCCTGTTGGTATTTTGCTGTATCTTTTGGCCCAAAAACTTTTCAGCATCTACAGAGACAGGGTACTGACGCGCCTTGGCAACCTGCCTGTGCTCGGGTCGTTTTTTTACAACAGCAAGAAGGCGTCAAAAAAGCAGTCCCTCATCCGCTACAGCGGTGTGATCGCTTTTAGCTTTGTGGGACTTCTGATAGGCGCTTTTGTATGGCTGGCGTTTGATCCGCTTGTTAAATACGGTATCAAAACCTCCCTGCACAAGGCTACGGGCAAAGAGGTACAAATCGGTTCGGTTGACACCAAGTTTTTTAGCGGCTTTTTTACGC
The DNA here is from genome assembly GCA_964442515.1 of uncultured Campylobacterales bacterium. Lineage (GTDB taxonomy): Bacteria > Campylobacterota > Campylobacteria > Campylobacterales > Sulfurovaceae > TCS-49. The sequence continues at coordinate 3,675 of CAYUAC010000143.1, read as the reverse complement.
TCAGAGAGTTTGCCCTCATCGATCCCAAATCCTCGCAGCAGATCGCGGCGTTTGATTCGCTGGTATTTGATTTTAATCCCGCGCTGCTTTTTGATAAAAAGTACGTGATCGATTCGCTGCAGATTGAAAACCTGGATCTAAATGCCAAAACGGCGGCTTTTATCAGGGAACAATCAGCAGAGGCGCCCGCAGAAACAAAGCAAAGCGGTGGAAAAAAAGAACAATCTTCCATAGCCAAGCGTTTGCAAGAGGGCGTCAAGATTCCTACGGCTGAGGAAATCCTGGACCGGCAAGAGCTGCAGTCGGTGCAAAAAGCCAAACAGCTGCGCCAAAAAGTACAGTCGATGCAGCAAAGCTATAAACAGCTGCAAAGCGATCTGGGAAAACAAAAACTCAAGCAGCTGCAAGACAGAGCCAAGAATCTGGGGCAAAAACTGCAAAACAGCAAAGACCCCGCGGCGCTGATGGAAGCAAAAAAAGAGTTTGAAAGCCTGCGAAGCGATATTAAACAATATCAAAAACGATATACAAACGTATATACAAATCTCAGCAAAGAGTACAAAACCATCAGCGCGGATATCCGCTCGCTGGATGATTTGGCGGCTAAGGACGCAAAGAGGCTTCAAGAAAAATACAGCAGCCCCGAAGGGCTGTTTTCAGTGATTTCACTCTTTACCGGCGGGGACATGGACTACGCGCAAAAAGCGTACAATCTTTATCTCAAAGCCAAACCCTATCTGCAAAGCGCGCCGGGGCAAAAAGAGCAAAACCGGGCGTATTACCGCATGGCGGGGCAAAATGTTTTGTATAAAGATACTTCGGCTTATGCCAGAGTGCAGATAGACAGCGCCAAGGCAAGCGGCGTGTATGAAGATACGGGCTTTAACCTTGTGCTTACCGGCTACAGCAGCGACCAGCACAAAACCCGCAAGCCGATGCTGCTGCTGGCAAGCGCGCAGAGCCAAAAGGTGCAAAACCTGGAATTTAAACTGCTTAATAACCGCTTTGAAAAGCCCTATAAAACCACCGCCGATCTGAAGGTGCAAAACCTGGGGCTTAGCGGGTATGAATCTTCCAAACTGCTGTTGCAGGAAGCAAAAAGCGATATTCTCGCAGATGCGCAGTTTGACCTTGACAGCGACAGGATTACGGTAAATGCCGATGTGTATTTTGAAGAGGTTTCTTTGCGTGCCAAAGCGTCTGAAGAGTTAAGCAACGCTTTAAGCGTGATCGATGATTTTGATCTTCGCATTAACGCCGCTCTTGACAGTAAAGAGAAAAACGTCGATATCACCAGCCAGTCGGCCCAAAAGATCAGCCGCCTGGTCGCGCAGGAGTATATCAAGGAAAAAAGCGGGCTAAAGCAGAAACTGCAAGCAGGCATCGCGGAAAAAATGGGCACGAATGATTTGCAAAAAGAGTACGCGCAGGTCAGCAAGTATCTTTCCATAATGCAAGAGAGGAAGCAAAGTTCAGACAAACTGCTTGAGACGCTGACAAAGCAGTTGAAAGATAAGCAAAAAGAGGGTGTGGAATCCAAGATAAAGAATAAGATGAAGGAGTTATTTTAAATGTTTGACAAAAAAAGCTTTGTCAAAAAATACAACAACCTGATCGATATTGAAAGAAGCGAGCAAAAAAGACAGTTTTTGAGTCAAATTAAAAATACAAGCGCCAAAAAACGCGAAGCCATGGGCAACGCGCTTTTGGATATGCAGGCTTCGCGCGCGGGTAAGCGTTTTAACTACCATGTGGTGCGTTTTTCACGAAGCAGGGCGCTTGATACCAAGATAAGCAGCGGCGATCTGATCCTGGTAAGCCGCGGGGCGCCGCTGAAATCAGACTTGAGCGCTACGGTGCTCAAAGTCAGCAACCGTTTTGTCGAAGCGGCCTTTGACGCCCCTTTACCAAAATGGTGTTTTAAACAAAAGCTGCGTATCGATCTGTATCTTAACGATATTCCCTTTATGCGGATGCAGGAAGCCCTGGAAGCCCTTGGGCAGCGCAAAAAGGATGATGCTTTGCTGCGCCTGCTTTTTGACAAAGAGGCCCAAAAGCCAAAATCGGTTGTATTTGAACCCTTTGATGCAAACCTGAACGATTCGCAAAAAAGTGCTGTGGCCCATGCCCTTGGCAGTAAATATTTTCTCATCCACGGCCCTCCAGGAACGGGCAAAACAACCACCATGTGCGAACTGGCCAGACAGTGCGTTGCCCGCGGGGAAAAACTGCTGATCACGGCTGATTCCAACACCGCGTGCGATACGATCTTGCAAAAGCTGCATGAAAAAACCGACCTTGATCTGCTGCGGGTAGGGCATGTGGCCAGAGTGCTGCCCGGATTGGAAGAAACCAGCCTGTTTGTGCGCTATGAAAAGCATCCTGCCTACAAAGAGGTGCAGGATAAAAGGCAGGCGCTCAAAGACAAGCTGGATGCCAGAGACGCTTTTGTCAAACCCACGCCCGGGCGCAAACGGGGGATGAGCCTGGACCGTATCCAGACGCTTGCGGCCAAAAACGCATCACAAAGAGGGGTGGATGCAGAGACGATGCGGTCGATGGATGCGTGGATCAAGCATGACAAAACGATCCAAAAAGAACTTGATATTATCAAATATAAAGAAGATCAGGCCCTGCAAAGCATCATCGACGGCGCCGATATCGTGGTGTGTACCAATTCCGCGGCAGGATCACAAACGCTGGAGAACAAAAGCTTTGACCGGGTGCTGATCGATGAGGGTTCACAGCAGGTGATCCCCTCTACACTCATAGCGATGCAAAAAGCCCCAAAAGCCGTGATAGCCGGTGATCATATGCAGCTGCCGCCGACGGTACAAAGCCCCAAGGCTTCCGATCTGGCTTACAGCCTGTTTGAAAAGCTCATTGAAACCTATCCGGGGCTTTCGCAGATGCTTGATACGCAGTACCGGATGCACCGGGATTTGATCGCTTTTAGCAAACGGGTCTTTTACAATAACAAACTCCACACGGCCAAAGCCAACGAGGCGATCACGCCGCGTGATCTAAGCCCAGGCGCTTCAGCGCAAGTACACGGGTTTATCGACAGCTGCACAAACTCTTACGCCGAACAGCGCGGGTCTGATGCGACCTCTTTTTACAATGTCGATGAGATCGAACTTGTGAGCCATCAACTGCAAAAACTTACGCAGCAGGGTATCAGTCAAAAGGATATCGGTATCATTTCACCCTATCAGGGGCAGGTCAGGGCGCTGAAAGACAAGCTTTGTGGTACCTACAACACGGTGGAGATCAACAGTATCGACGGTTTTCAGGGCAGGGAGAAAGAGATTATCATCTTAAGTTTCGTGCGTTCCAACAGCGCGGGCAATATCGGGTTTTTAAACGATTACCGGCGTTTAAACGTCGCCCTGACACGGGCCAAGCGCTGCCTGATCGCCGTGGGATGCGCCAAAACGCTGCGCCATGATCCCATTTATGACGCCTGGCTTGGGGAGATGTGATTTTTACTGATAGCGCGTTGTGTTTTTGCCTTGTTCTTTGGCTTTGTACAGCAGCAGGTCCGCTTCGTTGACCATCTTTTCGATCGTATCTTCAAACTCGGTGTCCACACCGATGCTGACCGTACAGCTTATAGGATTATCCTCTTCATCTTTGCCAAGGTCCTGAGAGTGGATTTCAAAACGAAGCCGGTCA
>CAYUAC010000142.1:1430-4254 GCA_964442515.1 uncultured Campylobacterales bacterium | reverse complement strand
GTGAAGTGGAATTTGAAATCAAAGGCAAAGTCTATCGAAGCTCCTGGAGCGTAAAACGGGCCCACAAAAAGCCCTACGGCAGGTTCCAAACGGCGAAGATGGAGCTTGTGGACGTGGCAAGTAGCAAAGTCATCGAGTCAAAGCTGCGGGAGGTTCCAAAACAGATTCAAAAGCTTTCGGGGTTGGATTTTGACCGGTTTACCCAGTCGATGATGCTGGCCCAGGGCTCTTTTGACGCGTTTTTAAAAGCAAAGGAAAACGACAGAAGCGCTCTTTTGGAAAAGATAACGGGCACCTATATCTACAAACAGATTTCAAAAGAGGTGTATGAAACGTACGCCGATCAAAAAAGGTCTATAGAAGATGCGGAGTTAGCCCTTGGCAATATAGAACTTTTAGACGATGAGCAAAAGGAGCAAAAAACAAAGGCTCTGCAGGCTTTGCAGGAGGAAAAAGAGCAAAAAGACGCGCGGGAACAAACCCTCAAAGAAGCTCTTAACTGGCTTGAACAGCTGCAAAAGCTTGAAAAAGACAGCCAAACGTATGCCACAGAGTACGAACGGGTCGCCAAAGAAAAAGAAGCCAAAAAGGAAGCGTTTGAAACGCTTGATTTGGCGGAGAAAGCGTTAAACGTTCAGCCGGTTTGGCAAAAGATAGAAGCGCTTGAAAACAGCCTGGCATATGACAGGAAACAAGACAGAGAACTGCAGGAACAAAACAAACAGCTCACACGGCTAATGGAGCAAAAACAAACGGAGTTTGAACGCCTAAAAAGCAGCTACAAACAGCAAAAAAGCGCGTATGAAAACAGTATGGCCAAACTCAAAGAGGCAAGGGTGCTGCAAACCCAGCTTGAAGACAAAACCGCTTTAGAAGCACAAAAGCGTACAAAAGCTACCACGCACTTAGAAGAACTTGCCAAAGCTTTTGAAACTGACGTGCGCACCCTGCAAGAAAACCCCGCTTTGATGCAACAGCGCTACGATGAGCATGAAAATAGGGTCAAAAATACGCAGGCGCAGTTAGAAAAGGCGCTGGCTGAGTATGAAGCCATAGAGCAAAAAACAGCCGGAATAGCGGCCAAAGAAGACCGCGCACGCCAAAAACGCCACGAGTATGAAACGCTTTTGGACGCTTTGGATGCGTATGAAAAACTGCAAGAGCAAAAACAAAAAGAGCAAGAAAACATAAAAGCTTATACAAAGCAGATAGAACACCAAACCGCCCTGAGCCATGAAAAATCAAAGCTCATTGAACAGATCCAAACCACGGTAGAATCACTCAAGCAAACACGCGACACCCAGCTTTTGATCAAAAACTACGAACAAGACAGAGCCAAACTGCAACAGGGACAGGAGTGCTTTTTGTGCGGTGCTACAAAGCATCCTTATCTGCACCACGCACCCACGGTAGATACCGATACAACCACCGTCAAGATCAAAGAGCAGGAAGATTATCTGCAAGAGCAAAACAGGCAGTGTAATGACGCAAAACTGGCGCTTGCAAAGCTTGAGACAAACCTTGAAAACGCAGCCGGGCAAAAAAGTGCGCATCAAGAGGAACTTAACCAGATACAAGGGCTTTTTGAGCGGGCCGGGCTGGCCGTAGAAAAGGATACAAAAGCCCTGCTCACTCAGAAGATACAACGCTGCAAGGAGCAGCTTGAGGAGTATGAAGCGTTAAAAGAGCAACAACAGCGGCTGCAAAAAAACAAAGAAAACGCGCAGACAGCGCATTACAAACAGCAGCAAAAACAAACGCAGATACAAGCTGATATGGATGCGTTTAAGCAGGTGCAAGAAGAACAGGCCGGGCTTGCAGATCAGATACAGCGGCTGCGAAGCAAAAGCAAAGAGATTTTGGATGAGCGTGATTTGGATGCGTATGAACAAAGCATTCAACAAAAGATGGAGCGTGTGACAAGGGAGTATAACGCTTTGCAAAATGAGATAGCAAGCCAAAGCTCAAAAAAGCAATCACTTACTGAACAGATTCAAAACCTGCAGCACAAACAGACCGAGGACAGGCAGAGTCTGCAACAACAGCAGCAAGCCTTTGCTCAGGCGCTTAAAGAAAATGAATTTGAAAGCCAGAAGGCGTTTGAGAAGGCTTTGCTAAGCCGTGAGCACAGAGAACGCCTGCGCTTAGAGTGCGGCGCAATCGAACAAAGGTACACGCAGACCCAAGCGCTTAAAACCGATACGCAGAAAAGATTACAGGAACACAAAGCGCTGCAGCTTAGTGAAAGAGAGCCCGAGGATGTAAACAAAGAGCTGGAGGAACTGAAACGCTTGACCGGCGAACTTCAGGAATCACTGGGTAGCTTAAAAAAAGAGTTGGATATCGATGCGCACAACAGAAAAAAACATAAACAAAAGATCGCGCAGCTGCAAAAGAAAAAAGAAACGTTTACTGTCTGGGCGAAGCTCAATGAAATGATCGGTTCCAGCCAGGGTGATAAGTTTGCCAAGTTTGCTCAGGGGATTACGCTCGATCAGCTGATCTTTTTGGCAAACAAGCATTTGGAAGTGCTAAGCCCAAGGTATGAACTAAAGCGGGGCAGTGATGCCATTAAAACGCTTGAGATAGAGATAATTGACGGCTTTCAGGGTGACGTGGTGCGGCCGGTAAGTACGCTTTCAGGCGGAGAGAGCTTTATTGTGAGTCTTTCTTTGGCTTTGGGGTTATCAGTCCTTGCCAGTCAAAAGATAAGTATCGATTCGCTGTTTTTAGACGAAGGATTCGGCACGCTTGACAGTGACAGTCTGGAACTGGCGCTTAATGCGCTAAACCGCCTGCAAGACAGCGGCAAGATGGTGGGCGT
>CAYUAC010000142.1:0-1420 GCA_964442515.1 uncultured Campylobacterales bacterium | reverse complement strand
TTCGCACGTGGAAGCGCTCAAAGAGCGGATACCGCTGCAGATAAAGGTGGTGCCCAAAGGAGATGGGACAAGCAGCGTGGAGATGAGTGAGTGATATTGCAATGCACTCGTGCCAAGAAACTTAAAATTTAGTTTTAGGTAGAATGGTTTAAATAAATTTGGTAAACCCTGTTGGAAAGAGCGTCGTTATGGATGAATTGGCTAAAGATTCAAATATAGAAGATAAGATTTTTACCATCAGAGGGAAACAAGTGATGGTCGATAGGGATTTGGCACGGCTGTATGGGGTAGAAACGAAAGTTTTTAATCAAGCCGTGAAGAGAAATATCGAAAGGTTCCCGGCTGAATTTCGATTTCAACTCAATCAAAATGAAATGACTGAACTGGTCACAAATTGTGACCGGTTCAAAACACTAAAACATTCCACCTCAATGCCTTATGTCTTCACAGAGCAGGGCGTATCGATGCTCAGTGCCGTTTTGCGAAGCGACAGAGCTATAAAAACAAGTATACAGATTATCAACAGCTTTGTGAAGATGCGACAGTTTTTATCTTTAAACGGGGATCTTTTTAAACGGCTTGAACTTGTAGAAAAAAGACAGATTTCGCATGAAGCGCAAACCGATGAAAAGTTTGAAAAGCTCTTTGACGCTTTGGAAGATAAAAGTATCCAGCCAAAGCAGGGAGTGTTTTTTGACGGGCAGGTGTTTGATGCGTATGCCTTTGTAAGCAAGCTGATCAAAAAAGCAAAAAGTTCCATCATCCTGATCGACAACTACTGTGACGAAACCACGCTGACACATTTAAGCAAAGCAGCCGACAACGTACAAATAACAATCCTGACCAAAACCATAAGCAAGCGGCTCAGACTTGATATAGATAAATATAATGCTCAGCATGGGAACTTGCAGGCAAAGCAATTTAAAAGTTCGCACGACAGGTTTTTGATACTTGATGACAAAGAAGTTTATCACATCGGTGCAAGCCTCAAAGACCTTGGCAAAAAGTGGTTTGCGTTTTCACTTTTGGATGTGGAGAGTTTTGGGTTGATGGATAGAGTTTTTAGTTGATTAATAACTAATTTTGTGTTTTGATATTTAATTAAAGGTGTTTTAAAATGAATCAACAATTTACTGTTCATAATTTAAAAAGGTTTTTTAGAAATAGTGATGGAAAAAATATAGGAGCTTTGAATAAAGATAGATTGAAAACTTTAGAAAGTGAAATTTATTCCGAAAATTTTCAATTCAGTGAGTTTAACATTGTGAATAAATACTTAAACTTACACAGTATCGAGATACATGAGTTACTTGTTCTTAGAAAGTTAAATCATAATATAAAAAAGCTTTACAAAGTCAAACAGTCAGATAGAACATCAATTATTAAACAAGTCAAAATACTATTATCTGAAACTTCTCGT
>CAYUAC010000141.1:0-4295 GCA_964442515.1 uncultured Campylobacterales bacterium | reverse complement strand
CCGCGTGTAATCTTGGCCACTTCGCCCACGGTATCCACATGCCCCTGCACAAAATGGCCGTCAAAGCGCTCACCCATGCTCATGGCCGGTTCGATATGAACCTTGCCCGCAAGCCTTTCAAGATCAATAATCTTTCTTGTCTCATCGGCAAGTTCAAGCGCAAAGCCGCCCTCCTGCACAGAGATCACGGTCAGACACACCCCGTTGACGGCGACCGAGTCGCCGATGGCGGGTTTGTAGTCTGCTTTTAGCGTGAGGATATTGTTTTTATAGGATACAACCTGTGCAAGCTCGCGGATCAGGCCCGTAAACATTTAGATCAGCTTTTCATGCAGGACTTTAAGCGCGATATCAGCGTGCTGGGAATTCACCGCGATTTGAAATGAAATCTTGGCAGGACTCTGGTCCATCATTTCGATCTCGATATTATTGTCTTTCAAAGCCAGGATCGCATCGGCGATAATGGTGGTGTCATCTTTGATCCCGATACCCACGGCACTGAGGATAGAAAGGTTGTATACCACGTCGATTACATCCGGATCAAGTTCGGTTTCGATATCCTGTTTGAGGTTGTTGATATGGCCTTCAAGATCATCCTGTGAAATCAGTACGGCGATATCGTCTTTGTCCGTGGGGTAATAGTGGGTTTTGATCTTGTAGCGGTTAAAGATGCTTAAAAGCTTTTCGGTAAAGCCGGTTTCATCGCTGATACCGTCTTTTTCTACATACACGTACGCCATATCATTGAGTTGGGCGATACCCACGATATGTTCCATGGGAACCCGGTCGGTCAAGATCATCGTCCCGCTGGCTGAGGGCTTATTAGTGTTTCTGATATTGATGGGGATGTTTCGCTTTTTACAATTAACCATCGCGTCAAAGTGAAAGACGTTAAAGCCTTTGGATGAAAGCATCCTGATCTCTTTAAAGGTAAGGCGCTGCACCACATCGGCCTTGTCTACGATGCGGGGATCGCTGTCGTAAACGCCGTCGATATCGCTCCAATTTTCATACATGGAAGCATTGACCGAATACGCCAGTTCGCCGCCGGTCAGATCAGATCCACCGCGGGAAAGCACGGCTACGTCGCCGTCGTTGGTGATGCCGTAGAAGCCGGGCATCAGGCAGATATCCGTTTCGTTTTTGAGTTTTTCAAAGTTTTTATACGTTTCTTTTAAAATCTTGGCGTTGAGGTATTCTTTGCTGAGCATAAACCCGATCTCTTCGGGCAGTACAAGCTTTGTTTTCACACCTGTTTTATTCATATAATCAGCAATCACCCGCGCGTTGTATTTTTCGCCGCGGCTTGCTAAAAAGGCTTCTCTTTTCTCGCCTGTGAGCTTAGTTTCCAAGTCCTTTTTGAGATCGCTGATAAGTTCTTTATCCTCGACTTTAAGATCTTTCAAAAGTGTTTCAAACTTTTCGATAACGCATTTTTTGCTTTGATCTGCAGAGATGTCTTCATCGCTTAGATGGTCTGAATTGGAGATATTAAGCAGGTGGTCTGTGATCTTGACCCCGTATTTTTCATCTTTTCCCGGAGCTGAGACGACGACAAAACGTCGCTGGGAGTTTTCTTTGACGATATTGACAACTTTTTTGATCTGTGTTGCGTTTTCTACCGAACTGCCTCCAAACTTACATACAATCTGTTTACTCAAAAGTTACCTTTCATAATGTTTTGGCCTCTAACGGACCGAATTTGCCTTTATAATACATAATCTTCTCTTAAAAATAGCCTAAAGGTTATATTTTGTTCATGATACAAAGCTGCAAAAGGTTTGATATAATTGCATCAATGATAAAGTATAAAGGAATTTTTTGTGGAATATGATGTAGTCGTCATCGGGGGCGGGCACGCCGGATGCGAAGCAGCCCTGAGTGCCGCCAAAACGGGCCAAAAAACAGCGCTTTTAACCATACTGGCCGAACAAAGCGCCGCAGCCAGCTGCAACCCCGCCATCGGCGGACTGGCCAAGGGCCACCTGGTCAAAGAACTCGACGCGCTTGGGGGGATGATGGGGCGCATCACAGACCGCTCCGGTCTGCAGTTTCGCCTGCTAAACGCTTCTAAAGGCCCCGCCGTCAGAGGCAGCCGAGCCCAGATCGATATGGACCGCTACCGTATCTATATGCGCGATGAGCTGCTGCACACGCCGGGACTGGACCTGATTCAGGAGCGGGTATCCAAACTGATCGTAGAAGATAGCACGGTCACGGGCGTTCAAACCGATCTGGAAAACATTTACCGGGCACAAAAGGTCATCATCACCGCAGGAACCTTCCTCAACGGCGAGATCCATATCGGCAAAAACCGCCAGAAAGCCGGACGCGCCGGCGAGTTTTCCAGCACGGATTTGGCCGATGACTTAAAAACCTACGGCTTTGAGATCGGACGGCTCAAAACAGGCACGTGTGCCAGAGTAGCGGGTGAAACACTCAACCCCGACGTCATGGAAGAACACTACGGCGATGAAGCGCCCAGGCCCTTTAGCTTTACCACTAAAAATTTTGACCCTGTCAACCTGCCCTGCTTTGTGACTTATACCAATGAAAAAACGCACGACATGATAGAGAGCAATTTCCATCAGGCGCCGCTTTTTACCGGCCAGATCGACAGCCAGGGACCGCGGTACTGCCCCAGTATCGAAGATAAGGTCCACCGATTCAGGGAAAGACCCAGACACCAGCTTTTTGTCGAACCCCAGACGCTTGAGAAAAACGAATACTATATCAACGGGCTTTCGACCTCCCTGCCCCCAAGCGTACAAAGAGAAATGATAAATTCGATCAAGGGGTTAGAAAAGGCCAGGATCGTACGCTACGGCTACGCGATCGAATACGATTACGTCCAGCCCACCGAATTGAAACACACCCTGGAGACTAAGCGTATCAGCGGACTGTATCTGGCCGGCCAGATTAATGGCACTACCGGGTATGAAGAAGCCGCCGCGCAGGGGCTGATGGCAGGTATCAACGCTTCACTGGCCCTGCAGGGCAAAGACCCGCTTATTTTGCGAAGGGATGAGGGCTACATCGGCGTACTCATCGATGATCTGGTCACCAAAGGCACCAACGAACCCTACCGTATGTTTACCAGCCGGGCCGAATTTCGACTGCTGCTGCGAGAAGACAACGCTATCTTTCGGCTTTCACGGTACGGGTATGAACTGGGGCTGATAACCAAAGAACAGATCGAGCGCATAGAGACGATGCAAAGCCAGAAACGGGAGGGGGTGGAATACTTAAAATCCACGTACCAGACGCCAAACAAGGAGACGCTTGCTTTGCTTGAGAAGCTGGGCGAAGACAGAATCAGCGACAAGGTATGCACCATCGACGTGATCGGCAGGGGTGATTACGACAAGCAAAAGCTGCTACGTCTGGTACCAAGCCTTGAAAAGTATGATGATTTCATCATCGAACAGATTCTGGTCGAAGCCAAGTATTTTCGCTATATCCAAAAGCAAAAACAGCAGGTGGAAAAACTCAAATCGATGATGGATATAACCATCCCCGAAGATTTTGATTTTGCCAGGGTCGCGGGGCTTTCAAACGAGATCATTGAAAAGCTGGAAAAGTTCAACCCGCCCACGCTGCAGGCTGCCAGCCAGATCAGCGGGGTAACGCCCGCGGCGCTTGAAATCATACATATCTATTTACAGTTGGGCAAATAACGATCTGAAGTTTTGCTATACTTGCGCCATGACAAATGAAACCTTTACCGCCCTGCCTTTGAGCCGGGCAATGACTGCAAACTTAGACACCCTCGGATATACGCAGATGACACCCATACAGGAAGCATCGCTTCCTTTGACACTGCAAGGCAGCGACCTCATCGCCAGAGCAAAAACAGGCAGCGGCAAGACCGCGGCGTTTGGTATCGCGCTGCTGCACAAACTCAACGTCAAGCACTTTCGCATCCAGACAATGGTGCTTTGCCCCACCCGCGAACTGGCCGATCAGGTCGCTCAGGAACTGCGGCGGCTGGCGCGCTTTGCGCACAATATCAAGATCACCACGCTGTGTGGCGGGACGCCGTTTAAGCCTCAGGTGCATTCGCTGTCACATCAGGCCCACATCATCGTCGGCACGCCCGGACGCATCCTGCAGCACCTGCGCAATGGATCGTTTTCGCCCAGGGATATAAACACACTGGTACTGGACGAGGCTGACCGGATGCTGGATATGGGCTTTAGCGAAGATATCAGAACCATCATCGATTTTTTGCCAAAGCAGCGGCAGACGATGCTTTTTTCAGCAACCTACCCGCAAAACATCAGCCGTCTCAGCCA
>CAYUAC010000140.1:0-4344 GCA_964442515.1 uncultured Campylobacterales bacterium | reverse complement strand
TACTGATGAATGTTGCCGGATGGATAGCCCGGCGGTCTTTTCCAACAAACAGTATCAGGTAACAGCTTATTAACAGGTATTTGCGTCCAATAGGGGTCGAGTCCAAGGAGCCGCATAAGGGACCCCTTTAAGATACTGCAAATATGGTATAATTTAGTATAGAATTTGAGTATGATGAGAACAAAAGCACAATCAACAAATCAAAACACGGTATTGATTTTGAAGAGGCAAAAAAGTTACGGGAAGATCCATACTCTTTTGAGTTAGCATCTACTCAAAGTGAAGATGAAAAACGGTTTTTAGTTTTAGGTCAAATTGACTCCAAAAACTATACGGCAATCATAACGTATAGAAATGATGTTACCAGAATCATCTCTGTACGCAGATCAAGAAAAAAGGAGATTAAACTTTATGAAAGCATCAGAATTAGATAAAAAATTTGATGAAAACAAAGAAGATATTTTAGACTATTTTGATACATCAAAAATAAAAATGATCAATGAAAAACCCAAAAAAGTAAATATTGATTTTCCTTCCTGGATGGTTGATTCTTTAGATAAAGAAGCAAAACATATCGGGGTAAGTCGTCAAGCGGTTATAAAAATGTGGTTAGCAGAAAGACTGCAAAGTTTAAACCATAAAACAGCAGGTATTTAAAAAATCAGACAAGGCAACTAAGAAGTTAGAAAAATCAAAAGGGGGAATCGGCTTCAACAAAGGGTCATTTCACCAAAAGGGGTCGGACCCCTTTCTTGGAAAAAGAAACGATCCAGGCGATTGTCGCCCGGATCAGAAGTTGCTACAGTCCTGTAACGTTTTCAGCCTGTGGGCCTTTTTGACCTTCGCCGATTTCAAATGTTACTTTTTGACCGTCATTGAGAGAAACTCTCTCGTAATCGTTTCCGTTAATCTGTGAAAAGTGTACGAAAATATCTTTGCCGTTTTCTTCTTGTTCGATAAAACCGAAACCTTTGTCGCTGTTGAACCATTTTACTGTTCCGTTTACTAGTGCCATTGTGTTGCCTTATGTTGTTGTATTTGAAATCTAATCGAAGTCGTGTTTAGGTGGATTCTACTGTAGAGCTTGCGTCGTCAATATAAATTCATTCTAAAGTCTGAGTGTTCTATCATCTTTCATTGGACACAGTATAACGGAAAAGATCACAAAACACAAGCAAATTGCAAAAAGTTTTGATATTTGTCCGTTTTGCCCCGTACATGGGGCAAAAAAGCAAGATTTCAGGTCAAAAAGTTTTTTTCCAGTCTCTTTTCAAGCTCTGCAAGCGTTTGCTGCAAATCAAGATCGCCTTTAAAAACATCATATACCGCAAAGCTCTCTTTCGGGCTGGCTCCGCAAAATTGAAACGTTTTGTGCGTGGCGACGTTGGCCTCATCCAGGCTCAATCCCTCAAAAAACCCGGCTTTGTTGTCAAATTCGCTTTTGGGGCAGTTGTATGTCAAAGAAAGCATATACTGTTTTTGCTGCATCAGGCCGCCGCTGCCGTATTTTTTGCCCGCATCGCTTCTGCTTCTGCCGTCATCGACAAAGGTCACGCTGCCGTTGCCCGCTGAAAAGATTTCGTCGATGTATTTTTTGGTGATCCAGGGAACACCCATCCAAAACACGGGATACTGAACAATAAAGATATCGGCCCAGTCAAATTTGGCCACTTCTTCCTCAATACTGTAATCGCTTTGAACCTTGGAGTGCTTGACATCAAAACCGTGAGCGCTGAGAAACGCATCGGCTCTGTCGATAACTGCACCTGTTAATTTCCCTTCTGCTTTTTGGGGATAGTATTGGTGTCCGTTTATTATAAGTACGTTTTTCATTGCTGTGCCTTTTTGGAAGAGTTCCCTGTGATAGTAACCAGTATCATCTTAAGGCTGAATTGAAAGAAACTTTACAGAGGCCAAGGCCCCTGTAAAGACTAGAAGAGAGAAGTTTTACGTTATTGTTTTGGTACCCGTACGCTTTCGACAAGGTCCTGAATCTCTTGAGAAGGTTCAGGCGTGTTTTTGGCGACAAAGTACGCGACAACCACGTTGATGATCGCACCGATCGTACCAAAGCCTTGCGGCGCGATACCGAACAGCCAGCCCTCTGGACTGTCAGGCAGTACGTTGGTACCGGGGATAAAGAAGAACCCTTTGTACATAAAGATGTACAGTACCGTTGTCAGCAGACCCGCAAGCATACCGGCAACCGCGCCCTGCTTGTTCATTCTCTTATAAAAAATACCCATCATAAGCACAGGGAACAGACTTGAGGCCGCCAGACCAAAGGCAAGTGCGACGACTTCGGCTGCAAAGCCCGGAGGATTCATCCCAAAGTACCCCGCGACAATAATCGCCACCGTCATAGCGATACGGCCGGCAAGCAGCTCGTTTTTATCGCTGATATCTGGTTTGAACAACCCTTTGAGCAGATCGTGTGAAATCGATGAAGAGATCACCAGAAGCAGGCCTGCCGCCGTTGACAGTGCCGCTGCGATACCGCCTGCTGCGACAAGAGCGATCACCCAGTTTGGAAGCCCCGCAATTTCTGGGTTTGCAAGAACCATAATATCTCTGTCGACTTTGAGTTCGTTGCCTTCCCAGCCCATAGACGCCGCTTTTTGCGCGAAATCTTCATTGCTGTCGTTATAAAACTGGATTCTTCCGTCACCGTTTTTATCCTCGATGGTTAAAAGCCCCGTATCACCCCAGGTTTTCATCCACTCGGGGCGGTCTTCGATCTTGAGCGTATTTTCGGTTGCAACTGTGTCACCCGTATGGACGGTATTGACCAGATTATACATAGCAAGCGCACCTACTGCCGGAGCAGTCGTATATAAAAGCGCGATAAAGATCAGTGCCCAGCCGCCTGATTTTCTGGCATCTCTTACCTTTGGAACGGTAAAGAAACGAACGATTACGTGGGGCAGACCCGCCGTACCGATCATCAGCGCCATAGTCAGCAGGAAGATGTTCATCGTACTCATCGTAGTATTGGTCGTATACTCGGCAAACCCGATATCCTGGACAACCATGTTGAGTTTTTCAAGCATATACATGCTGCCATCAGCAGTCGTGGCACCCAGGCCGATCTGGGGCAGCACCCATCCTGTCAGCTGTACGGAGATAAAGATTGCGGGAACGGTATAAGCAAAGATCATCACAACATACTGCGCGATCTGGGTGTAGGTAATACCTTTCATGCCGCCCATAACCGTATAACTAAAGACAATAGCCATACCTGAGACAAGCCCCCAGATCAGTTCAACTTCCAAAAAGCGTGAAAACGCGATACCAACGCCTCTCATCTGACCGATAATATATGTCAGCGAGATAACCAGAAGCGCGATAACGGCGATAATTCTTGCCGCTTTGGAATCAAACCGGTCTGAAATAAAATCAGGAACGGTAAACTTGCCAAATTTTCTCAGATACGGTGCCAACAGCAGCGCAAGCAGTACGTAACCGCCTGTCCAGCCCATCAGATACGCCGAACCGCTGTAGCCAAGATACGCGATCAGACCCGCCATTGAGATAAATGACGCCGCACTCATCCAGTCAGCAGCCGTGGCCATACCGTTTAGCACCGGGTGAATCCCCTTGCTGGCAACATAAAACTCACTCGTACTACCGGCTCTTGCCCAGATAGCGATCCCCACATAGAGCGCGAATGACGCACCCACAACAAGCCATATTAATGTTTGTAATTCCATCATTGCCCCCTATATTTCATCAACGTCAAATTCTTTATCGAATTTGTTCATTTTATACACGTAGTAAAAGATGATACCTATAAACGTATAGATAGATCCCTGCTGCGCGAACCAGAATCCAAGCGGATACCCGCCGAGGCTGAAGTTGTTTAAAACATCAACCAACAATATGCCAAAGCCAAATGAAACGACAAACCATACTATCAAGCATTGGATCAGCAGTTTCACATTGGCACGCCAGTAAGCTTTTGCGTTTTCCGTAAGCTCCATGACAACTCCTTTTAATTTTTATCACTTTCAATGATAAATATTTAAAATAGCATGAACATAGCAAAGTGCAACTTTTGCAACTTTTTTACACAAGTTTTTGATTTGTGTGTAATTTAGTAACTCCTTTTCTACACAAATAGCATTTAACAGTGTGCATATTCGTAACAATATTGGTAATATGGAATTTTTTGTAACGATTTTTCATAAAATGATACAATTTGATCAAAAAAAGGCGGTCTTCTTGCTCTATTCCTTATTTGACAAAAACAAAAACGCAAATATTCTCCTGGCGGGCATTTTAAGCATCATTGTGGGTGTCGGTGTAGCCCGCTTTGCCTTTACGACGCTGCTGCCGCCGATGCTG
>CAYUAC010000139.1:3011-4367 GCA_964442515.1 uncultured Campylobacterales bacterium | reverse complement strand
TACCGGTAAAACCGCATTTTTCTTTAAATACCTGACTGTATACTTTTTGGCCTACGGCTGCGTCTGCCATTGCCGTTGTTGCAGTGATGCTTAGCCCCAGAAGAGCTGCCATTGCTAGACTTGTTACTTTTCTCATGTTATCTCCTAACCGTTTTTTAGATTCAGTACATTTTAACTGAATGATACTAAAAGTATAATAAATTTTAATAAATAAAAGCTTAATGCAATAGGGCCCTGTGCCACTGCGCAACGCTGATACGGGTACCCTGCGTGACGCTTCGCACCGAATGCGAATAGTAGGGGTTGGAAAAAAACGAGATCATCTTTCCGGCCTGCGGGACCAGTGTGACGGGGTTGCCCTCTTTGTCGCAAAAAAAGTCAAATACAAGTTCTCCGCCGGTGAAGTCGCCGTTTAAAAACAGTACCGTCGTCAGTACACGCTGGGGTGCTACGGGTTTAAAACCGATTAGTTCCCCGTCTTTGAGGATTTCAGTGCAGTTGTCGCTGTGGCGGATATAAAAGCACCCGGGGGTATAGATAAGAATCTGGGGATCACCGGAGTAGGTGATGGTCAGATTGAAATAGCGCTGGATATTTTCCCTGTGTCTGGCAAACAGGGTGTTATAAGCCTGCATAAACGCGGCATCGGGCAAGATGTTGTATGTGTTTCGGATATCCGTTTTTTTTCTGGCCACAGCGGGTCCGTCTTTTGTGCTGATGATGCCGATCTTATCGGCGGCGTCTTTTTTATCTGTGGCAAAATCATACATCGATTCCACACCGCCCGCGTCAAAACAGTAATAGGGTGTTTCTTTGTAGGGGTTGGTCAGCATTTTCAGCCGCGGCGGGATCAGCGTATCCAGCCACGAAATGGGAGCGTAACAGTTTTGGCTTATTGCAAAAAGTTCATGATCGCATGGGGGGTTGGTCATTGTCTTCCTGTCTGAAACTCTTGATAAAATCTTTGAAAAATACGAGGAAAACAGCTAAAATAAAGCCCGTGACAAAAGCAACCGTGACGATAAGTTTTTTCTTTGGCTGATTGATGGGGGTGTTTTCAATAGTTATATTACCGATTTGACTGGTCATGATATAGTGATCAAAAAACTGTGCTTTTTCCTTATGCCGGCTGATAATAAAGTTGACGGCTTCTTGCAATCTGCGTTTAATGGTTGTTTTGTCCGTTGCAGTCGCTGTTAATTGAACCATTCTTGTTGTTCCGCCAACGTTATCAGCACTAATTTCAAAAGATTTGCTTAAGATCGCAGCGACATCTCCGGGGTGTTCCAAACGAAGCAAACCGTTTTCTTTGCTTTGGATTTCACCGATCTCAATGGAGGCGGTTCCTTCATAGAT
>CAYUAC010000139.1:0-3001 GCA_964442515.1 uncultured Campylobacterales bacterium | reverse complement strand
GCCAACTTCCAGAGTAGCTTTAGCCTCATATATCGGAGTTTTCGTAAATGCATAGACCGTAGCTGCTACAGTGATAGTGGCCGTAAAAGCGGCGATGAAAATTTTATTTTGCCACAGTGTCGTAAAGAGTTCTCTCAAATCGATTTCATCTTCATTAATGCAGTTTTGTTCTCTTTGTTGCATCTAGCTGCCTTTACCTTTTTCATAAAAATGGTTCGTCGCGTCCACAAATCCTTCGACGCTGCCGCAGTCAAAGCGGATGCCGTCAAATTTGTACGCCAGTACCATGCCCTCTTTGGCCTGTTCCAGTAGTGCATCCGTGATCTGGATTTCGCCGCCTTTGCCCGGTTTGGTCTCTTGCAGAATGTCAAAGATATCGGGGGTGAGGATGTAGCGGCCGATGATGGCGTAATTTGAGGGCGCGTCTTTGGCGTCGGGTTTTTCCACCATATCCTTGACCATAAAAAGTCCCTCTTCGATCTGTTTTCCCGAAATTACCCCGTATTTGTGTACCTGGTCTTTGGGGACTTCTTCGATGGCGACGACGGAGCATTTGTATTTTTCGTACACTTTGGTCATCTGGGCAAGAACCCCTTTGCTTTTGCTGTCACACAGGTCATCGGCTAAGACCACGCCGAAAGCTTCATTGCCCACAAGCGTCTGACCCGTCAGGATCGCGTGGCCAAGACCAAGCATCTGCTTTTGTCTGGTATAGCTGAAAGTACAGTGTTCAATCAGTTTGTTGATATCTTTAAGATAGCCTTCTTTTTTGGTACCTTTGATCTGGTGTTCGAGTTCGTAGCTGGTATCAAAATGATCTTCCAGCGAGCGTTTTCCCCGTCCGGTGACGATGGCGATGGTATCCATGCCCGCATCGACGGCTTCTTCCACACCGTACTGGATAAGGGGCTTATCCACCACCGGAAGCATCTCTTTTGGCATCGCCTTGGTCGCGGGCAGAAACCGGGTGCCGTACCCGGCTGCGGGAAATAAACATTTTTTGATCAAATCAACCTCTCCTGTGAATTTTTTTGTAATTTTATCATAAAGGAGCCGGTTTTCCCACTTCAAAGCCCTGGGAGTAATCGATACCTATCTCTTTGACGATTGCCAAAATCTCCTGGCTTGAGACAAACTCCGCCACCGTCTGGATACCGCGTTCCCTGGCAAAAAGGACGATCGATTCGACGATGCTTCGGGCATATTCGTCCTGATCGATATTTTTGATCAGTCCGGCGTCTATCTTTAAGATATCGGGCGCGAAATCCACCAGCCGTTCGTAGTTGGAATATCCGCTGCCGAAATCATCGATGGCGATGGTGACGCCGTAAGCTTTGACTTGGCGTATAAAGGATTTGATAGTGCCAAAATCGCTGATACCTTCATCCTCAAGCATTTCAAAAGTGACTCTGTTTCGGTAGCGCTGCTGGCTGACAAGATCCAGCAGATAGGCTCTGGTTTGCTTGTCTTCCAAATCCTGTGAAGCAAGGTTGATTGTCACCGCCGGCAGCATCTCAAGCGCGTCAAAAGAGTTTTTGATCACTTCCTGGGTGATCTGTTTGTAATATGCGGCCTGTTTTGCCACGTCTAAAAAGTAAAAGGGGGAAATCACATCGCCGTTTTTATCCTGCAGCCGCACCAGCGACTCATATTTTGCTATCTGCATCGTTGTGTTGTCGACGATGGGTTGAAAGTGCGAAATCACGCGTTTGTCTTTCAGGGCCGATTTGATGGTCTGGATCATGGTAAAGTTTTGCTTGATCTGCTGTTTGACATGCAGGGTGAAATCAGTCGCGTCGATAACGCAGTCTCTTTGGTGATCAACCTTTTTCAACCCCAGCGTGCAATCTTCGTACATGTTTTCGCCGCTGTGGGAGTATGCGGCGCTAAAGCTTGGTTCCAGCGTCGTATTGTCTACGCTGTAGGTTTGTCCCGCAATCTGACGCAGCGCATTTTCCAGCGCATTTTGTCCAAGGGATTCTTCGGAGGTGAAGGCAAAATAACCCTCGGGCAGGGCGTAGTTTTTGACAAAATCCAAAGCCTTTGATTTTTGGTCGATGAGGTCTTCAAGTTTTTGGGCAAAATCGATCCCGTAAAAGCTTTTGATGTTTTCATGATTGATCATTTGGACGATAAACAGCGTTTTGATGCGCGCGGATTTGATATCTTCCAGCAGCTGGCGTTTTGGGTTCATGATTTCGCTGATATCGTGTCGTATCGCGATATATTCTTTGATTTTTCCCCTGCCATCTAAGATAGGAAATATCCGGGCATCCACGGTATAAGAAGAGCCGTCTTTCTTACGGTTTTTTACGATGCCCCGCCATGTCTTGCCCGCACGGATATCACGCCACATCTGCGTAAACGCTTCTTTATCCATATCCGGGTGCCTGATAATGTTGTGGGGTTTTCCAAGCAGTTCGTTTTTATTGTATCCCGAGAGTTTGACAAACTCGTCGTTGGCGTAAGTGATGCGCCCTTTTGGATCGGTTTTGGATACCAGTGTAGAGTGGTCGATGACATATTTGAGCTGTTCTAGCAGTCTGCTTTGTTCACGCTGCCTTCTGTAGAAGAAAAAAACAACGCCTAAGGACAGCAGTGCGATACTGTATTTGGCCGCGGTAATTTTCTGGATCGCCTCTTTGCCGTATTTTTGTTTATAGGTGCTGTCCTGGGGCAGTCCCGCCTGTATATAGGTTTCATGTTTTTTTGTTTCATAACGGTATTCCAGATACGCCGCGGCGTGAACAATGATAAAAAGAGTAGAAAAAAATATAATTGCTTTCAAATTCTGTTTCATAAGAAGCCATTATAACAGAGGGGGTTATAGATTTTTATTAAAGGAAAAAACTAGTCGTTGTTTCCTTTTGCAAAATTTAGATAAAATAGACGCTAAAAAAGGATCGTTTGGCGGATGGATGCATTAGATCGCTATATTGAAGATAGTGAAGCCAACTACCTGCACGTCTCTGAAATAGCAAATATCCTCAAAGAACTTGAC
>CAYUAC010000138.1:4077-4565 GCA_964442515.1 uncultured Campylobacterales bacterium | reverse complement strand
TTCACCAGATAAAGAACTTAAGTCTTCAATAGATGAACAAAAAGCTTTTATTCAAACTAAAATCAATGATGGCAAAACAGTTTTAGTAGTTTGCAATACCGTAGCAAAAGCTCAAGAGATGTATGGAATCATCAAATGTGAAAATAAAACTTTACTTCATAGTGGATTTAATCCAAAAGACCGTACTCAAAAAGAAAAAGAAGTCCAATCAAAAAATAAGCCTCAATTACTCGTAGGGACACAAGCAATTGAAGTGAGTTTAGATATCGATTATGATTTGATAGTTACCGAACCTGCTCCCCTTGATGCGTTATTGCAACGATTTGGACGTGTATACAGGGGAAAAAAACGGTTACTTCAAGCAAATGCTGACGCCAATTGTTATGTAACAACAACTCTTGAAGATGCACATACAAAAATTTATGACAAAATTCTTATAGAAAAGACTTTGAAGGTCTTAAAAAATACTCAAAATACTGTTATCAGCG
>CAYUAC010000138.1:0-4067 GCA_964442515.1 uncultured Campylobacterales bacterium | reverse complement strand
AACCTTTATCCTTTTAATGTATATGAAGAAAGCGAAGAAAAATTTTTTGAACAGTTTGACGGAATAGAAGTACTTCCCATTGAACTGTTTGAAGAATTTAGTGAATGCGTAAAGAATCAGCAATACATAGAAGCTGAAAAGTTATTTGTATCGATAAGCAAAAAAAAGTATATGTCAAATAAACATCTTATCACCTTTGTTGAAATTAATAACTATAAAAAAGTATTTCCACTGATTGGGTTACAGTATAGTTGCGAAATGGGACTATTAAACGATAAAGTCTCAGATATTTCAAATAAGTCTTTAATCTTATAAATCACTGTGAACCTAACGACTTTTTTGACAACTTCTACATTTTTCTATAAAATAGTAGAAAAATAAAAGGAATATCATGCAAACTCAAATCTCAGGCTATATTACTCAAGAGACCAAAGCAACTTTTGAGGCGTTTGCCAAAAAGTCGGGTCAAAAAAAAGGTTTTATCCTTGAACAAGCACTTTTGCACTATATAAATGCCCGCGAGGAACTGCCCGAAGATATCGTTATCCCCCCTACTCTTTCGGTGGATCAACAAACCTACGATGACCTTATCAACAATGAAAAAGCACCAAGTGATGCACTCAAAAAGCTGATGCATGAAGATTAAAATTCGCAAGCTTCATAAAAATGACAATCGCAATGGTTTTGCCAGCGGCGATATAGAGATAGACCGCTTTTTTATCAAATTTGCGGGACAAAATCAGTTTAGACATAAAATCGGTACGACTTACATCGCTTGTATGCCTCATTCCAAAAAGCCACTTGGCTATGCAACAGTGAGTACCGGATCAATCAACATCGAAAACATCAAAAAAAAAGAGTTTGCCAAACTACCTGACTACCCGATTCCTATTTTGCGTCTTGCAAGACTCGGTGTCGATCTAAACTACCAAAAAAGAGGTTTGGCCAAAATGCTTTTGCGTCATATTTTATTTTTAGCACTTGATATCAAAGACAAGGCAGGATGTGCGGGTGTAGTGGTAGATGCCAAAGAAGAAGCGCTAACTTTTTATGATGCATTTGGATTTGAAATTTTGCCTGTCACTTCGGGGGAGCTTGGCATCAAACCTACTCCACAAACAATGTTTTTATCTATCAAAACTATACAAAAGGCTTTAGGGTGAATAGCATCACCGGCACTCTGATAAACTACTACTTCCACTGCCCCACGCAGTGCTGGCTGCACGCCAACCGCATCAACCTTGAAGACAACAGCGAAGACGTGCGTATCGGCAAAGTGCTGCATGAGATCAACGAAGACAAAGGCAAAAAGACAGAAATCACCATCGACAATGTCAAGATAGACAAACTTACCAAGGATTATCTGGTGGAGGTCAAAAAAAGCGACAGCGACCCCGAAGCGGTGAAGTGGCAAGTACTTTTGTATCTGCATAAGCTCAAGCAAAAAGGCATTATCAAGAAAGGGAAAATAGAATTTATCGAAAAGAACAGGCAGGATAAAAAAGTGCATTACATCCAACTCACCGATGAAAACGAAAAAGAGCTGCTACAGGTTCTTGCGCAGATTGAAACGCTCATTACCAGCCCTGCTCCACCGCCGCCAAAACTGGAGAGCAAATGCAAAAAGTGCGCGTATTATGAATACTGTTTTATTTGAGGGCACAACACTTTCCATTTGCAAATTATCAAAAAAATCAATATAATAATTCACACTATTTATACAAAGGATTTATATGTCAAGCCTTTTAAAACAAACAAAATCGGTACGCAAAACCTTTACGCTTCCAAATTATATCGCCCAAGAATTGGAAGACTACGCCAAAGACCATGAACAAAAACAATCCCGGATCGTAGCCGTAGCACTTGAGGCATATGTAGGCAAACAGCACGAATCGCAAAAGGTGCAAAAAAGGCTGCGAGCACTTGACAACCTTGTCGGCATCGCCCAAAAAGGGAGTTTAAAAAAAGTTGACAAAAAAGTAACAAGAGAGGCAAAAGCAAAAAAACATGCATAATAATGTTTATATCGACACAAACGTCATCGTAGATATTTTTGATACCGCCCGCCCCTTTCACAAAGCTTCGCTTGATGTTTTGCACACCTGCTTTGAAAATGAAGAGATCGAACTTTTTATCAACAGCGACACCCTGTCAAATCTGTTTTATATCATGCGTGCACATATGAAACTCAGCCTTGATGAAGCACTGGAAAAACTGGAGTATATCCACGATGCGTTTACCGTCATTTACACAGACGATGCGCTTTTTCAAACGACTCTTGGACTATGCAAAAAACATATCTTCAAAGATTATGAAGATGCTCTTCAATTTGCCGGTGCCGCAAACGCAAGCTGTACCCTTATTGTTACCAACAATCCAAAAGATTTCAAAAACTCATCTATCGAAGTGGTTACGTCCCCACAGCTTAGCAGTATTTGGGGTACAAGATAATGGCAAAAAACCATACCCGCTACATCTTCAGCATGGGACGCCTGGGACGCAAAGACAATTCGATCGCCTTTACCAACAAAAAAGGCAGCTTTTATATCCCCGTCCAGGATACCAAAGAGCTGTACTGCATGAACGAAGTGGATTTTAATACGAAGTTTTTAGACTTCATATCCAAAGCCGGCATCACGCTGCACCTGTTTAACTACTACGGTGGATACAGCGGAACCTTTTACCCCAAAGACGCGCTTATCAGCGGCGACCTGACGATCAGGCAGAGCCAGACCCACATCCAAAGGCGCGTCCATATCGCCGCGGCTATTATCAAAGCCATTGCGCAAAACATCCACCACACCATCTACCACTACTACCGCCACGGAAAAGAGGGTGTCAAACCGTTTCTGGACTGGCTAAAAAAACAGCAGAACCTGCTGGACAAAGAGCTTGACATCCACAGGCTGCTTTTTATCGAAGGCCGGATATGGCACCGCTTCTATGACAGCTTTGAACACTTTCTGCCAGAAGATTTTCTAATGAACAAGCGGGTCAAAAGACCGCCGGACAACCCTATGAACGCGCTTGTCAGCTTTGGCAACACCCTGCTGTATACCAAAACCATCTCGGCGCTGTATCAGACGCATCTGAACCAGGCGATCAGCTTTTTACACTCCCCGGGTGAAGGGCGTTTTAGCCTGAGTCTGGATCTGAGTGAAGCCTTCAAGCCCGTTATCGTGTACAAAACGATCTTTGATCTTGTCGGGCGCAAAAAACTGCAGGTACACAAACACTTTGACAGCAAACTCAACTACTGCCTGCTCAATGAAACAGGCAAAAAAATCTTTTTAGAAGCGTTTGAAGCCAGATTGAATGAAACATTTATGCACCCCAGACTCAAACGCAAAACAAGCTACAAAAACGCGCTCAAACTCGACGGATACAAGCTGATAAAAACAATCATCGAAGACAGGCCGTTTACGCCGTTTTTGCTCAAGGACAAGCAATGAGGGCAAAACACAACCACAACTACGTCTTTTTGTTTTACGATATTGCCGATGAGTTCAGCGACAAGGGCAAATACCGCGTCGCAAAAGTCTTTAAAACCTGCAAAAAATACCTCAAACACCACCAAAAATCGGTCTTTCGCGGTAATATAACCCCCTCAAATCAAAAGAAACTGGCCTATGAGCTCAAAAAGATCATCGATGAGGACCTGGACTTTGTAACCATTATAAAAGTGCTCAATTCAGGCAGTTTTGCCGAAGAAACACTCGGCACGGATAAGCAGGAAAGCGAATCGATCTTTATCTGATTTTTCCAACCGTAACTGTTGGCTTCACAGCTGAAACTATGCTATAATAGGTTGTGTATTGGTTCTTTTACATTGCATTGTCAATTTTTCACAATGGTTGGAAAAAGAGCCAAGTAGTGGGATTTTACCGCTTACAGGGCCCGAAATTTTCTTACTTGAACCGAAACAAACGTTGTATTGAAACAATTTTCTGTGTTGGCTGTGTTTGTTCCTGTAAACTTGAACCGAAACAAACGTTGTATTGAAACGCGTGGCTGATAAATACAACATTTATTCTCTTTTCTTGAACCGAAACAAACGTTGTATTGAA
>CAYUAC010000137.1:0-4580 GCA_964442515.1 uncultured Campylobacterales bacterium | reverse complement strand
GCTGATACGATATCGATTGAAAGGAGTATTAGCAAAGGTGTAATATCCAAACCTAAAACGATGGGCAGTATAAGAACGATCCCTTTGTTTGAAAAAGCCAAACCTTTTATTGAGGATCAGATTAAGCGCAGCGATTCTTTGTATCTGTTTGATAACGAAGGAAAGCCGCTTTATGATATCAGTGTTCTCAGAAAAAGAAGGTGGCATAAACTTTTGGCTGATCTTGATATTGTATATCGCAAGATATATTACACAAGACATACATTTATTACTGCGATGCTAAACAGCGGTGAGTATAAACTGACAACTATAGCTAAGATGGTAGGGCACAGCAGTATAGAAACACTGATTGAAAACTATGCAGGTTTTCTTAAGGATCAGCACTTAAAAGTGAATGTTGCTCATGATATTTTCGGTGAAACTGAAGGCAAAAACAGGTCGGAGAATAAACTTAATTTTGGATAAAAGTTGGCACACTTTTGGCACACCTCTGAAAACGTCCAAAAGCGTCAACTTACGTAAAGCCCTAAGTGAAGGGATTTACAATGGTCGGAGTGGCGGGATTTGAACCCACGACCTCTACCACCCCAAGGTAGCGCGCTACCAGGCTGCGCTACACCCCGGACCAGGATTGAAATTGTAGCAAAGTTTTCTTAAAGTTTGCTAAATTACAGGTTCCTTATGTCAATAAATGTTCCGTTTTGCAGGTCAGTATGGTCTTTAAAGACTTCATGAAGTCTCATCGCGGCGTCCCGGGGTGTCTGGATCGGACCGTTTTTGAGCTTTTTGGCCGAGGGGTAGCGGGCGTCATCGACCTGGTTGATAATATGCCTGACCATGGGGGTTTGAACCACACCGGGGGCAAGGGCTAAAAGTTTGGCTTTAGTAAAATGGTGTGCGTATGTTTTGACCAGCATATTCAGCGCGGCTTTTGAGACCGAGTAGGGGCCCCAGCCCTTTGACCCGTTTTGCGAAGCGCCCGAAGAGATGGCGCCGATAAAGCCCGGTTCGTTTTGTACCAGCAGGTCCAAAAGCACTTTATTGGCCCATACATTCAGATCCATCGCCTCCTTGAAAGCTTGAAGACTGATCGCGGGGGCGTCGGCGATGGGGCCAAGCATCCCGGCGTTGAGCCATACCGCGTCAAATGTGTTTTGCCCGATCAGCCTGCGCGCACGGGTACTGATGCGCTCCAGCTGGCTTAGATCGCAGGGGGTAAATTCAAAACTTGGCTGCGTAAAACCCGGATCATTTTTCCCAAGAGCGTACACATCGTATCCTTTTTGCAGGTACAGTTGGCACAGCGCTTTTCCCAGTCCGCTTGAAGATCCCGTGATTAAAATTTTAGCCACTTTTGTCTCCTGTCTTATTTTTTTGCAAATATGATACAATAATTTTTAAAGGAGTGCTATGGATTTACGTGAAATTATCTGGTTTTACGGCTTTTATTTAGGCGGCGGGATACTTATACTCGCAGCGTTGATCCATATGCTCTATAGACGCCGTTCACCCGCATCTATCTCCGTATGGCTGCTTTTAAGCGTGCTGGCACCCTATATTTTCGTGGTTTTGTATTTTCTTTTTGGCAGCCGAAAGCGTAAAAATATCACCTCCCAAAAACACCTCAACCCCGGTTTTGTTCCCAGCAAAGCGGATGCTTCCGGTATTGAGACGCTGCTTGGTGCAAACGGCATAGCAGGAGCCAGCACCGACAACGATCTGCGCCTTTATACCCAAAGCAGCCAGGCGTATGAGGCTTTTATGCAGGCGCTGCAAAACGCGCGCACCAGCATCTATATCAGTACCTATGTACTCAAATACGACATTATGACAAAAAAGCTTTTTGACCTGCTGCAGCAAAAGGCCCAAGCGGGGGTTGAAGTGATTATTCTTACCGATACGGTCGGTTCTTTGGGGTTATATTTTCGCCAGTATCTGTTGAAGAAGCTGCGGCAAAGCGGTGTGGCCGTACATTTTTTCATGCCGCTGCTGAAGTTTCGCGCCTACAGCCGTTTTAATCTCCGCTATCACCGAAAAATCTATATCATCGATAATGAAGTGCTTTTTAGCGGCGGTATGAATCTGGCCGATGAATATATGGGTCCGCAGGAAAATAAAAACAGATGGATCGATCTGATGTATGAAGCAAGGGGTGAGGCGGTCAGGCGCTATTATGAAATCTTTGCCTCAGACCTTGCCTATACGGCGGCACAAATGCTGCCGCCCCCGCCGCAATGGCGTAGTAAAGGCAGCGGCCAAAAGCTTCAGGTGGTACCATCAGGACCTGATGTGCAAGGGGACGTATTGCTGGAAGTACTGCTTGACAGCATATACAACGCCAGGCAAAGCATCCGGATCGTAACGCCTTATTTTATCCCCGACGAGGCTATTTTGCAGGCTTTGCACGTAGCTTCGCGAAAAGGGGTGTTTGTACAAATTCTGACTGCCAAACGCTCCAACCATTTCTTTGCCGATATTATTCGCAGCAGTTTTATCCGTCAGCTTCGCGAGTGGGGGATCTCGACGCTGTTTTTTTCCCATCCGATGCTGCACGCCAAAGCCGCTGTTTTTGATGACAAAGCGGTTATGATCGGGTCACTGAACTTTGATTACCGCAGCCTGCTTTTAAATTATGAAGTGGTTACCATCTCTTATGACAAAAGCCATATCCGCCAGATGCAAATGTGGATTGCTAAGCTCGGCGCGCAGTCTGAAAACAAAATTAAAAGCGCCGGGCGCCTGCGCCGGCTGTTTGAAAACTTTATGCGTATTTTTGCGGCACAGGTGTAGAATATGGCAACCTTCGGACTGCTTTGCTGGAATGTACACAAGCAAAACGATTCGGCAAAATTTGCGCGTGAGTTTGATCAGATAACGGGCAGCTACAGTTGTGACATTTTGTGTTTTCAAGAGTACAGGATGCATCAGATTAGTGGGCAAAAGGTACCTTTTAGCCGTGTTTTTGCTCCCAATATCCGGGGCAGGAAGAGTGCTTTTGGAACGATGACACAAAGCAGGTTTGCCCTGCAGCGGCACAGCGTCCATCCCGCCGCGCACAAAGAGCTGTATTTTGCGACATACAAAAACGCACTGCTTACGTCTTATACCATAGACAACAAAACGCTGCACGTAATCAATCTGCACGCGATCAATTTTGTTTTAACCTCTGCGTATCAGAAACAGTTAACCCAGCTTGACGCGATCGTAGAAAAACTGCAAGACCCTTTGGTCATATGCGGGGATTTTAACTCATGGAACAGCGGGCGTACAAAGCTTTTGAAAGCCTTTGCGCACAAACACGGACTGCTGGTAGCCAACCCCGAGAACAGGCATTTTGTCAAAACCTGGATGCAAAAACCCATCGATTATATTTTGTACCGTGGACTGGGGTTGCAAAAGTGCAGTGCCATAAACGCCGGGGTGTCTGATCACAATCCGCTGCACGGCCGGTTTTTGTTTGAATAGTGACATTGTGTAATATTGATAATGCATCCCAAGAGAAAAAAATTATCTATTAAGAATATATTTATCTTTTTTTGTTATAATTTCATCAAGCCTCACAAGAAACAGGCGAAGATATAAAACAAATTAGGAGCGCAACATGTCTTGCAGTTCAGGTGCAAAAGAGCGAAAAGTAACAAAAAAAGCGCCACAAACAGAACAAACCCCACAACAAGAGGAGAAAAAAATGAGTTCAACATTAGTACAACAAAAAATGCCCGAATTTGAAATGACGGCATATGACGCAAAATCAG
This sequence comes from uncultured Campylobacterales bacterium, assembly GCA_964442515.1. Classification (GTDB taxonomy): domain Bacteria; phylum Campylobacterota; class Campylobacteria; order Campylobacterales; family Sulfurovaceae; genus TCS-49. Next base: position 825 of record CAYUAC010000137.1, on the reverse strand, counting down.
GTCATTTTAAACAGGTTAAATCAAGCGATTACGAAGGCAAGTGGACAGTCGTCTGCTTCTACCCCGCAGATTTCACATTCGTATGCCCCACAGAGATCGCTGCGATGAACGCAAAATACGACGAATTTGCCGAGCTTGGTGTCGAGCTGCTTGCGGTATCAACGGATACGCATCACTCACACAAGCGCTTTGTCGAAACAGAGCCTATATTAGAAGGTCTGAAGATGACAATCGGTGCCGATCCTTCCGGCAGAGTATCAGAAGATTTCGGTGTATTGATGGAAGAAGCCGGTCTTGCACTCAGAGGCAGATTCCTGTTCAACCCCGAAGGTATCTGCGTCGCACAAGAGGTACAGGCACCGATGGTAGGCAGAAACGTCAACGAATTCCTAAGACAGGTGAAAGCTTGGCAGCACGCGACAAAAACAGGCGAAGTTTGCCCTGCAGGCTGGGAGCCAGGTGGTAAAACACTTCCGGTAAACACTGATGAAGAGCCTATGACAGGACGCGTCGGTGATTACATCACACTTGATGAGATTGTCAAAAAATAAGTCCAATGCGAGCAATCTTTTTAGCGGCAGCGGCGGCGGTGTCCGTCTTTGCCGCGTCTTTTGATACCGGGGAAGAGATTCCCTATACAAGTTTTAGCGATCAATTTGAAAAACCGCTTACCGTAACGCAGGAGACAAAAAAAGTCATCATTGTGTACGATAAGCAAAGCGGGCAGGAAATAGACAAATTTATGCGCCAGAACAAAGGCTATCTGCAGCAAAATGATGCGGTGCTTTTAAGCGATGTCAGCCGGGTTCCCGGATTTGTGATGTC
>CAYUAC010000136.1:0-4595 GCA_964442515.1 uncultured Campylobacterales bacterium | reverse complement strand
AGCTCCTCTCTTGCGATCATGTAGTGTTCATAGGTGATATGGATCGTTCTGTCTTTTCTAAGCTCTTTGTTTTTCCAGGTAAGCTGATGGGCAAGAGCGTTTACCAGCCACGGCTGCCCCTTGGTATCGCTCCAAAGTTTGGGAAATATTTTTTCATCAAACGTCTGTCCCGTTTCTCGTGTGTGCTGATCCCACAGTTCTACACACTCTTCATAAGAAAAGTTGCCCATTCGTATGGACTCGGCTTTGATATTAAACGCACTGCCGCCGGTGATGATCTCATGGTCTTTGGTATGGATGCTGTAGTCTTTGATATCCCGTACGCCGCAGAGAATGAGAGCGTGGGGAAAAGCCCCGGGACGTCCGGCGTACCCGGCGCGAATCTGTCTAAGAAGAGAAATCAGCGTATCGCCTACAAGCGCGTCTACTTCATCAAGCAGCAAAACGGTTGGCTTGGGTGAGGTTTGTGCCCAGAGTTTTAACATCTCTGTGAGTTTGTCTTTATTTGGAGTGCTTCGTCCGTCGCCTCTGTGAAGCCACTCTTTCAGGGTATTATCTTCCAAATAAAGCTCAATCTGGGAGGCAACAGCACTGCAGATGGTTTCAATACCGCTTTCCGCGTCCCCGCGTGCCGCCTGCGCTGCTTCTATGTTGGCATACGCACAGGCGTAGGTATCGCCTTTATTTAACTCTTCCATAATCCCAAGCAGGGTTGAGGTTTTTCCCGTCTGTCTGGGGGCATGTAGGATGAAATATCTTTTTTGATCTATAAGTGATTCTATCTCTTCCCAGTCCACACGGGATAAAAGATCGATATGGTAATGATCCTCTTTTATAGTCGGTCCTGCTGTGTTAAAAAATTTCTTCATGAATTTGCCCTTTTTTGACATACTTTTTAAAGATGGGCTGAATAGACTTATTGCTTATTTGGATCTATTTTACCCAAATTTATGTTAAAATTTGAACAATGACAAGCGTGCAACGAAGGAAGTGTATGAGTACAATGGATTACAAAAAAGAGATTGAAACTTTAAAAGAAAAGCTGGATGTTACGGTCGTGGGGCACTTTTATCAAAAAGATGAAGTTTTTGAAATGGCCGACATCACCGGCGACTCGCTGGAACTGGCCAAAAAGGCCAAAACCGACAGCGCGCAGAACATCGTCTTTTGCGGCGTGGGCTTTATGGGCCAAAGCGTCAAGATTTTAGCGCCAAACAAGCGGGTTTTCATGCCCAAAGTGGCGTGCTGTTCGATGGCAAAGATGATCGATAAGCTTTATTTTGACGCAAGCGTACAGTTTTTGGAAAAAAACGGGATCAAAAAAGAAGATATCCTCCCAATTACCTACATCAACTCCGACGCTCAGGTCAAGGCAGAAGTGGGCAAGATGGGCGGCTACGTGTGTACCAGTTCCAACGCGTACAAGATCATTGAAAAGGGTCTGCAAAGCGGCAAGAAGATTCTTTTTGTGCCCGATCGCTGCCTTGGACAAAACTTTGCCAACTCCATGGGACTGCAATCGTGCGTCATCGGTGATAGCAGGGACCCAAAAGAGTGTGACGTGATCTGCTTTGACGGCTTTTGTTCGGTCCACCAGCTTTTTGAACCAGGCGATGTGGAGTTTTTTAGAGACAAATACCCCGGTATCAAGATCGCAGTCCATCCAGAATGCGACCCGGCGGTGTGTGAGAAGGCTGATTTTGTGGGATCAACCAGCCAGCTGATCAAATACGTAAGTGATCTGGATTCTGAGCAAAAGGTAGCCGTGGGCACGGAGTATAACCTGGTCAATAGAATGCGGGATAAAAACACGTATGTGCTCTCATCAACCAAGCCCGAGTGCCCCACGATGAATGAGACGACGCTGGAAGATGTGTATACCTGCCTCAAAGGCATCGAGCAAAACAAACCGGTTAATGAAATTTTTGTGGATGAAGATACGGCAAAATACGCTAATATAGCGCTTGAGAAAATGTTTGAGGTCAAATGATGGATACGCTTTCGTTTGTCAAAGCCGCCCTGGCTGAGGATGTGGGCAGAGGCGATCTTTTTGCCAGGGTCGGACAAAGCACGCAGGCTGATGCCTACATCACCGCCAAAAGCAGCGGGGTTCTGGCAGGGCGCAAATATGCCGATACGCTGCTTAGACTCTACGCAATCGATCACATCTGGCACGCCGGTGACGGGGATGCTTTTGACAAAGGTGACACCCTGCTTGAGATGCGAAGCGATTCGCATACACTGATGCAGCTTGAGCGCACACTGCTAAACATCCTGCTGCACGCCAGTTCTATAGCGACCAAAACCGCGCGTTTTGTGCAGCTTTTAAAGCCCTATGACTGCAAACTCCTTGATACCAGAAAGACAAGACCGGGGCTGCGCTCCTTTGAAAAATACGCCGCGCGCTGCGGGGGCGGAGTAAACCACCGCATGGGTCTTGATGACAGTTTGATGCTTAAAGATACGCACTTAAAAACGATCAACGACCTCGCGGGCTTTATCAGACAGGCGCGCAAAAGCATACCCTTTACCTCCAAAATCGAAGTAGAATGCGAAAGCTTTGCAGCCGCCAGGCAAGCCTTTGAAGCCGGGTGCGATATCGTAATGTGTGATAATATGGACAATGAAACGATTGCGCAAGTCGTGAAGTATCGAAACACGCACTTCCCCCACATCCTGTTAGAAGCCAGCGGCAACGTCACCGAAGAAAGCATAGAAGCCATCGCGCAAACCGGGATCGAAGCGATCAGTACCGGTGCCAGTATCCACCAGGCAAACTGGATCGACCTGAGCATGAAAGTGCGCTAAGCTATGGCTGATGAGCAGGAGAAGACCGAAGAACCTACCCCCAAAAAGATAGAAGACGCCAAAAAGGAAGGCCAGGTCCCCAAAAGCCAGGACGCCAGCGGGGTCGTGACGCTGATTGTGGCCGTGGGTACGCTTTGGGCTTTTATGGATTATATGATTGCGGAACTGAGTTCGCTGATACGGTATTTTCTCTCTTTTGTCGGACAGGAACTTTCTCTGGATACGATTCAAAACTTTATTATCTTTACGATCTGGAAACTCACGCTGATTGTCACTCCTATCGCACTGCCTATTATGCTGGCCGGGCTTGTGGCCGGATGGCTGCAGTTTGGCTTTGTCTTTACGACCAAACCGTTAACACCTGATATAAAAAAGATCGATCCCATCAAGGGGGCTAAGCAGCTGATATCACTGAAAAAACTCATAGAAGGGTTTAAAATTCAGTTAAAGGTTTCGGCCGTTTTTAGCGTAGCGATATATGCTGCGTGGCAGATGATTCAGGAGTTGCCCACGGTAACTCTTTTTAGCCTGCCCGAACAGCTTAAGTGGCTGGTGGAAAACCTGCTGATGATTATTCTTTTCATGCTGGGCGTGCTGTTTATTCTGGCTGTCATTGACGTCATCTTTGTGCGCTACCAGCATTTTAAGCAGCTGCGTATGAGTAAGCAGGAGGTCAAAGATGAACACAAAAACATGGAGGGCGACCCCCAGATCAAAGCCAAGATCCGCGAAAACCAGATGAAGATGGCCCAGGGCCGTATGCTTAATGATGTGGCAGACTCAGACGTGGTGGTCACCAACCCCACCCATTACGCCGTAGCCCTTCGCTATAAAGAGGGAACGGACAACGCGCCCAAGGTCGTAGCCAAGGGTACGGACAACCTGGCATTTAAGATCCGAGAAATCGCAACCGAAAACTATGTGCATATCGTGGAAAACCCGCCGCTTGCCAGAGAACTGTACAGAGTTACCGAGGTAGGAGACAATATCCCCGACAACCTCTATCAGGCCGTGGCGGAGCTGCTGGCGTATGTGTATAAGATGAGTAAGAACAGGTAAAACGGTATAAACAAATAGTATTGGGCGCCGATCATTGCTTTGATAAAGCAATACACAGGATTTTCAGTAAACAGCAGTAAGAAACGTGAAAGGATTTGATGAAAAATATTATTCTTTGCGGAGGAAGCGGTACCAGACTTTGGCCGGTCAGCCGTACGCTTATGCCCAAACAGTTTGCAAAACTTTTTTCAAACAGATCGTTGTTTCAATTAACGGTCCAAAGAAACAGCAAATTTTGTAAAACACATTTTATTGTTTCAAATGCGGAGCAATATTTTCTTGCTTATGATCAACTTGAAGAGTTAAACAAAACCGACAATAATTTTTTGTTGGAATCGGTGGCAAAAAACACGGCTCCTGCTATTGCAATGGCATGTTTTGCCCTTGATCCGGAGGAAACGGTCTTGGTTACTCCCTCAGATCATTTGATAAAAGATCAACAAGAGTATGAAAAAGCCATACACAGAGCCGGCAGGTTAGCACAGCAAGATTATCTGGTTACCTTTGGAATCAAACCAGACTCGGCTCAGACGGGTTTTGGTTACATAGAAGCCGAAGGTGAAGATGTGACAGCTTTTCATGAAAAGCCTGACAAAGAAAGGGCAAAATTGTATGTGCAGTCAGGCAACTACTACTGGAACAGCGGGATGTTTTGTTTTAAAGCAGCGGTATTTTTAAGTGAACTGAAAAAGATTTCTCCAGTAATATACAAAACCTGTTTACAGGCT
>CAYUAC010000135.1:0-4617 GCA_964442515.1 uncultured Campylobacterales bacterium | reverse complement strand
AAAGCAAAGCGCATTTTCGAGTTCGGTCATGACGGGCTCAGCGTTTACGCAATCGCTGCGGATACGACCAAAGCCAATCTGCAAGCCGTGCTTGATCTTTTGATGGAAAAACAGATGGTAGCGCCCGGACCCCACGGCTCACTGATGCTGACCCGGCAGAGCCTGCCGCTGCTTCGCAGTCAGGAGAGCGTATTTATCGATGAGGATAAACTGGTCACACAAAAACAGCCAAAGATTTCGCAAAACAGCAGTGAGTTTGAAGCCCTGCGGACTCTTCGCAAAGAACTTGCCGACAAAGAGGGTGTACCGGCATATGTGATATTTGGGGATAAGACGCTTTTGGAGATGAGTACGTTTTTGCCCACTGATAAAGAGATGATGCTGTTAATAAACGGCGTGGGTAAGGTCAAGTATGAAAAATACGGCCAATCCTTTGTACAGCTGTGCCGGGAACTATCGTCTTGAGTTTGCCTCGATCTGTTCAATGGGGGTAAATTCGCCCTTGGCGTACTTTTCCACACCCAGGCGCCCGACCATGGCGGCGTTGTCCGCGCAGTACTGCATGTCGGCCAGGTGCAGCTGTTTGCCGTGGGCGGCACACAGTGATTCATAAGCGGCTCTGATCGTTTTATTCGCGCTTGCCCCGCCTACGATGGCAAAATCCCTGATAGCGTTTTGTTCAAAGATACGTCTGCTTTTTAAGATCAGATGCGTTGTCACCGCTTCTTGAAACGAGGCGCAGATGTCTTCTTTGCTGTGGCGGTTTTTTTCTATCTCAAGGCGTACGGCGTTTTTAAGCCCTGAAAGCGAAAAAGCCATTTTGGGGGAGGATCGAAGCGGTACGGGAAATTCTACCGCTTTTTTGTCGCCCTTACTAGCGTATTCTTCCACGACGGGACCGCCGGGGTAGCCAAGGCCAAGCATTTTTGCTACCTTGTCAAAGCTTTCGCCCACGCTGTCATCCAGGGTAGTTGCCAGAATGTGCATTGCACCATTTTTATACTCAAGAACCTGGGTATGGCCGCCGGAAATGAGCAGCACAAGCAGCGGGTCGATGCGGGGCGTATCGATAAAGAGTGAAAAGATATGGGCTTCAAGGTGGTTGATTTCGATGATGGGAATATCCAAAGAGATGCTGACAGCCTTTGCCATAGCGATGCCTTCAAGCAGCGTGACGCTCAGACCGGGATGGGTGGTAACCGCGACGGCTTTGAGCTTGTCCTTATAGGGCAGTACCTCTTTTAAAAGCTCGGGCAGCGCCACGGCGTGCAGGCGGCTGGCCAGTTCGGGCACGACGCCGCCGTACTGCCTGTGCTGAGCTTCCTGGGAAATCTTTCTGTGCAGCACCAGTTGTTTGGTTGCAATATCCGTGATCGCTATGGAGCTGTCATCGCAGCTGCTTTCAATGCTAAGTAGCAAGCGCACCCTTTTTTTGATAAAATTATACCAAAACCAATCACACTCAATCGGGCCGGACTTGGCGTGGATTTTGCACGGAACAGATGCCAAATAAATATCCAAACCTAAAAATTGTTAATAATATTAGGTTTGGAAGTTTAACTTTGCTACAATTATTGTATAAAATGGATGAAAGTTTGATAATGCTGGATGAAATACGAGACTATCAAAGACAACATTAGCCTGCCATCTTTTAGTTTTGAAGATATTTTGTCAAATCATATCGATATCGCTTACGAGTTGCTTGGGAAGTTTAATCTCAGGCTTTCTTTCAAAGAGTATCTGCAAAGCGGGTATTACCCGTTTTATTTTGAAGATAAGCAGAGTTATCTTTTACGACTCAACGAGACGATCAATACGGTCATTGAGGTAGATATCCCCTCTATTTTCCCGATAGAATATACAAGTACCCTCAACCTGAAAAAACTTGTACGACTCATTTGCAAGTCTTTCCCCTATAAACCAAACCTCAAAGAGTTGCTTGTAAAAATGGATATGAAAGCTGATTACAAGCGGTTTTACAGGTTTTTAGACTACTTAGACAAAGCAAAGGTATTAAGCGCTTTGCGCTCATCCGCAAAAGGCGACGCGGTATTTGTGAAGCCGGAAAAAATTTATCTGAACAATACAAATTTACTTTATGCATACTGCCAGGATGCGCGAATAGGAACCGTGCGGGAAACTTTTTTTGCGAGTATGCTCAAACCAGATCATGCAATAAGTATCCCCCAAAAAGGTGATTTTTTAGTAGATGGCAGATACACGTTTGAAGTGGGCGGCCAAAATAAAAAATTTAAACAAATTAAGGACTTACCTGAGAGTTTCACAGTAACTGATGAGACAGAGATAGGCAGCGGCAATAAAATTCCGCTTTGGCTTTTTGGGTTTTTATATTGATTGGTTTTTGATAAAATTATACCAAAACCAATCACACTCAATTGGGGTCCGACCCCTTTTGACTGGGAAAGAAGGGATTATGGAGACGGCGGTATTATTTGCCGGTGGCAAAAGCAGGCGGATGGGCAGGGATAAAGCTCTGCTGGATTTTGGCGGAATATCTTTGGTGCGTTATCAGTATGAGAGGCTGCAAGCGTTGTTTGAAAAGGTCTATATCTCCACCAAGGAAGATAAGTTTGATTTCAAAGCAGATCTGATCTATGATACCGGTGATACCTACTCGCCGGCTGTGGCGCTGCAAAGCGTACTGCAGACGCTGGAGAGTGAAGCCGTTTTTGTCCTAAGCGTGGATGCACCCTTTGTTGACGGGGATATTATATATACATTATATAGTCAATTGGGCAGCCGTGATCTGGCCGTGGCAAAAACGCAGGGGGGAATGCAGCCTTTGTGCGGAATTTATACCAAAAAGGTACTGCCGCTTTTGGCGCAGATGATACAAAAAGACAACCACCGGCTTGGTTTTTTGATCAAGGCAGCCAACAGCAAGATCGTACCTTTTGAGCAAGAAGAGCTGTTTTTAAACTGTAACCACCCCCATGAGTATGAAAAAGCCTTAGCGCTTGCGAAAGCTCATCGCCTCTAGCAGATGCTTTTTTTCTATTCTTTCGCTTTTTTCCAGATCGGCGATGGTGCGCGCCACTTTCTGGATATTGCCGATGGCGCGGTGGGAGAGTCCAAAGCGCTGCGCGGCGGTTGCAAGCACGCTTTCATCCTCCACCCGGCAAAATCGTTGCATATTTTTTTCATCCAGTTTGCCGTTAAACTCATCCTGGCCCCTTTGTTTTTGCATGGCAAACGCGTCTAATACCTGCTGATGCATCTGTTTTGAACTCATATCGCTTTTATCATCCGGGCTGACTTCCTGCATCGATACCTGCAGTTCGATACGGTCCAGCAGCGGGGATGAGAGTTTGTTTTTGTAGCGTTTGATCTCAACGTCGCTGCAGCGGCACTCGTGATGGGTTGAGAGCAGGTTGCCGCAGGGGCAGGGGTTCATCGCGCCTATGAATAAAAAATCGGTTTCGTATTTGATCTTGCTGTTGACTCTGGAAATATGAATACTTCTATCCTGCAGCGGTTCCCGGAGTGATTCCAGTGAGGATTTTTGAAAATGGGGCAGTTCGTCAAAAAACAGGACGCCTTTGTGGGCTTTGGCTACTTCTCCGAGCTTGGCGTTGGTGCTGCCGCCGCCAAAGAGGCTGGCTTTGCTGGCCGAACAGTGCGGGGACACGTTTGGCCGCGCAGCTTCAAACGCGGGCTCCGTGCCGCTTAAAAAGTCGTTTTTGGCAATGGTCAGGATCTCTTTGGCCGTAAGCGGGGGCATGATAAAGGGGATGCGTTTGGCGATCATACTCTTGCCGCACCCGGGCGAGCCTTCAAGCAGCAGGTTGTGCATCCCCGCCGCCGCAATCAGTGCCGCGCGTTTTGCCAGGGTTTGGCCCTTGACTTGATTAAAATCATAGGCATACGTCTCATTGTAAAAGTACTCTTTATCATTTATATGGATGCGTTTGCTCTGGATTGTATACTCTGCCTGCACGGGTTTTACGCTGCCCGCAAAAACATCCAGCGCGTCTTGCAGATTTGTGGCGGGATAAAAATCAATCCCCTCTATCATTTTCAGATACTGCATAGACGCTTTTGGTACGATAGCTTTGCTGATGGCGTCTTTTTCTTTTAACGCCAGTATAATAGGAAAGATATCATCGGTATGTTTGACTTCCCCGCCAAGCCCAAGCTCACCAAAGATATGCAGATCAAACTCCCTGTCTTCATCTTTGGTCGCAATCAGCATGGCAATAGCCAGGTCAAGATGGGTGCCTTTTTTCTTTATACCGCTTGGGGCAAGGTTGATCGTGATCTTTAAAGGCGGAAATGTGAATTTATTGGTCATCAGCGCTGATTTGACCCTATCCCTTGCTTCCTGAACGTCATTGCTGGCCAAGCCGACGATGGAAAAACCAGGCAAGCCCCGTGTGAAGGTGCCTTCAAGCTTTGTTTGCACGATATTTAATTTATCAAGAGTTGCAGAGTATAGTACTTTCATTTTAGATGCTTTTTATAAAAGTATAGTAAAACTTCTAAAATTATACAAATCCCCACAAATTTCCAAACTTCTTAGAAATACTATTGACAACGCAGGCGATTTTGTCTATAATTTCGCCTACCAAATGAGGGTAACGGTTACGAAACGTAACG
>CAYUAC010000134.1:0-4701 GCA_964442515.1 uncultured Campylobacterales bacterium | reverse complement strand
CAATTCCTGGAAAAAGGCAAACACGTTAAATTCCGCGTCTTTTTAAAAGGGCGTGAAATGGGCAACCCCGAAGCGGGCGTGGAAGTGCTTGAGCGTGTGTGGCCCATGGTTGAAGATATCGCAGAAATGGAACAAAAACCGTTTCATGAAGGCAGGTATATCAACATGTACACCGTACCCAAAAAAGAAAGCAAAAAGAAATAATTAATTTTACAAAGGAGGAAAGAAGTCAATGCCTAAAATGAAGACAAACAAAAGCGCTTCCAAGCGTTTTAAAGCCAAAAAAGGCGGCAGCATCAAAAGAGGTTCTGCTTTCAGAAGCCACATTTTGACAAAAATGAGCGCTAAAAGAAAAAGAAACCTTCGCAATCCGCAGGCGATTCACGAAGCTGACAAGCCAAACGTGAAAAAAATGCTGTGCAAATAGTGTAAAAAGTCAATGCGTTCCCCGCAAGAAGCGGGCAAGTTCTGCAAACCATGCAGACACCTTCGAAACAACAAAAGGTAAAGGAAACTTATGAGAGTAAAAACAGGAAACATCAGAAAAGCAAGACACAAAAAAGTTTTAAAACAGGCCAAAGGCTATTACAGCGGCCGTAGAAAACACTTTAAAAAAGCCAAAGAGCAGGTTGAGAATTCACTGCAGCACGCGTACAGAGACAGAAAGAGAAAGAAAAGAGATTTTAGAAAACTCTGGATTACAAGAATCAACGCAGCGTGCAGACTCAACGATATCTCATACTCAAGATTTATGCACGGGCTCAACCAGGCCAATGTCGAACTGGACAGAAAAATTCTTGCCGATATGGCGATGAATGAGCCTGAAAACTTCACAAACGTCGTCGAGACTGCAAAAAAAGCACTCGCGTAACCTCCCGCACTCAAAAGGGTTTTTCCCTTTTGATGGTATAATTTTCCTAAAAGCAGCAGCTACATAGGAGCTTTTATGAAAATTACTATCTTAGATGCCGATACTCTGGGAAAAGACAGCGATCTTACTGTTTTTGAAAATTACGGTACCCTCAAAGTCTTTCAAACAACCGACCCTGATGAAACGATCGATCACATCGGTGAAAGCGATATCGTCATTACTAACAAAGTCGTTATCGATAAAACCGTCATGGATGCGTGTACCGATATCAAACTCATCTGCATTGCGGCAACGGGAATGAACAATGTCGATCTTGACTATGCCAAAGAAAAACGCATACGAGTTACCAACGTCGCGGGATACTCCACCAAAAGCGTGGCGCAGCACACCTTTGCCATGACGTTTTACCTGCTGGAAAAACTGCGCTATTACGATGATTATGTCAAAAGCGGACAGTGGGAGAGTGACAAACTCTTTACCCACGTGGAAAAACCGTTTTTTGAGATAGCGGGCAAGAAATGGGGAATCGTGGGCCTTGGAGCTATCGGCAGGGAAGTGGCAAAAATCGCTTCGGCTTTCGGGGCACAGGTCGCGTACTACTCAACCAGCGGCGCAAACGACAATCCCGACTATATCCGAAACGATCTGCGTACGCTGATGCAAAGCTGTGATATTATCTCTGTCCACGCCCCGCTCAATACCAAAACGCGTAACCTGATAAGTACGAAAGAATTGCAGTCGATGAAAAAAGACGCCGTTTTACTCAATCTCGGACGCGGCGGCATCATCGATGAAGACGCTTTGGGCCATGCTTTGGATGAAAACAGAATTTACGCCGGACTTGACGTGACTTCAAGCGAACCGCTGCCAAACGATTCGGCGCTGATGCGGATTGCGGCCAAAGAGCGCCTGCTGATAACGCCCCATATCGCATGGACAAGTATTGAAGCAAGAAAGGAACTGTTAGCAGGCATCGATCAAAATATCAAAGATTTTTTGCGCGATCACACGCTTTAAGTTTTAAACTGTGCAAGCTTCGTATTCAAATCATCGGTCACGCTGCCAAGGTGTGAAGCCGCCGAAGCGATCTCTTCGACGCTTCTGGCGTTGCCTGCTGAAAGTTTATTGATCTTTTCCACTTCCTCAACGATGGTATCAACGTTATTGCCCGTCTGAATAAAATCCTGCACGCTTTTTTCACTGCTGCTGACTACGCCCAGGACTTTGTCCACGGCATTGCTTAAGTGTTCATCCACATCACTGCTGACCCGGCTTAGGGCTTCCACCTCTTTTGCGTTGGTATTCATCTTTTCGGTGGCGTCGTTGATTGACTGCACGATTACGCTGATGGTAGAATCAATCTCTACAAGCGATTTCTGCGTGCGTTCGGCCAGTTTCCTCACCTCATCGGCCACGACCGCAAAACCTCTGCCGTGTTCGCCGGCACGGGCGGCCTCGATAGCGGCATTGAGCGCCAGCAGATTGGTTTGATCGGCGATATCGCCGATGACATCCAGTACGCTTTTGACTTCCTGGGCCTGCGAGGACAGTTCCTGCATATTGCCCGCAACCTCCGTTTCCAGCTGGGCGTTTTGGCTGACCCTGTTTGTCAACGTGTCAATCTCTTCTTTGGCAAGTCGCAAATCCTCGTTGGCCTGCAGTATGTTTTCTTTATTCTGCCTTGCTTCTTCGATGGCGCTGTGGATCTCTTTTTTGATCGCTGAAGCTTTTGCCGTGGCGTCATCGATGATTTTTATAGAGTTTTGGCTGCTTCTGCCGACGCTGTCGGAGGTTGTGGAAAGTTCGTGGGCGATGGATGCGTTTTCATTAGAAAGCGTTTTGGCTTCTTTGACCAGGGTTAAAATCTTATGTATAAAGCTGTTGATACTGCCGCAGCTTTTGCCAAGTTCGTCCTGATTATAAATCGTCAACTCCCTTGTCAAATCTCCGTCGCCTTCCGCCAGCTGAGTAGCCTGCGAATTCACGTCAAAAATCGGCCGCAAAATAGAGCGCATGACAAAAAAGATCAATACGCTAAAAAACAGCAACCCGATCACGGAAAAGATCGCTATGAGCTGCTGGGAAGTGCTGAGCAGGCTTGAAAAGTTTTTCTTGTCTTTGGCCGCGGCGCTGCTTGCGGTTTTGATCATATCCTGAAGTTCAAACTTCACTTCCCGCCACAGACGCAGGGCTTCCTTGCTGGCTTTGGCGCTTGGCTTTTGATTTTGCAGCGCAACGCGGTGCATCTTCTGGCCGTGGGCGACAAAAGCATCGATCTTGTCCGCCACTTTTTTATACGCTGACCTGTCAAGCTGTTTTAACGCAGCCGCGGCACTTTGGACATCGCCAAGAGCCTTTTTCATCGTATTTTTTGGTTTTTGTTCCTGCAGGTTGGACGCCGCCACCTGCCTGGAGGAGTTAAACAGTAATCCCCCGACCATGATCGATTTCATCGCCGAAGTCTGTGAAAGCACGTTATCAAGCCTGTTATACTCTTTTTGCGCGGATGTAAACGTGCTGTAGACAATAAAAAAATTGATCAAAAAGCCCGCGATGACAAAAAACGCAAGCAGATACCCTTTTGCTTTGATACTAAGCCCCATACCTCACCCCTGTTTTTTATTTTATTATACTCCAATTTTTAATAAAAGCAAATGAATATCATAACTTTTCATTATGTCAAAACGGTGTCGTCCCCGCGGTACAAAGAAAATATGATACAATTTTATAAAAAGCAGGAAGTGATTATGACCTTTACCGCCCCCATGAATGACGCAGGCTTGAAAGTAATGCTGCTAGGCAGCGGAGAATTAGGCAAAGAAGTAGCCATTGAAGCCCAGAGGCTGGGCCTTGAAGTCATAGCCGTGGATACGTACGAAAACGCTCCGGCCCACCTGGTGGCCAATGAAAGCTATGTCATTGATATGAAAGATTATGACGCGCTTTTGGCACTGATCGAACAGGTACGGCCCGATTACATTCTCCCCGAAATCGAGGCGCTTAATATCGACGCTTTGATCGAGGCTGAGAACAAAGGCTTTAATGTCATCCCAAACGCCCAGGCGGTCAAAAAGACGATGAACCGCAAACATATCAGAGAATTTGCCGCCAAGGAGATGGGTCTTACAACCAGCAAATACGCCTTTGTATCCACCTTTGAACAGTTGCGGACCCAGGCTGAAAACATCGGATACCCCTGCGTGATCAAGCCGGTGATGAGCAGCTCGGGCCACGGCCAAAGCGTGGCAAAAAACGCCGATGACCTCAAAGCATCATGGAACAAGGCCAAAGAAGCCAGGGGTGATGCCAGCGAACTGATCGTGGAAGAGTTTATCCGTTTTGATTACGAAATCACACTGCTAACGGCCAGACATGAAAACCAGACCGTATTTTGCGAACCCATCGGCCATATCCAGCAAGACGGCGATTATATTCTCTCCTGGCAACCCATGCAGATGAGCAAAGCAGCCAGACAAAAAGCGATGACAATGGCAAAGACGATTACAGACGGCCTGGGCGGCCGGGGGATTTTCGGCGTAGAAGCCTTTGTTAAAGGCGATGACGTATATTTCAGCGAAGTCAGTCCCAGACCTCACGATACGGGCATGGTCACACTTATCACTCAAAGCCAGAGCGAATTTGCCCTGCACCTAAGAGCCGTGCTTGGACTGCCGCTTGATTTTATCTTTCACGGCAGCGGAGCCAGCGGTGCCTATAAAGCAAAAAACAGTTCCAAAGCGCCGCGTTTAAACGTCCCCGATGATGCCTTTAGCCAAAACAGCTACGTCCGGATATTCGGCAATCCCCAAAGCCATCCTGGACGGCGCATG
>CAYUAC010000133.1:0-4829 GCA_964442515.1 uncultured Campylobacterales bacterium | reverse complement strand
CCCCCATCAACCAAAACTTTCCCGACTGCACACAAAAAAGCCAGTACGATAAAAATTTGTTTTTTCGAACTCTTTTTTTCAAAAAATGCGGCGATTAAAAAGGTCACAACATAGATGATTGGCAAATGAACGATTATATCCATCTTATCCCCTTTTGTTTTTATAAAATTTTGCGGGAGTTACCCCGTACACTTTTTTAAACGCCCTAGTCATGTGCGATTGGTCGCTAAAGCCGCTTAGTGCCGCAGCCATAGTAGGAGTTTCTCCTTTTAAAAGCATCTTTTGCGCTCTGGTTACTCTTAGCTGGCTTGCGTACGCATAGGGCGTCATTCCAACCGTTTTTTGAAAGGTTCGTATAAAGTGATAGGGGCTAAACCCCGCAACCGCTGCCAACTCTTTGATGCTAACGCCGCCAAGGTCATGCACACTGTTTAAATACTCTAAAACCCTGATGATCTCTTTTGGACGGTACTGCTCAAAATCTGCTAATTTTTGTTTGAGATTGTGGGCATTTGCTACAATTAAACGGCTCAATATATCGATAAGCTGCGATTCTAAATCTAGCAGTTCTTGGTTGTGCATGATTTTATAAAACATATTTTGCAACTGTTTACTGATGATGCTTTCTTTAGAACAGATTTGGGGAAACATCGGTGTAGAATCGATGTTTAGATCAAGCTGCAAGCTTAAATCCTGCATCAAAGCGATAGAGGGGTAGATATTTGCATACACCCACTCTTTTGACTTTTTGCCGCACTCACACGTGTGCACATCCTCGGGATTTGCGATAAAAATCTTATCTTCATATAAAAAATCTGTTTTTTTATCCCTTGTAAAACTACTGTACCCCCGAAGCATTACCCCAAGCGAATAGGTATCGTGCGTATGGTTTTGGAAAGTATGCTCACCGCTTAAAAGCGTAAAAAGAGTATTATCTAACCCTTCAAGCTTCGTTGCAAAACTCTGCCCTTTCATGCTCCAAACCTTTCATAGTTTTTACAAATGATACCACTTTAGCAAAGATAAATCTTGAATAATATTGCTACCTTTTATATAGTGAACTACAATGATCGTAACTTTGAGAGTATTTCATCGTTTCAAGTTGCAACAAAATATGCGTTATACCACACTGTTTTTTTACAGCAGAAATCGCAGTGATATTAAATGCTGATACTATCAATGCCCATTTGACCAACCTGAAGCATAAAAGAAAAAAACTGCATCTACCAAAGCGCTATCAGCACTCTGTCATAGATGCAAAGGCAAAGTGATCACAGAATATAAATATATGAACTTAATATTATAAATTTAATTTTTATTTAATAAGTAATTTATTACAATAATAAATGAATCTTAAATAAAAAGGATATACTATGTTAAAAATAGTGACTTTACTTTTAGCCTTCGTGCTTACGCTTGCCGCGGCGGTCAATATCAACACCGCATCCAAGCAGGAGTTGCAAAACATCAAGGGAGTGGGTCCGGTGACGGCTGAACGTATCATAGACTATAGAGATCAAAACGGTGCGTTTGAGAGTAAAAAGGAGTTGACCGAGGTAAAAGGGATCGGTCCAAAAACGTTAGCCAAGATTAAACAAAATCTTGAACTGTAAGACAGAGGGGTAAAGCCCCCTTGTCTGCCTACATCGCCTGAGTGACGAACTTGTTGACTTTCTGGATAAAGGAGCTGAGGTCATCGACCTTAACGCCTTCGTTGAGCTTCGCCTGAGTCAGGATAATGTCTGCCAAATCTTTTTTGGTGTTTTTATCGCTGTCTTTGAGCTTGGCGATCATTTCGTGATCGGGGTTGATTTCTAAGACCGGTTTGATCTCGCCCATCTCTCCTTGGCCCATCTGTGCCATCATCTGCTGCATCGCGTAGTTTGGATCGTCTTTGTCGTATACGATACACGCGGGCGATTTGGTCAGGCGGTTGCTGAGCTTGATCTCTTTGACATCTTCACCAAGAATCTTTTTAAGCTCCTCTACCAAGCCTTTATAGTTTTCTTTCGTGCTTTCATCGACCTCTTCATCGCTGCTGGCGGAGTTGATCGCTTCGACTTTCGTTTCGCCGTATTCAGTGACCATAGGCATGACCACACTGTCGACTTCATCGCTGAGCAGCAGGACTTCGATACCTTCTTTTTCATACTTTTCAAGCAGCGGCGAGTGCTTAACCATCGATTCGTTTTCGCCGGTGAGGTAGAGAATTTTTTCCTGACCTTCTTTCATGCGCTCTTTATACTCTTTAAGCGTCGTGTAGCCATCAACCTTGGTGGATTTAAACAGCATCAGATCAAGCAGCTTGTCTTTGTTTTCAAAATCAGTGTATAAGCCTTCCTTGAGTGCTTTGCCCATCTCTTTGAAAAACGCTTCGTATTCGTCTCTGTCTTTTTCGAGTTTTTTCTTCAACTCGCCAAGAATCTTTTTGACCGCGGCTTTTTTGATCTTGTCTAAGACGATGTTTTGCTGCAGGATTTCACGGCTGACGTTTAGGGGCAAGTCTTCTGCGTCGATAATACCGCGGACAAAGCGCAGGTAAGGAGGCAGCAGCTCTTTTTCATCGTCGGTGATGAACACGCGTTTGACATACAGTTTTACGCCGGGCTGGTAATCGACTCTGAATAGGTCAAAGGGCGCCTTTTTGGGGATATAAAAGAGGTTGTGGTACTCAAGCGTACCTTCTGCGTGGGTATGGACCCAGAAAAACGGTTCGCCGCTGTCGTGAGAAATCTGCTGGTAAAAGTCCTGGTAATCCTCTTTTTTCAGCTCGCTTTTGGACATGCGCCAAATAGCGGTGGCTTTATTCATCTGGTACTCAACCGTTTCGGTGGTTTTCTCCTCACCTTCGCCTTTTTCTTCCTCTTTGGTCGAGTAGATGGGGAATGGAACGTGGTTGGAGTATTTGGAAATGATGCTTTCTATTCTGTGGCGGTCGGCAAACTCTTCTTCCTCATCTTTTAAGAAAAGCTTGATTGAGGTGCCCTGTTCGCCTTTGTCGGCTTTGGTGATTTCAAATTCGCCGCTGCCGTCGCTTTCCCATTTGTTGGCAGTGTCGGTGCCTGCTTTTTTGGAAATGACTTCGACTTTTTTGGCTACCATAAACGAAGAGTAAAACCCGACGCCAAACTGCCCGATGAGGTTGGAATCTTTTTTCGCGTCACCGCTGAGGTTTTCGACAAACGATTTGGTGCCGCTTCTGGCGATGGTGCCTAAGTTTTGGATAAGTTCGTCCTCATCCATACCGACGCCGTTGTCGCTGACTGTAAGCGTTTTGTTGTCTTTATCGATTTCGATGTCAACGCGGGGTTCAAAGTCAAAGGATTTGTACTCATCTTCGGTTAAAGTTTTTAATTTCATCTTATCAAGCGCGTCGCTTGCGTTGGAGATGAGTTCTCGTAAAAAGATCTCTTTGTTGGAATACAAAGAGTGGATCATGAGGTTTAAGAGTTGATTGACCTCTGTTTCAAAACTGTGTTTTGCCATTGTTGCCTATCCTTTTGATTTGATTTTTCTATGTTTTAGCAAATACACTATAAAAGTGCTAATAAAATTATACATATTGAGTGAATATTTGTCAAGGTGTTTAATTTAATAGGTGTTGTGATGACTAAAAAGTGTCGCCAAAAGGGGTCTGACCCCCAGTGCGAATTTCTACACTCCCTATTCTGGAGTTGCAATGTAATCTATTGCAACTCTTTTACACTTGTTTTCACAATCAAATACAGGGTAAATAAAAAAACTGTTAATGCCATTATTACATATATGTTTCCGCTCACTGATCATCCTTTATATTTCGTAAACTTTTAATCTTCCTAAGCGTAAGTTTCAAAAGCCAAAATACTATAGTACACATTATTATCACAGCAATAAGCGCATACAATAATAAACTAGAATCAGTATTTTGAGCCATCCAACCTATCAATGAAACTATTATTACAATAAAAGTTATCAATAAACTTCTAAAGAGTGTGATTTCCTCTTTAATCTCATCTATCTTTGCCATAACACGCCTTTAACAGCATTATACACCAACATAAACCTTTAGTCAATTTTGTCCTTTATTGTCATGGGCTCATTCAGTCGAAAAAAAAAGGGGGGGATGAAACCCCTAATAAAATGAGTTCAGGGGCTGGAGAAGGGCTTTTCACACACCGGTATTTATTTTTTTACCTCTTCGTTGAAATCGATATAATGAAGAATGTGGCTATGAATCTCTAAAAGGTTGTGCGTTTTTACAATCTTTTTATTTTCATATGCTAAAAATGCTTTTAGCGTCACTTCGATTGCATAATGTAAATCTATAGAAATAACATCTGTAAAGTGGTTTACTTCATACAGCAGTTTGCCTGAGCTATAGTGGTGCCATGCCTTGGTTAGCCACTCTCTAGCTGCTGTCTCGTTCATACAATACTTTTCCATTTGCTAAAATGTCCACTTTGTAAAAATAGTCTTGCCGCTCATTTAAGTAGCTGCTTGATGCCGACAATAAATCAAAGCCGGTTTTGTATTTATAGATTAATTCTGTGATGTTTTTGCTAGCTTGTAACTCATAGTCGTCAAAGTTTTCTACTTCTAAATCATCTTTTATCAAAAAAAGATCTATATCACTGTCTTCATTAGGAGTGCCGTAGGCGTAAGAACCAAAAAGTATGATTTTATCTGGGTCAAGCGGTTTAAGACGCTCAACAATCTCATCTTGTAGCTTTTCAATATCTACCATGGTTATCTCCTTTTTAAACTACAGGTATTATATCACAAATCCTCCATTCCAAGGGGGTAAAGATTTACTATTAACTCATAAAAGTTCAGGTGCTTTTTGAACTTTA
>CAYUAC010000132.1:0-4841 GCA_964442515.1 uncultured Campylobacterales bacterium | reverse complement strand
TATCGATCTTGTGGCGATGTGTGCTAATGATTTGATCTGTAATTTTGCCAAACCGATGTTTTTTCTTGATTATTACGCCACGGCAAAGCTTGAGGTAAATGAGGCAGCGCAGGTGGTAAAAGGCATCGCCGAGGGTTGCCGCCGGAGCCGGTGCGCACTCATTGGCGGAGAGACGGCTGAGATGCCGGGGATGTATAGCGGCAAGGATTTTGATTTGGCCGGGTTTTGCGTAGGCATCGCCGAAAAAGACCAAATCGACCGGCGCGGCAAGCTTGCGGCGGGGCAGGTGCTTGTGGCTCTGCCAAGCAGCGGGGTGCATTCCAACGGTTACTCGCTGGTGCGCAAACTCTTTTTTGAGAAACTCGGTATGGATTACAATGATGATTTTGAAGGGAGAGCGCTTATTGAGACGCTGCTTGAACCCACCAAGATTTACGTACCCACTTTTAACGCGCTGCAGGATAAGATCCGGGCCCTTGCCCATATCACCGGCGGCGGACTGGTAGAAAACGTACCGCGCGTGCTGGACGGGCGTTTTGATGCGCATATTGATGTTTCAAAGATCAAAACCCTGCCTATTTTTGAGTATATGAAAAAGCATGTCGATGAAGCCGAAATGTATCGCACCTTCAATATGGGTGTGGGTATGGTGCTTGTAGTGGATGAAGCCCACGCGCACGAAATCTGCGAACAAAGCGGGGGCTACGTGATCGGCGAACTCAAAGAGGGCAGCGGCGAAGTAAAACTGTAAAAGGGCAGGCGATGCAAAAGCTTTTTTATGACTGTTACGATCTGGATAAACGCTGCTACGATGAGCTGGGGCTGAGTGAAGATATCTTGATGGAAAACGCTTCGCGCGGGATGAGTGATCTTGTCAAGCAAACGTTTCCCGCGGGAGCAAAAGTCTTTGTCTTGGCGGGTCCTGGCAACAACGGGGCTGACGGCATCACCGCCGCGCGCCAGCTGCAGGGGGCCTGTGAATGCAAACTCTGCCTGCCCCTTGGAGCCAAATCTTCTATGGCGCAGCTGCAGTTAGAGCGTGCCAAGGCCGTGGGTGTAGAGATCACAGAGGAGTACAGCATGGCTGATGTGATCATAGACGCGCTTTTTGGAGCGGGACTTGACCGCCCTCTGGAAGGTAGACTAGCGCAGCTGATACAGCGGTGCAACGAAAGCGGCGCGTACAAAATAGCCTGTGATACCCCAAGCGGGATCGGTGCCAAAGGCAGTGTGGGCCCGTGCGTATTTGCCGCGGACATGACTGTAAGCATGGGCGCAATGACAGAAGGGTTGTTTACCGACAGCGCGGCTGATTCCACCGGGGAGGTTATCCCCGCCGATCTTGGCATTTCCCGCCAAACGTATGAGGGAACAACCCAAACGTATCTGCTGCAAAAAAGTGATTTTTATCCGCCTTACCGGGTAGGCAGAGCCTCACACAAGGGTGATTTTGGCCATGTCAACGTCTTGTGCGGGCAAAAGCAGGGCGCAGGTGTCCTGGCGGCACAGGCGGCGATGAATTTCGGGGCGGGGCTGGTGAGTCTGGTAACCAACGAAAGCGTGCAGATTCCGCCGTTTTTAATGAAAGATACGCACGTAAGCCAAAACTGCACGGCTCTTGCCGTGGGCATGGGTCTTGGCAGCGAGTTTTTAGACCAGTTTCTGCAAAGTGAGGTGGTGGATAAAACCTGCCCGATTGTTTTGGACGCAGACGGGCTGCATAATAAGACCCTGCTTGCGCTGCTGGATCAAAGCAGCCGTGAGGTGGTATTAACGCCCCATCCCAGAGAGTTTAGCAGGCTTTTAGCACATACGGGGATTAAAAAAAGCGTTTCAGAGATTCAGGCTGATCGCTTTGAAGCTGCCAGGGAGTTTAGCCGGGCCTATCCCCACACGGTTTTGGTGCTCAAAGGCACATATACGCTGATTGCCAAAGCCGGGGAAGTGTATGTCAACCCCTTTGCCTCCGCCCGCTTAAGCCAGGGCGGCAGCGGCGACGTGCTCAGCGGGCTGATCGCTTCGCTGTTGGGGCAGGGGTACAGCGCCAAAGAAGCCGCGATCACGGGCGCTCTTGCGCTGAGTCTTGCGGCCGGGAAGTTTGAGGGAGCCGATTACGCGATGGACGCGGGCGATCTTGTCAGGTTGCTGAAGTCTGAGCTAACCTGACAAGCCGGCGGAAGATGCCAAGCTGCTTTGGCATGTAAAACAGATACTCCGGATGCCACTGTACGCCAAATACGGGCTTGTAGCGGTGTTCGATCGCCTGAATCATCCCGTCAAAATCCCTGGCCGTGACCGCAAATCGCGAAGGGATGTGGCGCACCGCCTGGTGGTGCAGGGTATTGATCTTGATGTGGTCTAAATCAAAAAGGGTGTGAAAACGCGTGTTTTTTTCCAGGGTAATGCGTTTCCATGGCAGTACCGAATATTTGATGCGGCCGTATTCTAATGTGATATCTTTGTGCAGCCGTCCGCCAAAGTAGATATTGATCAGTTGATACCCCCTGCAGATGCCAAATACGGGTTTATCCTCGCTGTAGGCTTTATGCAGCAGGTTATATTCCAGCGCGTCTCTTTTCCATGAAATGATATCTTCCAAATCACAGAATTCGTTTTCGTAAAAGCTGTGGTTGAGATCATCGCCGCCGCTGATGATGAGGCCGTCAAAATCTTTGTTTTTGCGGTCGCGGTTTTCTAAAAACAGCTTGGGGATACCGCCGCTAAGAAGGATACACAGAGCAATGAAAAAGCGTGCGATCCCTCCCCGTCTGGGGCCCGTTACCGCGATAACAGGTCGGTGACGCATTTATGGCATCTTTGCAGGTAATCATCTTTTGAAGAAAAGATATCATTGAGATAACGCAGGAACTCTTTTCGAAGCATCTCAAAGGCTTGCTCGTCCTGGGCCAGCAGTTCCACAATCCGCCACAGCCGCCACTCGTTATGAATATTCCATGAAAACAGATCAATCTTGCAGTTTGGCAGCCGGTTGTGAAAGGTCGGTCTGGCGTTGATTTTTTCATCAGGCAGGTATTTTCGCACCAATTCTTTATCCCAGTACGTAAACAGCGGCAGCATATCCAAAATACGGTTGCGCGAGGGGTTGTAGGAGATATAATCTTTTATAAAGTCATGCTTTTTTGGCTTGTAGTGTGCGCTCATCAACAGTTTGAGATAATCTTTCTCAAAGCTTTCGATAAAAGGTGACACCTTGCGGGTGATATCCACCTCGGTCTGGCGCTCCAGCCACGGCTGCAGCATCAAAAAGCTTTGAAACGTCTGCAGTACCGTTTTTGTCTCCATATTGATCGGTTCGACGTTCAGATGCACGCCAAAAGCGTACTGAAAAGCGTGGGTAGTGCCAAGCGCGCCGTTTAAACGCAGCTGTTCAACCAGCCGGTCGATCTTATCCAGATCGGCTATGGGCACCGGCGGGGCGACCACTTCATAGGGGATCATCTTGGAAGCCGTTTTTTCGATGAGGTCGTTGAGTTTGTCCTCCCTGCCAAAAAAGCGAGAAATCTTGCCAAAGGTAGGATCAACGGCCATTTTCTTTAAAAACATCGCATCCAGTTCAAGGTGAAAATCCCCTAACTTTGTATCTTTGACATCGTATTCGTAACGAGACGTTTTGCTTATCTTACCGCCAAAGAGATTCTGGATAATCGCGCAGCTATCAGGCAGCGTAATATTGGAGTATTCGATCTCCACGCCGATTTTGCGCCTGGTCAGATCATCATGCATCTTCACTCCTTACTTCTGTCCCGCAATCAGTACGCCTTCGATCACGTCATCCAAATCGCCGTCTAAGATGTTTTCGACATTGGAATACGCCTGATTGCTCCGGCTGTCTTTGATCTGCTGGTAGGGGGCCAACACGTAGCTTCGTATCTGGTGGCCCCATCCGATTTCGCTTTTTTCCATCCCGTCAGCCTGCGCCTGTTTTTTTTCCAGTTCCAGTTCATACAGCCGGCTTTTGAGCATCTTCATCGCCGTGGCTTTGTTCTTGTGCTGGCTTCTGTCGTTTTGGCACTGTACCACGATGCCGCTTGGCTGGTGGGTGATGCGGATAGCGCTTTCGGTTTTATTGACGTGCTGACCGCCCGCGCCGCTGGCCCTGTAGGTATCAATGCGCAAATCTTTGTCTTCGATCTCTATTTCGATATCGTCATCGATTTCGGGGCTGATCATGACTGAGCTAAAAGAGGTGTGGCGCCTGGCATTGGAATCAAAGGGGCTGATACGCACCAGCCGGTGCACGCCGTTTTCGGCTTTGAGATAACCGTAGGCGTTTTCACCCTTGATCAGAAAGCTGACATCTTTGATGCCCGCTTCCTCGCCTGCCTGTTTGTCCAGGATTTCCACACCAAAGCCTCTTCGTTCGGCCCAGCGCATATACATGCGAAAAAGCATATCCGCCCAGTCCTGGCTCTCGGTCCCCCCCGCACCCGGGTGGATGGAGACAATGGCGTTGGAATCATCGTGGGGCCCGTCAAGCATCACCGCTATTTCAAGGTCTTTGATGCTTTTTTGCAGTCTGGGTACCTCTTCAAAAAGCGTCTGCAGCGTGGATTCATCCTCTTCTTCCTTGGCAAGGTCAAACAGTTCCTTTGCGTCTTTGAGGTCCGTTTGCAGCGTATGGAAGCTGGCTAAAACCTTTTCGATGCGGGTTTTTTCCTGGCCGATCTTTGCGGCTTTGGAACTGTCTTCCCAAAACGTAGGATCGTTTTGCATCTGCTCGATCTCTTTGTTTCTGGACTCCAATGCTTGGGGGTCGATGATATCTTCTATATTTTGCAGTTTTTCTTCTAAATTTTTTATGATTTCTGAGTATTCGTAAT
>CAYUAC010000131.1:0-4876 GCA_964442515.1 uncultured Campylobacterales bacterium | reverse complement strand
GCGTATGCCTATTTTGGCCAGTATATGCCAATGATCATCGCCCACCAGGGGGCCAGCCTGCACAAGCTGGCCGGGCAGATGTTTTTAACAAGCGAGGGGATTTTCGGGATTCCTCTGGGCGTAAGCACCGATTTTATCTTTTTATTCGTCCTTTTTGGCGCGATGCTGGAACGTGCGGGGGCCGGGGAGTATTTTATCAACTTAGCCTATGCCCTGCTTGGCAAGTACCGCGGCGGCCCGGCCAAGGCCAGCGTAGCCGCCAGCGGAATGACGGGGATCATTTCGGGCAGTTCCACCGCTAACGTGGTTACCACGGGCAATTTTACCATCCCGTTGATGAAACGGTCGGGATTTAGCGGCGAAAAGGCCGCGGCGGTGGAGGTGGCAGCCAGCACCAACGGGCAGCTGATGCCTCCCATTATGGGCGCGGCGGCTTTTATCATCGCCGAGTTTTTGGGGCTGGCGTATTCGCAGGTGATCATGGCCGCAATCATCCCGGCGGTGGTCAGTTATATTGCGCTGTTTTACGTGGTGCATTTAGAAAGCGTGAAAATGGGGCTAAAAGGGGAGAAAAAAGAAAATCTGCCGCCAAAACTGGCTACGTTTTTAAGCGGCCTGCACTACCTGCTGCCCATTATCTACCTGATGTATCTGCTGATTGTAGAGCAGCGTTCTCCCGTGTATGCGGGTTTTTTTGCCGTGCTGACGATGATGGGCATTATGCTGATCCAGTATCCCATAAAAGCGCTGATCCAAAAACAGCCGCTGCACAAGGGGCATTTTGTGCAAGGCGTGATCGATATTTTCCACGGAATGGTTACCGGGGCTAAGAATATGATCCCCATCGCTATTGCCACTGCTGCGGCGGGCATCATCGTGGGGACCATCACGCTTACGGGGCTGGGGCTTTTTATGACCGAAGTAATCCAAACCATTGCGGGCAATAATATCCTGCTGATCTTGCTGCTGGTGGCGCTGATGTCGCTGATTCTCGGTATGGGACTGCCCACCACGGCAAACTATATCATCGTCTCGGCAATGACGGTGCCCGTGATCAGTGAACTCAGCGTGGCAAACGGGTATATGGTGCCATTAATCGCGCTGCATCTGTTTGTCTTTTATTTTGGCATTTTAGCCGATGACACGCCTCCGGTGGGGATTGCGGCGTACGCGGGGGCCGCTATTGCCAAAAGCGACCCGATCAAAACGGGCGTGCAGGGTTTTGTCTATGATATGCGAACGGCGATTTTGCCGTTTATGTTCTTTTTTAATCCCAATCTGGTGCTTTTAGAACCGGGCAATCCGGAGGAGTTTTACTCGGAGTTTATGATGCTTGACTGGGTCAAAGACCCCGGACAGTGGACATGGATTACCGATCCTTTTGATATCGCCGTTATTTTTACGACGGCGGTGATGGGGATGTTTGCGTTTGCCACCGCTTCGCAGGGGTATTACGTGATTCGGGCCAATATTTTTGAGAGGCTGCTGTTTGTCTGCGCGATCCCGCTGTTTTTCTTGCCAAACGTCGCGCAACAATACCTGCATCTGCCAAGTGAGTATCTCAGCTACCTTCTGGGACTTGGGATATTTGCGGGGGTCTACGGTTTGCAGAAATTGCGCCAAAAAAAGCAGGGTGGATAAAAACTGTTTACCTTTGATTTTTGAAATTTGATATAATAGTATATAATACACCAAAAAAACAGGCAGGAACAATGAAAAAAATAGTTTTACATCTTATGATGACAGCGGCGATAATCTTTGCGTTTGCAGGCTGTGCGGACAAAGCGGGCGTAAGCGAGTATAATAAATCCGCTTCGTATTGGTATGAAAAGATCGTGGAATCGATCCGGACCTATGATCTGGATATGGCCGATGATTACTACCTTTCGCTGCAAAGCGAACATCCAAAATCGCCGATGCTGGAAGCGGCCACGCTGATTTTGGCAAAAGCCCATGAGGACAGCCGGGAAAATCTGCTGGCGGAATTTTATTATGACGAGTATGTCAAACGCTACGCTCAGGGGCAGAATATGGCGTATTATCAGTTTAAAAAAGTCGACAGTGCGTTTAAACACCTCAAAGCAACGAACAAAAATCAAAAGCTGATCCATGAAACCATCGCCGATGCGCAGTATTTTTTGGAAAACTACGCGGATTCGGTCTATGTGCCGGCGGTGGAGACAATCAAGACAAAGCTTGAGATGACAAAATATATGATCAATGAAAATATCGCCGGGTTGTATGACCGTGTCGGTAAAGAAAAGGCGGCCGATATCTACCGGCAGCGAAACGAGAGTTCGTGGATCGCCGGCAGTGATCTCAAACTCCCCGAGAAATCTTTAATACAAATAATTTTTGAGTAAGGAAGCAACTATATGCAATTAAACGATTATGAAGAGTTTCCAACCGATCTTCCCGTTTTGGTGGAAGACGACCTGTTTTTATATCCTTTTATGATTTCCCCCATCTTCGTCAGCGACGAAGATAATAAAAAAGCGATCGATTTCGCTTTTGAACACAACTCTATGCTGGCCGTGATCCCAAGCAAACCTGGTATGGAAGGCGAGCGTGACTTTGACAGTGTGTACGCGTGCGGCGTAGCCGGAACGATTATGCGCAAGATCGATCTGCCTGACGGCCGGGTGAAGATTTTGTTTCAGGGGATGACGCGGATATGCGTACAGCAACAGATTCAGGTTGATCCCATGATCGCCACCGTTGACGAGCTGGCCGATGAAGAGGTTGATCCAAAAAGAATTGACGCCATCCTTGACGTGGTACGTGAAAAGGTGCGCGCGTTTTCGGGCATTGCGGGGCAGAACTTTCCCCTTGATCTGGTCAAGACTATCGAAGAAAACAAAGATCCCGGGCGTATTGCCGATCTGATCTGTTCGATGCTGAAAATGAAAAAACAGACGGCGTACGATCTTTTTATCCAAACCAATCTGGAAAAGCGCCTGCTTGCGATCGTATCCCAGATCAATCAGGAGATCGAAGCGTACAAGCTGCAAAAAGAGATCAAATCCAAGGTCCACTCTAAAATGGATAAAACCAACAAAGAGTATTTTCTGCGCGAACAGCTTAAGCAGATCCAAAAAGAGCTGGGAACGGACAATCAGCGGGATGAAGAGATTGAAAACTACCGTAAAAAGTTTGAATTAATCAAGAAGTTTTTGAAAGAAGACGCCAAAAAAGAGATACCCAAACAGATCAACCGTCTTTCGCAGATGCACCCTGACAGCGGGGATGCCAGTATGATCCAAAGCTATCTGGAGTGGGTGCTTGATATCCCCTTTGGCAAGTACAGCAAGAAGCCGCTGGATATCAAAGATGTGCAAAAACAGCTTGACAGCGATCATTACGCGCTGGAAAAGGCAAAAGATAGGATACTGGAGTATTTTGCTGTCAAGCAGCTGGCCAAGCTAAGAGGACAGTCGATTGACAAAGACGGCGCGATCATCTGCTTTGTAGGGCCTCCGGGTGTTGGCAAAACCTCTCTGGCCAACTCCATCTCTAAAGCGCTCAAGCGTGAACTGGTGCGAATCGCGCTTGGCGGGCTGGAAGACGTGAACGAACTCAGAGGCCACAGACGAACCTATATCGGTGCGATGCCCGGCCGCGTGGTACAGGGGCTCATTGATGCCAAGACGATGAATCCGGTGGTGGTCTTTGACGAGATCGATAAAGTGGGCCGAAACTACAGGGGCGATCCTACCTCCGTGCTGCTTGAGATACTGGATCCGGAACAAAACAGTGATTTCAGGGATCTGTATCTTAACTTTCATATCGATATTTCTCAGACGATCTTTATCGCCACGGCAAACGATCTGGGTACGATCCCCGCGCCGCTGCGAGATAGGATGGAATTTATCCACCTTAGCAGCTATACGCCAAATCAAAAGTTTCAGATCGCCAACCGCTACCTGATCCCTCAGGAACTCAAAAAGCACTCCCTGCAAAAAAAAGAGTTCTCGGTTTCAAAAAAAGCGCTGGAACAGCTTATAGAAAACTATACCAGAGAACCGGGCGTGCGGAATCTGCGCCGAGAGATCGCCAAGGTGATCCGAAGAGGGGTGCGCAAAATCCTGGCCAAAGAAAGCGACAAGATTTCGGTGACGCTGAAAAACCTCAAAGAGTTTGTGGATAAAGAGGTCTTTGAATTTTCCAAGATCGATAAAAACCCCCAGGTCGGTGTGGTAAACGGCCTTGCGTGGACTTCAGTCGGCGGTGACGTGCTGAAGGTGGAAGCCGCCAGGATCAAAGGCAAGGGCAATATCCAGCTGACGGGCAAACTGGGTGATGTGATGAAAGAATCGGCCAAGATCGCTTTTACCTGCGTCAAGACTATGATAGACAATAACGATGTCAATGCCAAAGATGAGGTGTACAAAGAATACGACCTGCATATCCACGTCCCCGAAGGCGCTACGCCAAAAGACGGCCCCAGTGCCGGGATCACGATGGTTACTGCGATCGCTTCGATCCTCAGCGGTAAAAAAGTGCGAAACGACGTAGCCATGACCGGCGAAGTGACGCTCACCGGCGAAGTCCTGCCAATCGGCGGGCTTAAAGAAAAACTGATTGCCGCGTACAAAGCCGGGGTCAAAACTGCGCTTGTCCCGCAGAAAAATTATGAGCGTGATTTGGAAGATATCCCCAAAGAAGTGCTTGATCATGTACAGATCAAGCCTGTCACAGATGTCAAAGAGGTGTTGAAACTGGCACTGGTGTAACGTCTTCGTATCTTCTGCATCCAGCGCCTCCCCGGGCGCTTATAATTAAACAAACCCTCTGCTTTTTGATCTACTTTTTGCATTTAAAGATTTATTTAAAGAAAAGTGTGCTATGATGAATGATATTGGATGAAAGGTATTAG
>CAYUAC010000130.1:0-4889 GCA_964442515.1 uncultured Campylobacterales bacterium | reverse complement strand
ACTTTAGCAATCTCTTTGATCTAAAAACCTTTTTTGTTTGATCAAAGCATTAACGACTTGGTTTAAAGAAAAGTCACTCGTTGTATCTTTCATTTTTTTTAGGAAAAAACTCTTGACCTCATCGTCTAAATAGATCGGAATATCCAACTCTTCCATAGGTCTGTAGAACTTGCCTTGTTCTGCATTTGTGAAATCGTATTCTTTTTTCATTTTGGATACCTTTTTTAACCAAAAAAACAATAAACTGCAAAAAAGAATCGTATCTACTTCTTACAATGAATTTATGCTTTTATGGTTTTCAAGAAGTCTTTTACCGTGCACTACAGCTACAAATAAAATAATATTTTTCTCTATTTTGTAAATCAGTCTATAACTATACACAAATATTTCACGAATAGCGTTGTCATTAAGTTCGGGAACTATGCGCCCTGCTTCTGAAAAGTTTTCTAGATTTTCAGATTTTTCAAAGAACTTTGAAACAACAGATTGTGCATAAACTGGGGAATCTTTTTCTATATACTGTGCAATAGATTCAATATCTTCGAGAGCTTCTTCTGACCAC
Source organism: uncultured Campylobacterales bacterium (assembly GCA_964442515.1). Lineage (GTDB taxonomy): Bacteria > Campylobacterota > Campylobacteria > Campylobacterales > Sulfurovaceae > TCS-49. The sequence goes on along the minus strand of CAYUAC010000130.1, from coordinate 4,327 downwards.
TTTAATCTGAAAGCCATTTAGCCATTTTCTCTTTTGCATCTTGATGAGCAAAAACTCCACCTTTTTCTGCACGGTCTATGCCGTTTTTGATCTTTTCTACGACGTAAAGATGATATTGAATATCCTCATATGTACAGTCATCAGGCAGATTTTGGATAATATCTTGTGCTTCTTGTTTTACAGCTGTCATATGGTCTCCTTTATTTAATTATAGCATATTTACTTTTTGAACATGCAATTATACGGGTCCCTTTTTGAGAAAAAGAAAATTTATCGAATTGGTTTTAAACAACAATATGCCATACTAAAAACACTCAAAAACGCAAAGATCACGCTATGATATAATTTGCATCAAAAAAGGTTGTTTTTGCAAAAAACGTTCGTATATTTTTTGATTATTACCTCTTTATGTGCCGGTGATCAAGCTATCACAATATCTGCTCCAAAAATCGATATTACCGATAATTTCATAACGGTTAAAGACAGTGACGAAAAAAAAGAACAAACCTTTGTAGAAAAACTAAGAAGTGACGTATCGTATCTCATTGTACAAGATCACCATAATAAAAACACCGTTTCGTTTAGAGGTATAAGACCCAGAGCGACCAATATGATAGAAGATTTAATACCGGTGTATAGAACCACAGGCGGTAATATAGATTTTTACTATAACTACAACATGTATAAAATGAGTTCCAATATGTTAATCACACCCTCATCTTTAGGCGTATCGTCAATGGGTTCGGATATAGAACTCTCTTCTAAAACGCCCAGAGACACGTATGAGGGACACGTTAGCAGCACGGTTTCACAAAGTGATGAGCAGCAAAAGCTTTATGTGGGAACAAAACAAAAAGATTATGCTTTGCAGTTTAATCTCAACCGGTATGACCAAGACAGTTTTACATTAAGTGATGATTTTAGCACTACGGCAGAACAACCCTCAAAAGACAGGCTCAATAGCGACAACAACCTGATCAGCTATGAAATAAAAGGCAGCTATTATCTCAACGGTACTGATTCCCTTGCATTAAAATACAAAGATTCCAAAAGCGACTTTGGCATTGCCCCAAATGTCTATGACAACAGTGAGGGCTACCAACGAATGAACAAAAAAGACTTAGAAAGTTTGTACGGATATTATGATCATATAGAAAATGATTTTGAGGCAAATGTACGGCTTTATTACGACCGGTATGAAGATATCTATGATTTTTATACAGATAAGAGTTTTCAGACACTCCTTTTTCCCTCAAGTTTATACGACGATGAGAGAATAGGCATCATCGGTAAAACAAAATTCAAAAAAGACAGAGACGAACTCTCTTTTGTACTCAAATACCAAAGGGATGAACACGTATGGAAACGAGACGGCAGCAGCTACGTCCCAACATTTCAATACCGAAATCTCAGCGGCAGCGTTATCGGCAAAAAGGTATATGACAATCTTACAATCACCGGTGCCATAACCTATAAAGACTTCAAACCCGTAAAAGTCGATTATGACGGCGACCCCGCGTACACGCAAAATGAAAAAGGCGTTGAAACACAGACCGTGGATTACCAGGCAGGAATGCATTATTTACAAGCCACAAACCTGTACTACGTCTCCCATTCCAAAACAACCAGAATGCCTTTTATGGCGGAAATGTTTGCTTTTTTCCCTCACAATGCCGTAAATACGGGGTTAAAAGCGGAATCTTCCCATAACACCGAGATCGGATATAAAAAATTTTTAGACTATGGTCTGTACTCTGTATCGGCGTTTTATTATGACATAGAAGATAAAATCGAGTATAACAACAACGCATTTGTAAATATCGACAGCGCCGTGCATAAAGGAGGTGAGTTCAGATATGAAAACAACTATTTCAATACCCATAACGTTACACTTGGATACGCATATACCATAGCCAAAGACGGCAGCGGTAGGGATTTAGCACTGGTTCCCGGACACAAACTGGTTATAGAAGACAAGATCGATATCAGTCAAAGATACAGTGCCAATATACAATATCTTTATATCGGCAAAAGAAAAGATGAGACCAACAGCAATATAAAGACTTTACCCTCTTACTCTGTAACCAATGTATATATCAGCGGTGCGTTTTCAAAGGATTTTGACCTAACGGTTGGTATAAAAAATCTGTTTGATAAAAATTATCAGAGTGCTTACGGATATCCAAGTGAAGGCAGAAATATCTACGGCCGGGTTAGCTGGAAATTTTAGATGGTGATCAAAATTCCCGGTACATATACAGCGGCGTAGCGTACAGATCGCGCAAAGTGACGCGCTTATCCTCGCTGTAGCCGGGAAGCGCAAAAGTATTGCTTATAAGCTCAGGCTTAACGGCGCTGCTTTCTAGCTTGCTTTGCAGCCGCTCCATGGCGCCGGGGTAGAGGTAGCACAGATAGAGTGTATCTGTTTCAAAAGGTAAAGTGAAAAAATCAAGATGCTCAAAGTGCAGGTTGCGCTGGGCAAAAAGCAGCTTCAAAAGCTTGGAAAAATACAAGGGTATGGGCGAGAGTTCGTAGCCGATGACGGTTTTATGCGGATTGGCTCTGGCTGCGGCAAGTGCGAGCGTGCCCCACCCCGAGCCAAGATCGACGATATGTTCATGGGCTGAGGCGGTACTAAGCGCAACCATACGGCGTGTGGCTTTGGGTGAGCTGAACATGGGCGAGATCCCCGTTTTTACGCTCCAGGTAACGATACTGACCATAACAAAAAGTAAAAACAACATTATCGCCACGTGCAGCAAAGCGGCCCCTTTTTAGGGGTATTATACCTAAAAGTCCCCTACATTTTCGCCGGCCTCTCTGGCCTCCATGGAGATATCTTCCAAATACGGCTGTGATTTCACGGAAGGCAGCATCATTCCCTTTTTCTTGTGTATTCGGATCGCGTACTGTCCCTCTTCGTGACCCGTAACATAGTGCTTTTCATACTCGGGCTGATAGGGCATATCCCACACGATCGCCCCTTCGGTGGGACAGGCTTCTGCGCATCTGGGTTCATCGGCGTGCCCTACGCACTCCACACAGCTTTCTGGTTTGACGTAGTAGCGGTCGTCAAAGGGGTTTTTTGGGTTATCCTCGCCCAAGATCGCCGCGACCGGACACTCGGGTTCACAGGCTTCACAGTTAATGCATTCTTCGGTGATACGTACTGACATAATTGATCCTTTGTTTCAGTTTGAAAGATATTTGCATTTACCGTTCCAGATCGCAAAATTCTAGCCCGGGCATCTTGGGAAGCTGCCCTACTTTGTTGCTCCCGATATAAAGCGTCTGCAGTTTGCTCAGCGTTTCAAACCCCGCTGGAAGTGAAGCGATGGCGTTATCCTCCACGTCCAGCTCCTCCAGCGCCTGCATCTGCGCTATGCACTCAGGCAGCGCTTGTAAGCGGTTGTGCGCGGCGTTGATGGTGCCCAGTTTTTGCAAGCTGCAGATGCCTTTTGGCAGTTCATAAAGCTTGTTGTTTTCAATGGAAAAGATTTCCAAATCCTCCAGATAGGAAAAATCCGCCTCGATCTGCTCGATCAGGTTTTCGTTGAGGTTGAGATTGCGCAGCGAGTGCATCTGCTCCAGCGGGGGCAGCTCGGTGATGCCGTTGTGCTCCATCAAAAGCATCTCCAAGAAGCTGAGGCGATACACCGATGCCGGGATCGTTTCCAATCGGTTGTAGGACAGATTCATAAAGTACAGGTTGTCCATCTTTTCAAACAGATTGGGCAGGTGGGTCAGCTCGTTGCTATCCAGGTCCAAGTAGAGCAGCTTGTGCAGCCTCTCAAAACTCTCCGGCAGGGTTTGCAAGCCGTTATAGCCCGCCATCACCCGCGTGAGGTTGTGCAGCTTTCCGATATCGTGGGGCAGTTCTTGCAGGTGGTTGCCCCCGCAGTTTAAGATGATCAGCGATTGTAGCCTGGTCAGCGTCTGTGGCAGCGCTTTGAGACGGTTGTGATCGCACTGCAGGTTTTTGAGTTTGCTCAGCCTGCCAAGGGAGCCCGGCAGCTTGGAGAGGTAGTTAAACGACAACTTCAATACGCTCAGATTTTCCAGCGCGCCGATGGATTCGGGCAGGTGGCGCAGGTGGCGCTTGCTTAGATCAAGTACGCTGAGGGTTTTGAGCTTTTGGGGGTCGGTGGGGATTGTGTCCTCATAGCCGCGGGATTTGACCCAGTCGGCGAAATTTTGCAGGGTTATATTTGACATGCTTGCCTCTGTTCTATCAAAAATGCGATCTCTTCAAAATCGATTTGGCCAAATTCTACCATGTCAAACAGCCTGCGCAGGGGTTTTCTGCAGCAGGTTTTTGAACACTTCA
>CAYUAC010000129.1:0-4923 GCA_964442515.1 uncultured Campylobacterales bacterium | reverse complement strand
TGATTGCTGCATACACGGAAGAAAAAAACCAGAAACAGCTCAGGGGACCGGGTATCGTCGGGATTGACAAAAAAAGCCTCATCGAAGCGCTGCAGCAGGCTCCAAGCGCCATGCCCACCTATAACCTGACCGTTGCAGAGATCGATGCGCTGCATCTTTTTCTCAAAACCCCCACAAAGGATTGATGTGTCCATACTCGTTGCACTGTTAGTTATTTCGTTTTTGATCTTTTTTCACGAACTGGGCCACTTTGTCGCCGCCAGGTTTTTTGGGGTGCATGTCGAGCGCTTTTCGGTTGGTTTCGGACGCGCGCTGGTAAGCAAAACCATAAGCGGCACCCGCTACACCCTCAGCGCCATCCCCCTTGGGGGCTTTGTACAGATGAAAGGTCAGGATGACAGCGACCCGACAAAGGTTTCAAACGACCCAGACAGTTACAACGCCCTGGCTCCGTGGCAGCGTATCTGCATCCTTTTTGCGGGTCCCTTTGCCAACTTCCTGATCGCTTTTGTACTGTATCTTTTTGTAGCCTTTATCGGGGTACAGCAGTTAACGGCCACCGTCGGTCAGGTCAATGAAGGCTCTCCGGCGGCCAGGGCCGGGTTGCAAAAAGATGATAAAATTGTCGCTATCAATAATGAAAAAATCGTACTTTGGAAAGATATGAGCAGCGCCATCACCGGCGCGGAAGGTACGCTGACTTTGAAAATTGCCAGAGACGGGACTGTGCAAACCATACAGGTCAAACCGCAAATTCTGCAAACGCAGAACCTCTTTGGCGAGAGTGTAAAGCGAAAAATGATCGGCATCGCCCCAAGCGGCGATACAATCACGACGCAGATGGGCGCCGGGCAGGCGCTGGCGTACGCGTATGACAAAACAGCCGACGCGATGCTTTTGATAGCCAAAAGTATCCAAAAACTGATCCAGGGCGTGGTCGGAGCCGACCAGATCGGCGGGGTGGTTTCTATCGTGCAGTTTAGCGCCCAGGCGACTGAAGCGGGGATTGTCACCCTTTTTATGTTCACCGCGCTGATCTCAGTCAACCTTGGCATTTTAAACCTGCTGCCCATCCCCGCTCTTGACGGGGGTCATATCTTGTTTAATCTGTATGAGATCATTATGCGCCGCCCACCGAGCCAACAGGCGCTGTATTCGCTGACGCTTGCGGGATGGGGATTTTTGATCTCTTTGATGACGCTTGGGCTGTATAATGATATCAACCGAATAATGGGAGGCTAACAAATGACACATTTAGAACACAATCTTGATACGATCATGCAAAAGGTAGAAGACGCCAGACTCGCCGTCAGCGCCCACCACATCGTCAAAGTCGTCGGTGTCACCAAATACACCGACACCGACACGATCCGCAAACTGTACGGTCTGGGCCAGAGAGCCTTTGGCGAAAGCAAGGTGCAGCAATACACGGCCCGCGCGGAAGAATTAAGCGATCTGCCTATTGAGTGGCACTTCATCGGCCGGCTGCAAAAAAACAAGATCAACCACCTGCTGGCGGCCAAACCCGCGCTCATCCACTCCGTAGACAGTTTCAAACTGGCCCAAAACATCGACAAAAGAACCGAGGGTACAGTCAACTGCCTGCTGCAGATCAACAGCAGCGGCGAAGAAAGCAAAGCCGGCGTCGATCCCCAGAAAGCCCTTGAAACATATGAACGCATCAAGTCAGAATGCCCCAGTCTCAACCTCAAAGGCGTCATGACCATCGGCGCCCACAGCGAGGATGAAAAAAAGATAGCAAAAAGCTTTGAAATCACAAGAGACATTTACGAAAAAAGCGGCGGACAGATCTGTTCGATGGGCATGAGTGCAGACTACGAACTGGCGATCAAATGCGGATCAAACATGGTGCGCATCGGCTCGGCGATGTATAAATAGAAATTTATTTTCATATGTTATAATTTGTATAGATTGTTTTACAGGTCACCTCTCATCAAAGGAGTCAAAATGTTTTTATTCGATGAAATAAACGAGTAACGGCAACATGGGGGATTTTATACTCAATATATTAAGCGGTGGTATAGTCGGTGCCATCGCAAGCTATGTTGCGTCAAAATATTTTCAAAAGACAAACAATGAAAAAAACCAGCCAAAAATCAAGCTGTCAAAATGCCTGATCGAAAATACACGAAGTTACGACAAAAAGCCTGCAATTGCTTTTAAACTCATTAATTATACAGATAAAGATATTTCAAATGTCGTTATTCAGCTGGAAGGGTTGAAAAATCTGGCTCCGGCTGACAGCATTCCTTTGATACGATTGAAAGAAGTCGCTGCAAAGGAGATACTGTATATCCATAAATATGATAAAAAAGACAAATTTTATTATCACAATGCGCACCAGATTCTGCTTACAAATAACAACAATATTATTGACGACATCAAAGAGTTTGATGCAGTCAGAATATCCGTTTTTGCTACGTGTCCCTACTATGGAACCACTGCAATAATTTCAAATGACTACAGTATTCCTGCAAGACTGCTTGGAAGTTCTTACAGCTTCAATACCGGCAACAGCACAGACGCACACCAATAACCCCTCAACCTTGATTGACAAAGACTAAACCTTTATGATATACTATCTACTAATTCATAAACAATCTCAACAATTTTAGCAGTAAAGGATGACAAGTGAGCAAAAGTTTATACGAAACGTTAAACGTAAGCGAAGGTGCCAGTGAAAGCGAAATCAAAAAAGCCTATCGGCGGCTGGCGCGCAAATACCACCCCGATATCAATAAAGACGAAGGCGCCGAGGAAAAGTTCAAAGAGATAAACGCCGCATATGAAGTGCTCAGCGACCCCAAGAAGAAAGCCCAGTACGACCAGTACGGCGACAGTATGTTCGGCGGCCAGAATTTCCATGATTTTGCTCAGGGACAAGCGGGCGCAGGCGGTGTTGATCTGGATGATATCCTTAACTCAATCTTCGGTGCCCAGGGCGGACGTGCCGGCGGTTTCGGCGGCGCTTCGGGCTTTGGCGGTTTCAGCGGCTTTGACGCGGGCGGTTTCGGCGGAGTCGATCTGGATATCCAGTCTCAGATCACCATCCCGTTTGAAACGGCGATCACGGGCGGCAAGCGAAATATCAGCCTGCAGGGCGGAGAAAGTTTTGACATTAAGATTCCTGCGGGCATCAAAAGCGGCGAAACGCTTCGCGTGCGGGGCAAAGGCAAAGCGATGCAGGGCCAGCGGGGCGATCTGCTGCTGAAAGTCAACGTCGCAGACAGTGACGAGTATGAACGCGTCGGCGATGATTTGATCAAAGAGATCAAAGTACCGCTGAAAACAGCGCTTTTTGGCGGCAAAGTCAGCGTCAAAACACTGGAAAAAGAGGTCACGCTCAAGGTGCCAGAAAACACCGGCAACGGCAGAAAGTTCCGCCTCAGGGGCAAAGGCGCGCCCAACAGAAAAACGGCGCTCAACGGCGATTTATACCTCAAAGCAGTGATCAGCCTGCCTGACGTAAACGAACTCGACGGCGACCTGGTCAAAGCCATGAAGGAAGGATTGCCCGATGCATAGCTATGACGAACCCGTCTATCTGATCAGCGTTGTGGCAAACATGCTGGATATCCACCCCCAGACGCTGCGGCAGTACGAAAAGGAAGGACTTATCACCCCTTCGCGTACCGGGGGCAAAATGCGGCTGTATTCCCAGCGCGACATCGACAAGATCAAAATGGTGCTTAAACTCACCAGAGAACTGGGCGTCAATATCGCGGGCGTTGATATTATTTTACAGATGAAAGATAAAATGGAAGCGATGACTGAAGAGATCGATGAACTCAGAGACAAGCTCAGCAAGCACGGTTCCGATTCCTCCATCGCCAAAAACCGTTCCATGGTCACCACCAAAAGCAAGTACGAAATTATCATTTTCAATGAGTAGTTTTGAAAGACTGAAGGCTTTAACCAGCCAGATCACCACCCACGAAACCACCCGCAAAGAAAACCTGCGCCTTTTAAAGGAACTTTTTACCGATCTTGATATCGGCAAAAAGCATGAAGACTTTGAAACGATCTTTGATTACGGCGCTATGAACTTAACAGGCATCTCCCTGCAAAAACATGACCTCGGACAGCCCCGCCAAAAGCGCTACGCGCAGATTATTGCAATCCAGTCAGTCGATGACAGAGGTATCAAGCGGGCCAAAAACAGCAATCTGGCCTACTTTGGCAGAGCCGAAAACCTGGATACTGAAAAAAGAGCCAAGATTGCGGGGTTTGTGCTTCGGTGGCGGTATGAAAAATCCTTTCACCACCTCGAACACTACAGCGACCTGATCAAAGCACTGGGAGAAAACTGATGGAGATTATTCTCACCGCGGCGTATTATCTCGGCGGTCTTGGTCTGATCTTTGCCGGGGCGATGATTGTGACCAAGATGCTTGCCAAATTTTCAGACCGTTTGCATAAATAGTCTTTTTTTCATAGCCTCCTTTTTTGTTATCTGATTAAAACCTCCACATCGCCTGAACCAGCAGCAGGTTTTCATCCGCCCTGCCTCCATCGGCACTTGGGGTTCTATCAGGCCCAAAGCCTCTTGCAAGCGTGGCTTGCAGATTCATAGCTTTATAACTGGCGCTGTATCCAATCCCTGCTGCGTACAATACCCTGTCATTATCTTCTGCATCATCTTGCGGGTTTTGGTCGTACCATACCTTGGCGTGATCAAGAAAGGGAAAGACCCTGTGGCGTACGTTTTTGTACGCCGGCAGGCTGTAATCAAGCTGCAAAGACGCCAGGTAGCCTTTGTCGCCGCTGACTTCGCCGCTTTTGTACCCACGCACTCCGTACGTGCCTGCCGGACTGAAGTTTTGGGATGAGTCCATGTTTTGGTTATCGATGCCGCTTTGTACTTGCAGCCTGCTTTGGAGTGAAAGCTTTGAAGAAAGAAAC
>CAYUAC010000128.1:0-4988 GCA_964442515.1 uncultured Campylobacterales bacterium | reverse complement strand
CGGTGGTCACGGCATACTTTTTATACATCTCCCCGCTGAGGCCGCCCATGAACGCCACGGGAATAAACACCGCTGAAAGGACCAGCACGATCGCGATCAGCGCGCTTTGGACCTCTTTCATCGCCGTAAAAGCCGCTTCTTTCGGCTTCATGCCCTCCTGCAGGTGGCGCTGGACGTTTTCAATAACGATGATGGCGTCATCCACGACGATCCCGATAGAAAGCACCAGGCCAAACAGTGTGAGCAGGTTGATACTAAAGCCAAGGGCGTACATCCCGGCAAAGGCACCGATGATGGATACGGGTACGGCCAAAACGGGGATCAGCGTTGCCCTCCAGTTTTGCAGGAAAAGGTAGATAATGGCAACGACTAAGACAATCGCTTCAATAAACGTCTTTGCCACCTCTTTAATGGAGATATCGACAAACTCGGTACTGTCATAGGGGACTTCATATCCTACGCCTTCGGGGAAGTTGGTAGCGGCTTCTTCAAGGGTTTTGTTCACCGCTTTGGCCGTTTGCAGCGCGTTGGCCCCGCTTTGCAAAAAGACGCCGATTGGGATGGCGGGGTTGTTGTTGAGTTCGGTGGCCACGCTGTAGTTTTGCGCGCCGAGTTCGACGGTGGCTACATCGTTTAAGCGCAGCGAACTGCCGTCTTCGTTGGTTTTAAGCATGATTTGGCCAAACTCTTCTGGTTTGTCAAGACGTTTTTGCGTTTCGATGGTGTAGGTAAACATCTTTTTATCTTCCAGCGGCTGGGCGGCGAATTTGCCCGCGGCGTACTGGCGGTTTTGTTCCTCTATGGCCCCGATGACTTCACTGGTGGAGAGGTTGTGCTTGGCCAGTTTCTGCGGATCGATCCACACGCGCATGGCGTACTCTTTGCCGCCAAAAACGGTCGCGCCGCCCACTCCCGGGATACGCTTGAGATCTTCGGCGATATTAAGCAGTGCGTAGTTAGCCAGGTATTTCAAATCCCTTTGATCGTTGGGCGAATACAGCGTAATAAACTGCAGTACGCTGGGGGAGCGCTCCCGAACCGTCACGCCCTGGCGCTGTACGGCCTGGGGCAGGTTGGATAGGGCTGCCTGGACGCGGTTGTTGACATCAATCTTGGCCGCGTCGGGGTCCTTGCCCACCTCAAAAAAGACGTTGATGCTTACCTGTCCGCTGTCTTCGGCCACTGAGTTCATATAGATCATATCATTAACGCCGTTAATGGACTCTTCCAGCGGAGCCGCGACGGTTTCAGACAGCGTCTGCGCGCCCGCGCCCGGATAAGCGGCGTTGACGATAATCTGGGGCGGGATGACTCTTGGGTACTGCTGCACCGGCAGATTGATCATCGCCGCCAGCCCCGCCAGTACGATTATGATCGAAGCGACGGCCGAAAAGACCGGACGTTTAATAAAAAATGCTGAAAACATGGATTATTTGCTCCCTGCTATTTGGACTTTGCTTTTGGGCCGGAGTTTGGCCAGATTGGTCAGGATAACTCTGTCACCGGGTTTGACGCCGCTTTTAACAACCAGCCCCGCATCGGTGAGGATGCCCGTTTGTACCGGTACCATCTGTGCCGTGCCCTCTTTGACCACGTAGACAAAGTTGCCCTTTGGCGTTTTTAAAAGCGCTTTTTGGGGGATGATATTGACATCTTCAAGCTTGAGCCCTTCAATGACTACTTTCGTAAACTCCCCAAGCAGGATTTTGCCCTGCCTGTTTTCAAATCTGGCCCGAAGGGGCAGGGTGTCGGTATCGCCGTCGATGGAAGCGGCGATATAATCGATGGTGCCTTTTTGATCGGGCAAGTGTTTCAAAGAGATTTGTACCTTGTTGTTTTTGATCTGGTCCAGATAGCTGTGAACATCCTGCTTTGGCAGTGAAAAGTGCGCGTAGACGGGGTTTGTAGCCGTAATCTCGACCAGGTCTGTATTGCCCCCGCCGGTGCCTACGATGCTGCCCACATCCTGCAGTTTTGTTCCCGCCTGTCCGGTGACGGGGGCTTTGATTGTGGTGTAGTCATACTCGATTTTAGCCTGTCGCAACGCGGCTTTACTTTCAGCCAGGGCCGCCCTGGCGTCTTCGTACGCAAAAACGTATGAATCATAATCCTGGTCGCTGATAGAATCAGAACCGTGTAAAGACTTGGCTCGTTTGAAATCTTTTTTCGCCTTTTCAAAGGCTGCCCGGGCTTTTTGCGTAGCCGCTTGCGCTTTTTGCACCCTTGTTTCATATACGTCTTGTTCTATGGTATACAGCAGCTGCCCTTTTTTGACGATATCGCCTTCATTGAAATGTTTGGCAACCAGTTCGCCGCCCACACGGGCCGGGACGGTGACCTTGGCGTAGGGTTTGATCACGGCTGAATAGGTTTTGTCGATGGTGGTTTCTTTTTGTTTGACTTCAAAAACTTGCACCGGCATCGGCGGGCGCTCCTGCTCTTTGGCGCTGCCGGCCTGTTTTTGGCTGTTGTCCTGCTGCGAACACCCTGTCAGCGCCAGGGCCAGGATTGCGGCGGTTATAATTGTTTTATTCATTGGATATACTCCTTCATCGGTTTTCCTCCGTGATAGAGCAGGAGGGCTTTTTTGATTTCAAATTCATTCAGCGCGCTTTGCAGGCTGCTTTGGGCTTGAACCTGTTCGCTGAGAGCCTGCAGATAGGTGACGTTGTTGACCAGGCCGTTTTCGTATTTGGATTTGATGACACCGTAGGTTTCTCTGGCTGCTTTAAGTCCCTCTTTGGCCGAATCGATCTGCAGTTTGGCTATCGCGTAGCCTCTTTTTGCAAGGGCAAGATCGGTATCTGCTTTTTGTTTTTGGTATCGGGTTTGCAGCTTGGAAGCCAGGTAGCGTTTGTGTTTGGCTTCATAACTTTTTTGTGTTTGTCCAAAATCAAAAATATTCCACCGCAGATTGAGTGAAAGAATGTTTTGGGTGTCGTAATCGCTTTCATATGCGGCGTTGTCGTAGTCGTTTTCATAATAACTCAATCTGTTTTCAAGCGTCAGTTGGGGCATGAAGCCGCTTTTTTCCATCTGTGCTTCATATTTGGCGGCTTTGGTTTGCAGCTGCATGGCTTTTATATCGGCTCGCTTGGCGCTTTTTGGGTTTGCGTAGGCAATAGCGCTGCCGCTGTCTATGGCAACCTTGCGGCCCGTTAAGTAACCCAGATTGTGGATGATGGTTTGCATATCCAACTCTATCTGGTGCAGGTTGAGCCTGGCGCTTTGGACGTTTGAAATAATCTTTTGCAACTCATCCTGCGTAGCCGTTCCCGCCTTTAACATAGAGGTGATGCGCTTTTTCTGCGCCTGCAGCTGTTTGATCTGCTGCTGCGTGGCTTCTTTCTGGCCAAGCAGGGAGTTGTAGTTGAAATAATGCCGGATCACTTCCAATGCGGTGGCATCTTTTTGCGCCTTGGTGCTTTTTTGGGATGCTTTGATGCTTTGTTCGTAACTGCCGTAAAGATCATCTTTTCTGCCGCCGTCATAAAGGCTGTAGGTGGCTTCTACATACGCGCTGGCGCTCTTTTTTGGCGTAGCGGCGGTTTCTTCCTTGGCCGTGGCGTAGCCGGCACCCAGATTGATCTGGGGAAGGTAGCCGCTTTGGGCGCTTTCGTATTCCTGTTGCAGGGCTTGTTCCTGCTGTTGCATAGCCTGGATGTTTTTGTTGTTCTGGGCCAGATCGATGAGTTCTTCCAGGGTCTGGGCAAACAGCAAAAACGGAAATGCAAGCACTAGTATCTGTTTCATCGTCCCGTCCTTGTATGAGTATAATCAACGTAATTTTACCAGTACAAACTTAAAACTCTCTTTCTGGAAAGATAAATAAATTGCATATGCTATAATAACGGTTATGGATAAAAAATATATTGAACACTTTTTTCAAACCACCGCCAAAATGCCCCAATATGAAGTCTTTGGGATCTTTTTGCCTATTGCATTGATTCACAAGCACTCTTTCAATGAAAGCGAAAGGATGCTCAAGCAGCGCTATGACCTGCTGCATTCGGATGTGGACGTACTGGCCGCGCTGTTTTTCAACGGCAAACAGATGCTGCCTACCGATCTGTACAAAGCCACACTGTTTTCTTCAGGCGGCATGACCAAGGTGCTTAAAAAGCTGCAAAACCGGGGCTTTATTTTCAGGCAAAGCGATCCTGACGACAGACGAAACAAACTGGTCTGCTTAGAAACAGCCGGCGAAGAGGTCGTACAGGAATGTATCCGGGATTTGACTGCGATTAAAGAAAAAAGTTTGGAGAGTTTAAACGATGAGGAAAAAGAGCAGCTCAAAACGCTGCTGGCGAAACTGACCTGCTCTTTGTTTTGAGTTATTTGACGATGTAATCAGCGATCGCTTCGATCTGTTCTTTGTTCAGGGTTGCAACCTGCCCCATCATCATACTCTTCATCGCGCCGCCGTAGGTACCGTCTTTGTACCCCTGCATCGCCGCGATGAAATCTTCCTTGCTCATATCTTTGATGACTTTGCTCTTGCCAAGAGCGACTTTTTCTCCGTTGGCACCGTGGCATGCGGCGCATTTGCCGTAAAGAGATTCCCCGTCTGCTGCAAACGAAACGGTCGTAAAGAGTGCTGTTGCAAGGGCTGCGAATATTGTTTTTTTCATGATCTGTCCTTTATTGTGTATATAGTAAAATTATAGTAATTTTTACTTCTGCTTATCTTGACCTTGGTCAAGAGTGTTTTGATCATTGGAAATAACAGGGATAATCACGGTAAAGATTGCACCGCCGTTAGGACTGTTGTCTGCATAGATATTGCCGAAAAACTTTTCTTTAATGATGGTTTTGCTCATATATAAGCCCAGACCGCTTCCTTTTTTGCCTTTGGTCGTGAAATTTGGATGAAACAGTTTTTCTTTTATCGCATCATCAATGCCGCCGGCATTGTCTTTTACAGAAATGCTGATCTTTTTGTGATTGTGTTTTTGTATCGTTACGGTTATACGGGCGTTTTGTATTTT
>CAYUAC010000127.1:0-5016 GCA_964442515.1 uncultured Campylobacterales bacterium | reverse complement strand
AAACGAATGTTCAGGCCCGATCCCGGGGTAATCCAGTCCCGCAGAAAAGGAGTGGGCTTCCTGAACCTGGCCGTTGTCATCTTGAAGCAGATAACTCATCTGCCCGTGCAGCACGCCGGGACTGCCTTTTGCCAGACTGGCGCCGTGTTTTTGCGTATGCGTGCCAAGACCGCCTGCTTCGATACCGATGCATTGGACGCTTTCATCTTCTAAAAAATGCGAAAACGTTCCGATGGCGTTGCTGCCCCCGCCGATACAGGCAATGACCTGATCGGGGAGTTTGCCCTCTTTTTCTAAAAACTGCCGCCTTGCCTCATAGCCGATGATAGCTTGAAAATCACGCACCATAAGCGGATAGGGATGGGGTCCCGCGACGGTGCCGATCACATAAAAGGTATCTCTGGCGTTGGTCACCCAGTTTCTGATCGCTTCATTCATCGCGTCTTTCAACGTCTTGCTGCCGTTTTCCACAGGCACCACCCTGGCTCCAAGCAGCTTCATGCGAAAAACGTTGAGTTCCTGTCTGGCCACGTCCTTGGCTCCCATAAAAATGGTACAGTCCAGATTCAAAAGCGCCGCGATGGTAGCGGTAGCCACGCCGTGCTGGCCCGCGCCCGTTTCCGCGATAATCTTTTCCTTGCCCATCTTTTTAGCCAAAAGCCCCTGGGCGATGACGTTGTTGACCTTGTGGGCGCCGGTGTGATTGAGATCTTCTCGTTTAAAATAGATCTTTGCCCCCAGCTGTTCGCTGACGTTTTTGGCGTAATACAGCGGACTGGGCCGGCCGACGTAATCTTTATAATACGCGTCCACCTCCTGCCAAAACGCTTTGTCAAAACGAAATTTTTTATACTGCTTATCCAGCTCTAAAAGAGCGGGCATCAGCGTTTCGGGAACGTATCTGCCCCCAAAGATACCAAAATGCCCGTTGCTGTCGGGATCAAACCTGCTTGGCTTTGGAATATAATACAAATTTATACCTTTAATACGCTGTATACCGGCGCTTCGATCTTTTCGACGCCGCCGAGTTCTTCGATATTGATAATAAAACAGCACTCTATACACAGCGCTTCGGTCTGATTAATCAGATCCACCGCCGCTTTGGCCGTCCCGCCCGTGGCGATGAGATCATCGATCAAAAGTACCTGCGCGTTTTTTTTGTGTTTAAACGCGTCTAAGTGGATTTCGACTTCATCATAGCCGTACTCCAGCGAATACTTTTGACTCATGGTCGTATAGGGCAGTTTCCCCTTTTTGCGCACCGGAACAAATCCGATCCCAAGCATCTGGGCAAGCGCGGCACCGAAGATAAAGCCCCTGGCGTCGATTCCGGCGATAAAATCCAGTTCATACCCTTTGTAGCGTTCATACAGATGATTCATCAGCGTGCTGTAAGCTTTGGCGTCGTTTAAAAGCGTAGTGATATCTTTAAATACGATGCCCGGCTGGGGAAAATCCTGTATATCCCTGATACTGTCTTTAATGATATCCATATCCGTTGCCATAATCTATCCTTTATAAAAGCGCTTCGATCCTGCCTTCAAGATCTTTGATCTTTTTGCGCAGTTTTTCGTTTTCGATTCTATACTGACTGTTTCGCTGCTTCAGTACCTTGGTTTCGCCTTTGAGCTTGTTGACCTGTTCGTTTAAAATGTCGATATTGCCAAGGGAACGGTGCAGCTGAATCTGGTACTTTCGTATCAGCACTTCCGCCTCTTCCAGCGTCATCTTCATAATATCGTTATTTTTCATCTCTTTGTAGTTGAGATTTTTAAAATAAAACATTTTTACAAACAGATACAGCGAAACAAGCGCCAGTATCGTCAGCAGTGCCCAGTCAAAAAACATAATCGTGTCCCCGCTTTTTTTCTTATTCTACCCGCATACAGCCGATTTTTTGGACTCTGCCAAGATGCCTGCCCCCGGCAAACTCGGCATTCATGAACGTATCCAGCATCGACTCGATCACGCCTTTGCCCACGACCCGCTCGCCAAAGCACAATACGTTGGCGTCATTGTGCTGCCTGCACAGTCTTGCGGTGTAATCATCATGGCAAAGTGCCGCGCGGATACCGTCAATCTTGTTTGCAGCAATACTTATTCCAATCCCGGTGCCACAAACCAGCACCCCGAAACTGCCCTCATCCTGAACCAGTGTCGTAGAAAGTTTTTTGGCAAAATCGGGATAATCTACCCGCTGTGCGCTCTCAGGCCCCAGATCGATCACTTCGTGACCGGCGTCTTTTAAACACTTTATTACAAAATCTTTGACCGCAAATCCCGCATGATCGGTAGCGACATATACTTTTTTCATTGCTTCTCCTTTATAACAGCAGCTGTATCAGCTTTATCGCCGGTGCAAAAAATATTTTTTGAAGCGGCGTAATTATAACAACAATAACTAAAATCATCCCGTAGGGTTCTATCTTCTGCAAAGCATTGACAACGCCTCGGAGATTAAAATGCATCGCCATGTACTTGATCGCGTTAGCCCCGTCAAGCGGCGGAATCGGCCAGAGGTTGAACACCCCCAGTACGACGTTGATTATAACAAGTTGGGCAAGCAGCATGAAAACAAACGCGCTGCCAAGGCTTTGTGGCTGATCCAATCCTCCCAGAAACACCGAAGCCAGCGCGGCCAGCGCAAAATTAAACGTCACCCCCGCAAGCGCGACGCCGATCGCTCCGCCGTAACCGCCGTTTCGCACCACGGTGACGATGTTAACCGGAACGGGCTTGGCCCAGCCAAACAAAAACGGCGCACCCGAGACAAACAAGACCGCGGGTACGGCGATAGTGCCGATTGGATCGACATGTTTGACAGGATTGATACTGAGCCGGTTTTCATTTTTGGCCGTATTGTCACCGTATTTATACGCTACAAACCCGTGCATGATTTCATGGCCGACAATGGCAACAATCAGCGCGATAACCGTGGCAACGGCTTTGATTATATCAATTTCGCTCATACGGCTTTAACTGCAGCGAATCGATTCCCGATCCGATTCTGTCCCAGCGGATCGTATAGTCATCATCCCAGCTGAAATAGATAAACCACGGCTTGCCCACGATATGTTTATACCCCACGCTGCCCCAGAAGCGGCTGTCGTTGGAATTGTCACGGTTATCCCCCACCATATAGTAGCGATCTTTTTTGATCTTTTTGTAAAAAGCGTTAAAAGGACCCCCGCGGTCTTTAAAAGCTTCCACATACACAGGCTGCATATCGCTCTGGTCACGCAAGAAAGCCTGCGCCATCATTTCAAAAGCGCTGTGCCCTTGGTCTTTGGAAGTATAATGGATGTTTGGAAATGTTTGCATATAGGGGTTTTTTACCCACAATTTGTTATCTATTTCTACAATGTTTTCTTCCCCGTAGTTTGCCCGGACATATTCGTTGCCCTGACTTGGATGCAGATAGAGCGCATCAGGGGTGTAGAACAGTTCATCACCGCCTGTGGCGACGCAGCGTTTGACGTAATGGATCGCTTCATTTGGCGGATAACGAAAAACTACTATCTCCCCCCGCTTGGGTCCCTCGCCTCTTAGCAGATGGCCGTCGCCGTCAAAATCGGGCAGCACCGGGACTTCCAGCCAGGGAAGATGGGGCGTGGGGATACCGTAGGTGAACTTTTTCACAAAAAGGTGATCACCGATAAGCAGCGTTTTTTTCATCGACCCGCTGGGGATGACAAAAGCCTGGACAAAGAAAAAGATCACCAGTAAAACAATGATTACCGTTCCGGTCCAACTGTTGGAAAAGCGGTATAACTGGCCCAATCTGTGTTTGAATTTTTCCATCAACCGCCTTTATCGTTTTTTGGCCGCGTGCAGCGTATTTTCAAGCAGCATGGCTATCGTCATGGGACCCGCACCGCCGGGGACGGGGGTGATAAACTCGCACTTTTTGCTGACATTTTCAAAATCCACGTCACCGGTAAGCTTGCCGTTTTCAAGCCGGTTGATGCCGATATCGATCACAATGGCACCGTCTTTGACCATATCCTCAGTAATCAGTCCGACCTTGCCCACGCCCACAATGACCACGTCGGCATTTTTGGTATGGGCTTTGAGGTCTTTGGTATAGATATGACACACCGTGACCGTCGCTTCGGCATTGAGTGTCAAAGATGCCATCGGTTTGCCCACGATATCGCTGGCACCCACAATCGTGACATCCTTGCCACGAAGTTCGATGCCGTAATGTTCAAACATCCGCATCACGCCAAGAGGCGTACAGGGTACGAAACTTTCCAGCCCGCTTACAAGGCGTCCGCTGTTATAAGGATGAAAACCGTCGACGTCCTTTTTGGGATCGATCACTTCCAGGATTTTTTCGGTATCGATGTGGCTTGGCAGGGGCAGCTGTACCAAAATCCCGTCGATATTTGGGTTTTGATTCATCATCTCAATGGTTTCGATGATGCGTTCTTGAGAAACTGAATCGGGCATTTCGTGAACAATGGAGTAAAACCCGACCTCTTTACACGCTTTTGATTTCATTTTTACGTACGCGTGGCTGGCGGGATCGTCTCCTACCAGCACTACAGCCAGTCCGGGGACAATACCATGTTCTTTGAGTGTATCAACTTCGCTTCCGACCTCGCTTCTGATCTGCTTGGCCAGCTTTGATCCGTCAAGTAACTGCATGTGATTCCTGTTCTAGGCCACCAGTAAAAGCCCTGTGCGGTCTACACGGAGTTATTAGTGGTGCCCTTTATATTTTTTTGGTATCATAACAAAAAAACGGTTAAGGGTCGGTAAGTGAAATTTGCCTTATTGCTAACGCTGGCAGCTGTGCTGAGCACGGCTGCGGACAGTTTTATCACAAAATACGAATACGGAGCCTACCTTTATAAAAACCCCCGCGGTATCGGCTGCCACAAATGCCACGGCGACAATGCGCAGGGCAAGACAACCCTTCTCGAAGCTATATTGTACCTTACAACCTCCCGCAGCCACCGGACGAACCAAGAAAACGAGATGGTCCGTTCGGGAACGGAGGGCTTCCAGCTG
>CAYUAC010000126.1:0-5101 GCA_964442515.1 uncultured Campylobacterales bacterium | reverse complement strand
CCGGCGACTTCGGCACCGGTGACATCGTCATCGACATAGGTTTTGATATTGTCCGGGAAAAACGTGGCAAACTCTTGGGCAAGCTGATCATTATAAGCGCTGATGACAAGGGCTGTTGGCAGATCGGCAGCAACTTCTTTGGCAAAGGAGGGCCCTGAGATAAAAGCCAGATTGTTTTGATCGATATAATCACTGTATATTTCGTTTAAAAACGCTTTGTTTTCTATCTCGATCCCTTTTGCCGCGACCAGGACTTTCTGGTCTTTTCGCAGCGGATGGGTTTGCAGCCACCCGCGTACGTTTTGGGCCGGAATGGCGATGATAAGATAGTCTGCCCGCAGGGCTTCTTGCATTGAAACAAAGTTTGGTATCGACTTTTTGGTGCGAGAGCTGATCTGAACGGGGTGGTTTTTGCCGATGGCATACGCCAGCGCTTGTCCCCATTTACCTGCTGCAATTACTGCGGTCATGTTCTGTCCTTTATTATCTGTTTAAAATGATGGAGGTTTTTATCTTTTCCCATACACACCAGTACGTCGCCTTTTTTGAGGGTATGGTCGTAATCATGGGTGATGAACGTAAAATGGTGTTTTATGTCTGTTTCCATGATTCCAATCAGGATCAACCCGTAGTGGTTAAAATCAAGCATATCGATCTTTTTATCCACAAAGAAGGGATGATCGCTTATAGCAAACTCTTGGAAACTGATTTTGGAATTTGGCTGAAATAAGATATCAAATACTTGCATTACGTAGGGTTTTTCAAAGATATTATAGATGCGGTTGGAACTGGATTCATAGATGTCAATCACTTTATCGGCTCCGGCAATGGCAAGTTTTTGGTTCATTTCAATGGAGTCGCTGATGGCAACGGTCTGGATATTAGGGTACATATCCTTAAGCGAAATAACCAAAAAGATATTCATCCCCTCATCATCCAGACTGCAGATCAGGGTTTCATAGCCCTTTGTTTGAAGGCCAAGCTGTGCAATAGCCCGGTCGCTTTGGAGGTTGATGCATACCGCGTCGTCAAAACCGTCTTTTTTTGCTTTGTCAATAAGGTTTTGGTTGCTGTCTACGATTAAAAGACGGCGGCCGTAGGAAAGTTTCTTGGCTATCTGCCTGCCGTTGGCACCGTATCCAAAAACCACCAGCTGTTTCATTTTTGTCCCTTTTGCGTGATGCGGGCTTTAAACCATTCAATGGAGATGAGGTAACCGATGATAATGAGCATATCATCTTCTTGCAGTACCGCTTCATCGGAAGGATTGAAGTAAAATTGCTCATTTCTAAAAAATCCCAGCCCGATCACTTTATAATTCTTCCAATCAATCTGTCCGAAGGATTGCCGGTATATAGCAAGCTCTTTTGTGATGTGGATCTGTTCTAACTGGGCGTTTTTTTTACCCTTTAAGATCGCGTTGATCGCTTCAAACGCTATTGGCTGGTCTAAAAAAACCGAAGTCATCATCCCCACGATGTCATACGGCCGGATCAAATGGGTAGCTCCGGCCAGCTGCATTTTGCGGCTCATGTTGTCACGGTTGGCCCGGGAAATAATTTTGCACGTAGCTCCCACGCTTTTGGCATTGAGGGTGATGTAAATATTGGTTACGTCATCGGCCGTAGTCGCCAGGATCGCTTTGGCCCGGTCCAGGTCAAAGCGGTTGAGTCCCTGGTGTTTGGTCGCGTCATCGTGGATGATATTAATCTTTTTATGCAATCCTTTTTCGTATTTATTCTGATTATTTTCTATGACGACATAGGAGATGCCTTTTGTCTTCAGGGTCGTAATCAAAACATCAGCCATCTGCCCATAGCCGCAGATGATAACAAAACCGTCTTTTTTATTATTATCGTTGACGACTCTGCCGTCTTTGATCTGTACCATTTTTTCATTAAACGCCGAAACGATCAGGGAGGTAGCAAAACTGATCATACCGATACCGCTGATGATAAGAACCATCGAAGCGGTTTTGCCGGGGGCGGTGATAGGAACGATATCGCCAAAGCCCACCGTGGAAATGGTGACAAGAGCCCAGTAGATACCGTCAAAAAGGGTATCGATATCGTCGTTGACGCCTTGTTCAAAAATATAAATTGTTGCTCCGCCGGTAAAAACTACAAAGGAAAGCAGCACAGAAAGAGTAGAAAATTCCACCTTTTTTGCGGCCAGTACGTCAAAAAACTGGTTGATACTTTTGGTATAGCGCAGAGCTTTAAAAAGTCTGAACAGTATAAAAACGCGCATTAAACGAAGCGGCCGGTACGCCGGCAGTATCGCCAGCAAATCAATGATGGCCATCGGGGAAGTGATATAGGTCCATTTGTTTTTCAATATTTTGACAAACACGGGTCCCAAATGAAACGGTTTGCCTAAAAAGGAGCTTTGTTCATGTTCGATAATGATAATTTCATGTATATCACTGTAAGTCCACAGGCGCAGCAGGTATTCGGTCAAAAACACAAACGTCACAATATAAATGTCGTAAATATGCAGATACTGAGGCAGCGGATTTTTGACATCATAGATCAAAATGGTAACGGAGGTAAAGATAAGAAATAAAATCGTGAAATTGACGTATTTATTGTAGGGATGGGCCGCATCGGTGAGGACGCTTTTGATTTCATTTTTGAAACGTAGGTAGCGTCCGCTGTTTTCCAAAAAGTACGCAAAACGCACAATGAGATCACTCATGCGGCCCCTTTTTACTATGTGCTTAGGAAAGCTTTTCTTTGAGCAGCTGGTTGACCTTTGCGGGGTTGGCACTGCCGCGGCTTGCTTTCATAACCTGGCCGACAAAAAAGCCAAACAACTTTTCCTTGCCGCCTTTATACTCTTGAACCTTGTCGGCATTTTTTTCAAGTACTTCATCGATCATGGCGACAATGGCGCCGTCGTCGCTGACCTGTTTAAGACCCAGTTTCTCAATCGCTTCCTCCACGCTCTGGTCGTTTTCCATCAAGTGTTCCAGCAGCTTCTTGGCACCCTTGCCGTTGATGGTGTCATCTTCAAGGTTTTTAATGATCGTACCAAGTTTGACCGCGTCGATAGGGCTTTGGGTGATGTGCAGGCTTTGTTTGTTTAACAATCCGTTTAATTCGTTGGTCAGGTAATTAACCGCGTTTTTTGCGCTTACGCCGCATTCAAGAACGGCTTCAAAATACTTGGCCGTGTCTTTGTCCGCGCAGATAACGGTCGCGTCATAAGGGCGCAGGCCAAGCTGATCGACATAGCGCGTCTTTTTTTCATCGGGCAATTCTGGGATGTCTGAGACCGCGTCAATCTGATCCTGGGTGACAATCAGCGGCAGCAGATCGGGATCGGGGAAATAGCGGTAATCGGCGCTTTCTTCCTTGCCGCGCATACTTTTTGTCTCGCCGGTATCGGTATTGAAAAGTCTGGTTTCCTGGACCACTTCCTTTTCATACACGCCGTCTTCGTACGCCTCAATCTGGCGGCCCACCTCATAATCGATAGCCTGGTTGATAAAGCGAAACGAGTTCATGTTCTTAACTTCCACGCGGGTACCAAACGCTTTCTGGCCCCGGGGTCTGATAGAGACGTTGACATCGCAGCGAAACGAACCTTCCTGCATATTCGCGTCGCTGATATCAAGGTAGCGTACGATGGAGTGCAGCTTTTTAAGATACAAGATCGCTTCTTCTGCACTGCGCATATCCGGTTCGCTGACGATTTCAAGCAGCGGGGTGCCGCAGCGGTTGAGATCAACCTTGCTGTATCCGCTTTCGTGGATGTTTTTGCCCGCGTCTTCTTCCAGGTGTGCTCTGGTGATACCCACGCGCTTTTGGCTGCCGTCTTCGTAATCAAGCATCAGATGCCCGCCTTCGACGATGGCGACGTCAAATTGTGAAATCTGGTACGCTTTGGGGTTGTCGGGATAAAAATAGTTTTTGCGGTTAAAGATCGATTTTTTATTGATTGTGGCATCCGTGGCGTGGCCAAACTGCATCGCTTTGTTGACCGCTTCTTCATTTAAAACGGGCAGGGCGCCTGGCAGGGCGAGGCAGGTCGGGCAGGTGTTGGAGTTTTGCTTTTCATTAAAACTGGTCGGACACGAACAAAATATCTTTGTTTTTGTATTGAGCTGGACGTGTACTTCCAAACCGATGACGATTTCAAACATAAAAAACCTTTTTGTTGATCTGATTGCTTTATTATACCGTTTATAAGGTTTGAGTTTGGTTAGTGGCGATGGAGGTGTGTATATAATGATTGTGGTCTAGGCATACCAGTTTATGACGTTTAGGTTTTGGATTCTGCTAAACTCTAACGTATTTGTATCAAGCAGATACATTTATAACTGCTCTCTTTTTATATCAGAAGCAGTGCCGCGTATATCATCAATAGCCGGAAAATCTTCCCAGCTGCCGTTTAAATCTTTAATATCCTGACTCCACTCAGTATTGATCTTTTTTTCCAAGATATTTGCAATGAATTTACTCATCGAAGAATTTGAAGTTTTAGCCAACTCTTTGACCTTTTGTTCTAAATTATTATCCATATATATCGTAACCTGTGCCATCAAAGCCTCCAAATATATGTGTGCGTATACGTGTATTATAGCTTTTTAGAGTAAATGAAGTCAATCTATTTGAATTTGTCGGTCATGCTTTTATAATCTCTTAGCGTGCGCTCCAGCTTTTGCAAAAAAAAATCAGGAGCATAGATAAGCAGGTCATAAATATCTTTAGAAGGAGCTTTTGAAGACTTGTTTTTGCACAGGCGCGATTGAAGCAACTCTTTTTCCTGACTTGTAACACTCTTTAAGATATGATCCAGATACTTTCTGCGCATTCTGGGGCTGTCGTCAAAAAGCAGCTGTTCGGGGATGTCTAAGACTTCGGCGATGTAGGGGATGAGTTCTGTTTTTAATGCAACAGTTCCACTGAGATAAGCATAGACAGCTTTGACAGTAGGTGCCTCTCCTGTACTTTTTAACTTTGGCTCCAGTGCAATAAGCTTTAAAGCAAATTCTTTTTTGCTTAAGTTTTGTTCATTGATCAATAGATTTATTCTTTGAAATAGTTCCATTTATTCACCTTATTAGTGAATTTTATTTATAAATAGTCTTTAAATA
>CAYUAC010000125.1:0-5303 GCA_964442515.1 uncultured Campylobacterales bacterium | reverse complement strand
GTGACAAACCGCTATATCAGTTCTGTGGAGTTTGACTACTGCTGCCATCCCAAATACGGTGATCCGGTCGTGGCGTTTTTAGAAGGGTCCAAAGCCGCCATTCACCACAAACTGTGCAAAAACGCGTATTCGATGCTGCAAGATTCCAACAAGCAGATGGTGTTTGTGCAGTGGACTCAGGACCGTCTGCACAAATATAATCTCATCATCAGTCTCAAAAACGAAAAAGGCTCGCTTGCCAAGGTATTGCAAAAGATCGCCGAAATCGATATCAACGTGCTTTCTATTCAGCTTGGCGCGGCGTATTCGGAGCAGGCCAACTTTTGTGAAATGAAGGTTGAGAGCAAATATAAAAGCAGCGACGAACTCAGAGAAGTATTGGAACAAAAGATAAAACTGGTCGAACTGATCAGTTCCAAAGATGCGTATAATAAATAAGTTGAAAGTGAAAGAAGGAGAGTTTTTATGGTAGAAAAAGCGTTACGAGAAATCCAAAGAGGCGTTGAGGAAACAATTGATCAAGAGCGGGTCAAAACCCTTGTACAGCGCTATTACGACACGGGGAAGCATTTTTACGTTAAAGCGGGTTTTGATCCCACCGCTCCCGATCTGCACCTGGGCCATACGGTGCTTTTAAACAAGCTGGCCACGTTTCAAAACTACGGCGGTATCGTGCAGTTTCTTATCGGGGATTTTACGGCCATGATCGGCGATCCCACCGGCAAGAATGAAACGCGCAAGATATTAAGCAAAGAACAGATCAATCAAAACGTAAAAACCTACACCAAACAGGTTTTTAAGATTTTGGATGAGGAAAAAACCGAAGTGGTTTTTAACAGTGAGTGGCTAAATGACCTGGGCGCGGCCGGGCTGATCGATCTGGCTTCGCATCTGACCGTGGCCAGGATGTTAGAACGCGATGATTTTTCCAAACGTTTCAAAGCCAACACCCCCATTGCCGTGAGTGAATTTACCTATCCGCTGCTGCAGGGTTATGACAGTGTGCATCTTAAAAGCGATATCGAACTTGGCGGTACCGATCAGAGGTTTAACCTGCTTATGGGCCGGCAGCTGCAAAAGGTATATAAAACCGGCAAAGAACAAGCCGTACTGATGACGCCGATCTTAGAAGGGCTTGACGGCGTGCAGAAGATGAGCAAAAGTCTGGATAACTACGTGGGGGTAGAAGACAGCCCCAAAGATATGTTTGGTAAGGTGCTCAGTATCAGTGATGAACTGATGTGGAAATATTATCAGCTGCTAAGCTTTCAACCCCTTGAAAAGATCGAAGCGCTGCAAGAACAGGTTGAGGCCGGGCAGTACCATCCCAAAAGAGCAAAAGAAGACCTGGCTTTTGAAATCACCGCGCGTTTTCACGGTGAAGCCGCTGCTAGCAAGGCTAAAGCGGAGTTTGAGAAGGTACACAAAGGCGGCCAGATACCAAGTGATATCAAAACCTATGAGGCAAGCGGGCAGCAGTGGATCTGCCAGGCGCTGGTTGACTGTGCAATCGAGCCTTCCACTTCACAGGCAAGACGTGATATTAAGCAAAACGCCGTACGCGTAGACGGTGAGAAGATCAGTGATATGAACCTGCAGCTGACTGAGGGCGAGTATGTTTTGCAGGTGGGCAAAAGAAGATTTGCAAAAATTAAGATACAATAACACTACTATGTAAAAAGCAGGAGAACGAAGACAATGGTTACAATAGGCAAGCACACGTTTACCCATCCCATCATCCAAGGCGGCATGGGTGTAGGCGTCAGCTGGGACCGGCTGGCCGGAAGCGTCAGCAAAGAGGGCGGACTGGGCGTTGTCAGCGCCGTAGGTACCGGATACTACCATAACATGCAATACGTCAAACAGCAATCGCAGGGACGTCCGGTGGAAGTGGAGAATTTCTACAGCCGCGACGCGCTTTTTGCCATTATCGAAAACGCCCGCAAAATCTGCGGCGACGCGCCGCTTGCGGCCAATATTCTCTATGCGCAAAACGATTACGGCCGCGTGGTCCAGGATGCCTGTGAAGCCGGGATCGATATCCTGATTACGGGAGCGGGACTGCCTACGGATATGCCAAAATACGCACAGGATTATCCCGATGTCGCATTGGTACCCATCGTATCCAGTGCCAGAGCGCTGAAACTGATTATTCGCAAGTGGAAACGCTATGAGAGGCTGCCTGATGCCGTGATCGTTGAGGGACCTTTAAGCGGCGGGCACCAGGGGTTTGTGTATGATGACTGTTTTAAAGAGGAGTTTCAACTCCAAAACCTGATTCCGCAGGTGATCCAGGAAGCGTCAAAATGGGGTGATATCCCCGTTATCGCCGCCGGCGGCATCTGGGATAAAGATGATATCAATGAGTATCTGGATATGGGCTGCAAAGCCGTTCAGATGGCAACGCGCTTTATCGGTACGCATGAGTGTGACGCCGATGAGAATTTTAAACAGGTTATTTTAGATGCCAAAGAAGATGATATCGAGCTGCTCAAATCTCCCGTGGGACTGCCGGCCAGAGGGGTGCGTACAAACCTGATCAACATGGTGGATGCCAGAAAAGGACCGAAAATTGCTTGTATCAGCAACTGTGTGGCTCCCTGCAAACGGGGCGAAGAAGCCAAAGCGGTGGGGTATTGTATCGCCGACCGCCTGGGGGATGCACACCTTGGCAGAAAAGAGACCGGCTTGTTTTTTACCGGTTCCAACGGCTATAAGCTTACTTCGCTGGTTTCGGTCAAAGAGTTGATGGAGGAGTTGACAAGCGCAAAATAAAAGGGCAGGACGACAGATGAAAAGACTCACAGCCATTATTGCAGCGGTGCTGCTGCTATGTAGCTTTTTGTACGCAGATTTTGACAGGGAGTTTGCACAGATTCAAAAAGAGCGCCAAAGCAATCCTTCCGGGGCGTATACCGATTTGCAAAGCCTGTATCTTAGCCTTATCTTTGAAGGCACTCAGGCCCAGAAAGAGAAGGTGCTGACCGAACTGATCGATGTTTCAAAAGATCTCGGGTTTTCTCATGAACGCTACAGCAAAGAGTTGCAAAAAATTTCTGCTGATACGCAGGAAACTGCTGCACAAAAACAGCCTGCCAAAAAGCCTGCCGCCAAAACAGGCCGTGTGGGCTCCATCGATCTTAGCGGCAACAAGCTGACGCTGGCCCTTGAAAAGGGTGCAAAACTCAAGCGCAGTTTTGCGCTTAAAAACAATAAATACCGCTATGTTTTTGATTTTAACGCTATCTTCCC
The DNA here is from genome assembly GCA_964442515.1 of uncultured Campylobacterales bacterium. Taxonomy (GTDB): domain Bacteria; phylum Campylobacterota; class Campylobacteria; order Campylobacterales; family Sulfurovaceae; genus TCS-49. Next base: position 2,051 of record CAYUAC010000125.1, on the reverse strand, counting down.
GCCTACCAGCAAAACACTGCGTTACGGTGATATTGCAATCCGTCTTTCCCAATTTGACGCAAAAACGGTCCGGCTGGTTGTAAGCAGCGACACAAAACTGGTACTGCAGCAAAACAATACCGATGCGGGATTTGCCCTTACCCTGCCAGGCGGCGAAAAAAACAAACCCGACACCGCCGGAAAGCCGGCCAGGATCAAAGCTACTTCGCTGCAAAACGCGACGCTGAAGATGCATTTTGATGCCAAGCCAAAATACAGTGATTTTATATTGCAAAGAGATAAAATCCGCTACGTATATGATTTTCACGCGATCTTTCCGCAGGTTTCGCAGGCGTATAAATATGAAGATACTTCCATCAAGATTTCGCAGTTTGACAAAGATACCGTCCGTATGGTGGTGACTACGGCCAAGAAGCTGAATCTGCAGCCAAAGATGAATGACAACTCCTTTTTGCTCCCACTTGGCAAACAAAAGCAGACCCCTTCCATCATGGAACAGGCAAACAGGAAGTTCCGCGTCGTTCTCGATCCGGGACACGGCGGCAGGGATCCGGGTGCCGTGGGGTACAGAGGATGGCGTGAAAAGGTCGTTGTCAATGAGATAACCAGGCAGGTCAAGCAGTATCTGGAAAAAAACGGGATCGAAGCTATTTTGACCCGAGATGACGACCGTTATCTCAAACTCAGCGCACGAACCGAGTTTGCCAACCAAAAGGATGCGGACGTATTTGTTTCCATCCACGCCAACGCAAACGACAGGAAATCGTTAAACGGTATTGAAACCTATTTTCTCTCTCCTGCAAGAAGTAAAAGGGCCAAGCAGGCAGCCGCTCTTGAAAATAAAGAGGTGATGGACAAGATGCGCGAATGGTCTTCCAAAAACACGTTTTTGAACCTGATGAACCGTGAAAAGATTATAGAATCCAACAAGCTTGCCATCGATATCCAGAAAAACATGCTTTACTATGTTACGCGCCACTACAGCGACGTACGCGACAGCGGGGTACGCGAAGCGCCGTTTTGGGTGCTGGTGGGCGCGCAGATGCCTGCGGTACTGGTCGAACTTGGCTATATGACAAATCCCAAAGACGCCAAACGGCTGGTGCTAAACGCGCACAAAAAATATCAGGACGGTCTTGCCAGGGGGATTGCTGACGGCGTTGTCAATTACCTCAGTATCGCAAAAGGGTTATAACAGTTCTTCCAGCGCCCGCGGATCTTTGAGCGAAAAATCAGAAGCAACGATTCCCTTTTTTCGCAAAGCCGTGGTTACCCGTGAGAGTGTTTCGGGAGTGACGTTAAGCTCTTTGGCGACGGTAACTTTTTTCTTTGCCGCGAAATCCTCAGGATGGTTGTAAATATAGGTGTAGATGCGTTTGGTTCCTGATAAAATCATATTGGTATTGATCGTTTCTTCCAGCGTTTTGATCTTTTTGTTCAGTGATTTGATAAAAGCAAAGGAAAAATTCCTGTCCTCTTGCAGCAGGTGCAGCAAATCCTCCTGCTTGATTCTGGCAAGCGTACACGAACGCAGCGCCAGACAGGTTGCCGGATACGCTATATCTTCGATTACGGCCATCTCTGCCAGCAGGGAGGGGGTGTTAAAGCGGTGCAGGGTCGTTTGCGCTCCGCCTGGACCGCTTTTGTAAATCTTCACTTCGCCCTGAAGCAAAATATACAGCCATCGTGGCTTGTCCCCCTCATAAAAGATAATATTGTCTTTTTCAAAACGTTCCTCTTTGCACAGGCGTGTCAATTTGTGCAGGGAGTCACTGTCTAAAAAGCGTAAGATATCAACGCTTTGCAGTGTTTCAGGAGACAAGGCTGATTACCTTGTCGGCATTGTCGAAAATTGCTTTAACCCGCTGCTGCCACAGCTGTTGAAACTCTTTTTTTTCTTCATCGCTTGCGCGGTTGCTTTCAACCTCGATCATCAGTTCAATAACCCTGGGATTGGAAGGCAGGATATAGGGGTCGTATTTGAGTTCTACGCTGCGGTTGGAATCGGTGCGGGTGAATCTAACTTCGCCTTTGATCTTTTTGTCAAACGC
>CAYUAC010000124.1:0-5342 GCA_964442515.1 uncultured Campylobacterales bacterium | reverse complement strand
AAGCCCTGCTGTACAGATGCCCCGCCTCTTTGCCGCTGAATACCGCTTCCAGCTGTGCGCTGGAACTGTATTCAAACGCCGCGTTGGCGTAAATCGGAGTTCTCAATGCTCCATGCACGTCATCTTTTGCCCCTGCATACGAAAGCAGCTTTGTCGTAAAATTCATAGTATCCATCCTCCGCCTAAAACTGTATTGTTTTTATATACGACTGCCGCCTGTCCTTTTGCCACGGCATCAACGGGATATTCCAACTCGATGTTTACCATGGAACCCTTTTTTTGCACGTACGCGGTTGTTTTTTCTGAATTGTACCGCGCCTTTATCTGATAAAAGCCGTCGATGAAATCTTTGTGTAAAGAAACATTCTGCGCTGCAAACACCGTTGTGGCCAAGGCTTCTTTGCCCGCTGCCCTAAGACGGTTGTTTTTGGCATCAATGGCCACGACATAATGCGGTTTTGAGGCAGGTTGTATATCCAGTCCCTTTCTTTTACCGACGGTATAGTGCATATACCCCTTATGCCGGCCGATCACGTTTCCCTCCAAATCTTCTACGATTCCTTTTTGGTTGATCTCAAAATGCTTCCCGAGCGTATCGGTATAGTTGTTTTCCACAAAGCATACGTCCTGGGATTCTCTGTACTCCTGCAGGTTTCCAAGCCAGGGCATCGCTTTAAACGCCAGGGGTTTGACGTCTTCTTTTAAAAGACCGCCAAGAGGGAAAAGCAGATTTTCAATGACGTTTTTTTTGAGTCCAAAGAGAAAATAACTCTGATCTTTTCCCATGTCAAAGGCTTCTTTGATCATCCCGTTTTCAATTTGCGCGTAATGGCCCGTTGCTATCTTTTGACACCCTGTCTGGCGTATCGCGTCAAAGGCAAGACCGAATTTGATTTTTGGGTTGCATACTGCACACGGATTTGGGGTTTTTCCCTCTTTGTACGCGTCGATGAAGTCGTTGTACACTTCATTCTCAAACTCTTGTTGCAGATCCAAAACCCGTGTTTCAATCTTTAAATGTTTTGCAATCTTTTCCAGTTTTAGCATCGCTTGTGTATGCATCTGTTCATTGTGATGCAGCCGCAGATAGAAGCCGATTACTTCATAACCCATGGTTTTTAAAAGATACGCGCTGTAGGTGGAATCAACTCCGCCGCTTAAAAGTACTCCGACTTTCACCTTGTGTCCTTTCGGATATTTTGAATGTGTCGTGAAAGTATAGCATACTCCAGTAAATCGGTCAAGATACTCAATAATAAAAGTGATCCATAATCGGAAATTGGATAAAATAGAAAGAAAAAAGGGATTGTACAATGGCCGGGATTTCAACCAAAAGTATTTACGGCGTGATTGCCACATATTATATTTACAAACATCAGGGCGGTGCCGCGGTGAAGATTCAGGATATTGCAGAAAAGATGGATCTGCCAAAAAACTACCTGGAACAAATCCTGCTTATCTTGAAAAAAGCCGATATTTTAAAAAGTATCCGGGGAGCAAAAGGGGGGTACGCTTTGGCAAAAGATGCTGAAGAAATTACCGTTTTATCGATCATGGAAGCGCTGGAAGGGTCTTTTTGCGATTTTGAATTCGGCAACCGTGAATGCAGTATCCTTGGCTTTTGGCAGGAGGCCAGGCAGGGGGTCAAAAAGCAGTTTGACGTACCGATCAGCGAGCTTGACAAGTACCACAAAGACCCCTACAGCGATTTTGTCTACGTTATTTAAACCGAAAGGGGCTTACCGCACTTTGATAAAAGTAGCGCTGTCACTGCCCTGATCGGGATGGGAGAGTGTAAGGGTGAGGGAATTGGCGGAAACGTTTGCGAAGCTGACGAGATAATAGGTACTCCATTGATTGATCAGGGGGAGATTGAGCGTGTGTATCTTCTTGGCCTTGGTGACTGTATCGGCGGTATTGTCCTCAAGAGTGAGCCGGTAGTCGTGAAAAAACCCGCTGTTTTCTTTGGGGATGCCGACGATGAAGTGCTCTTTGTCCTTTGGCAGCGTTGTGTACAGCTTGTTAATGTATGTGGCGGTGACCAGCATCCGGGTTTGTCTGCCCTCTTTGAGTTGCAGTTTCTTGGTATATTCTACGGCGTGGGTGTAGGTTTTGTTGTCATTGATTAAAAATTCAAACTCTCCCTTGACGCTGCAACCGCCGAGTAAAAAGGCCGTACATACCAGAGTGATTGCAAAAAACCTTGTCATTATCCGGCCCCCTGCAGCAGCTGCTTTGCCACGCGGGGCAGCCAGGTGTGTTCAGCCTGTTTGAGCCTGGCCATGTAGGTGTCAAAGTCACAGTCTGGATCAAGCGGGACCTGCTTGATGATCTCTCCGGCATCAAGGTCTTCATTGACGTAGTGGATCGTGATGCCGCAGTGGCGCCTGTCTTCAAAGGAGCGCTTTTGCGCGTGCAGACCTTTGTAATGGGGCAGCAGGGAGGGGTGGATGTTGATGATGGTATACTGCTGCGTCATCCATGCCGGTACGATGCGCATAAAACCCGCAAGCACGATCAGTTTTGGATCGTATTTTGCCAAATCGGCACGCAGGTTGTCCGTGTTTTCAACCGGAATTTCGCGCTGTAAAAACTCCTTTTTTGCCAAAGAGTCCGCTTCGTTGGTAAAGCCTGCGCGAACGGGCAGGCCGTGGTCCAGCAGATTGATCGCGTTGCTTCCTGTTTTGCCGAAAAATACTACCATAAAACGCTTTCTTTATTTTTTTTGAGGGTTGACGTAATCATTGTATTTGCCCACTGCAAAGATCATCAGCGAAACGCCCAGGATCAGATACAGTGCGTTGACCATATCGGTGTAATCCACCAGTGCGATTTTGAAAACAACCATCAACGCCTCGATTGAAAGTGCAATAATAATCGAAATCAGAAATTTTGTAAAGACTTTAGTGTCATCCTGTGCATGATCGGTGCGGGATTTGAAAAAGATTTCCTGTTCTAAAATCGTTTTGGCCAGATCAAAGATCGCCAAGCCCAGGGTCAGGGCGATGATGGCTTTAAAGGTGCTTTCCAGATCAAAATGATCAAGATCAAAAACCGAAACGCCGAAGATATAGATCGCGTATACGCCTAAAAATACGGAGAAAAACAGCAGTGAAAAGCCCATGAAGCCGTAAACGAATTTATTGATCTTACGCAAGAAACTGTGGCTTTGGACAAGGCCCAGTTTTTCCAGGATTGCGATCACGTCAAAGTCGATAACAACGTAGCCTTCACTGGTATACTTGGCGTAGGTAACATTGGCCCGACCGCTTTGGCTGCTGACATAGGGGTTGCTTAAAAAAAAGGGCTTTTTATGAAAAAGCACCTTATTGAAATAAAACGCTTTGGACATCCCGATCCGGCTGTCGTCGATATAGTTTTTATGGTAATAGGGGGTAGCCAGGTTGTAGTTTTTATCGACAAAGTATGCCATCCGAGCGCATCCCATCATATCAAAGATCTTGTTGGCATTTTTTTTGTCGATATAGTCGATACCCATCCGTTCTATGGAGGTGTGAATAAAGTTTTCAATGATATCTCTGTGCTGTTTGTAAATATTGATTATCTCTTTCATAAATAATGCTCCCCGATTTCGTGCTAATCTATCTTTGGTATAATAACACAAAAATTATATAAGGATAGAAATGTTGGAATTAGTCGTGGCCATATTCCTGCTTTATACCGCGATGCGGCTGTATGTCAGTTTCATGCAGGCAGGCTTTATCGCCAAAGAAAAACACAATAAACCTGTTTTGCTTCCCCCAAGCAGCTATGTCAAAGCCGCAAACTACGCTATCGCAAAAGAAAAGTTAGAGATCGCTTCGGCGTTTTTGGATCTGGCGCTGTTTTTGTTTTGGGTGCTTGCCGGGTTTGCGTGGCTGCAAAGCGTGACCGGTATCGATGGTCTGCTGGCCGATACGCTCTTTGTTATGGGCTTTGTGGCGTTTAATTACATCCTCTCGCTGCCTTTTGATATCTACAAAACCTTTAAGCTTGACGCGCAGTACGGTTTTAACAATACTACCCCCAAACTTTTTGTCAAAGACCAGCTTAAAAGCGCGGCGATGTTTGTCATCTTCGGCGGTGCCGTGATCTACGGTCTTGGCTGGATTATCGCCACCTTTGATCTGTGGTGGGTGTACGGTTTTGTTTTTGTCTTTGCCCTTGTGGTGCTGATTAATCTGATCTATCCCACGTTAATTGCTCCGATGTTTAACAAATTCACGCCGCTTGAATCTTCCCAGCTGAAAGACGCGATTGAATCGATGATGCAGGATGTGGGATTTCAAAGCAGCGGCATCTTCGTTCAGGATTCCAGTAAGCGCGACAGCAGGCTCAATGCCTATTTCGGCGGTCTTGGCAAAAGTAAGCGCGTCGTACTGTTTGATACGCTGATTAAAAAGCTTGAAAAACAGGAGCTGTTAGCCGTGCTTGGCCACGAACTGGGTCATTTCAAAAACGGTGATCTGATGAAAAACATCGTGCTTATGGGGGTAATGATCTTTGTCGTTTTTGCCATCTTCGGCAATCTGCCAAGTGATATCTTTACGGCGATGGGCGTTGTGCAGACGCCGGGGGTCGTGATTGCGCTGATTATGCTTTTAGCCAACGTGATCAGCTTTGTGTTTATGCCTCTTGTATCCATGGCAAGCCGCAAAAACGAGTACGCCGCGGATCGGTTCGGCAGCGATCTTGTCGAAAGACGGGCGCTGATTGACGCGCTTTTAAAACTGGTCGAGGAAAACAAAGCGTTTCCAAAATCCCACGATCTGCATATTTTCTTTTATCACTCCCATCCGCCCATTATCAAGCGGCTGGAAGCCTTGGGATATGATGAACATAAATAGCGCGCTTGCAAAAGCAGCGCAGAAACTGCAAAACTGCGAGCGCCCCGGATTGGAAGCGCGCCTTTTGCTTGGGCATTACCTCGGCCTCAGCCAGGAAGCGCTTTATCTCAAAGAAGATATGGAGTTTGACCGGCAGGGGTTTTTTGCCCTGGTGGATAAACGAAGCAAAGATATTCCGCTGGAATATATCACCAACAACGTCTCCTTTTACGATACGCATCTGTTTGTAAAGCAAGGCGTGCTTATCCCGCGGCCTGAAACCGAGCTGCTGGTTGAAAAATGCGACCGGCTGATTCAAGACAGAGGCATTGGTCAAATTGCCGAGATCGGCACGGGAAGCGGGGCGATCAGCACCTGCCTGGCCGCACGTAACAAAGCGTTGCGTATAACCGCAACCGATATCAATACCAAAGCATTAGAGGTTGCAAAGCATAATCTGCAAAGCCACGGCGTTTCTAACCGGGTTAAGCTTGTGCATACCTCCCTGCTTGATGG
>CAYUAC010000123.1:0-5367 GCA_964442515.1 uncultured Campylobacterales bacterium | reverse complement strand
TCGCCGTGATCACGGGGTATTGCGAAACGATGTTGCATAATAGCAGTGACGAGCAGATCAGGCAGAAATTTTTGCAAAAGATTGAGAAAAACGCCCACAAAATGAGCCAGATTATTGACAAACTGCGCCTTTCTTTAAAACTTGAAGACGGCAAACAAAGCCTGCAGTTTGAAAAAACCGATATCGCAAAGCTTGCCGCTGAACTTGCCGCCGATTTTGAACACAGCTACAAAAATAGAAAAGTGGTCCTCAAAGCCGGAGAAAGTTTCCACGATATCGACAAGGTACTTTTTACGATCGCACTTTCCAATCTCATAGAAAACGCGCTGAAGTATTCCAAGCAGGATGTCACAATCATTATAGACAGCGATCACATCAGCGTCATTGACAAAGGTCTTGGGCTTGAAGAGGAGGAGATCAAAAATCTGACCCGAAAGTTTTACAGAGTCAGCCAAAACAGTTGGAACAACTCGCTTGGGCTTGGGCTGCATATTGTTGACAATATCGTAAAACTGCACGGTTTTCATCTGCATATCAGTTCCAAACGGGGGCAGGGGTCGGACTTTCGTATCTACTTTAATGCAAAACGATAAAAGTTTTGATATTTTTTTGCACAAACTCGCGTAATTTCTAGCTATAAATTCATTATATCCTCTATATTTTATTGCTTTTCTCTATATTTCATCTTAAGACATCTTTAAACCAGACTCACTACAATATTGTTATAAAAAAACCCCAGCATCTCTGCGAGGAACGTACATGGATATGAAAACGGTTCGAAAAGTTGACAAGTTTACCAGGGAATCACAACTTGGTTTTGCCCGGTTGAGTTTAGCACTGCTGTTTGTTTTTGCGGTGTTTATCTACAGTTACTACTCCCACGGCGGTATCGAAGACAGTAAGTTTTTGATCATCGGGGCGGTATTTGGCGCGTATATGGCGATGAATATCGGGGCCAACGATGTCGCCAACAATGTCGGGCCGGCCGTCGGATCACGGGCGCTGACGATTTTTTGGGCGATTGTGATCGCGGCTGTTTTTGAAGCGATGGGTGCTATAGTCGCCGGCGGCGATGTGGTCGGCACGATTAAAAAAGGTATTATCGATCCGGCCCTGATCGATAACCCCGAGATTTTTATCTGGGCGATGACGGCATCGCTGCTGGCTGCCGCCCTTTGGCTGAATTTTGCCACCTCGGTGGGTGCGCCCGTTTCTACGACGCACTCCATCGTCGGCGGCGTAATGGGTTCAGGGATTGCCGCGGCGGGCTTTGCGATCGTTGCGTGGGATACCGTGGGCGCCATCGTGGCCAGCTGGGTGATCTCTCCCGTACTTGGCGGAATGATCGCGGCGGGCTTTATGTATTTTATAAAGAAAAAAATCCTGTATCAAAAGGATATGATCGCTCCGGCCAAAAAATTCGTACCGGTTTTGATTTCGATCATGAGTTGGGCGTTTGTTACGTACCTGCTAGTCAAGGGGGTCAAAAAAATCCTGGTCGTTTCCTTTCCGGTAGCTCTGATCGTGGGCCTTCTTGCCGCTGTAGCGGTGTATTATTTTCTCAAACCCTATATCGCGAAAAAAGCACGTGAACTACAATCTGAAAGAAAAGATATTAATTCGCTTTTTACCATTCCCCTTATCTTTTCCGCCGCACTGTTGAGTTTTGCCCACGGGGCAAACGACGTGGCAAACGCGATCGGTCCGCTGGCAGCGATCAATGACGCGGTGATGGCGCACAGCGTCAATGAAAAAGTCAGTATCCCGTTTTGGGTTCTGGCCGTGGGGGCGTTCGGGCTTTCTGTGGGACTGGCGCTGTACGGTCCCAAACTGATCCGGACCGTGGGCAGTGAAATTACGGAACTGGATCAGATGCGCGCGTTTTGTATCGCGCTTGCCGCGGCCATTACCGTTATTATCGCTTCACAGCTTGGTCTGCCGGTAAGTTCTACCCATATCGCGCTTGGCGGGGTGTTTGGCGTAGGCTTTTTGCGTGAGTGGCTCAATACCGATGAAACGGTAGCCATCGATGAGCAAAAAAGGCTGTATCAGGAAAACAAGCAGGAACTCAAAGAGTATGAGGATGAGCTGCGAAATCTGGTCGATACCCCCGATAAAGACAAACAAAGTTATGAACGAATCGTTACCCTCTACCAGCTGATTGAAGAGAAGGAAAAAGAGGTGAAGGCGGAGAAAAAAGATTTCAAACAGGCTAAAAAGGTACAGTACGTCAAAAGAGATACGGTCAAAAAGATCGTTGCGGCATGGATTATTACCGTTCCCGCAGCCGGGCTTCTCAGTGCCGGTATCTTTTTTATGATCAAAGGTATTATGGTTTCGTAACCGCAGGGTCATTGCACCCTTGCTGCCAGATAACGGGCCGTCTTTTTACAGTGGCCCGTTAATTCTTCTTTCTGCAAAATCCTGAATTTTTACTTTTTTTACTCAACTTCAAGTTTTCTACGCTTTTTTTATAATCCATGCCCTCTTTATGCATCTGGGCAAAGAGGGCAGCCACAACAGCGACACTGTTTGGGATCTGATCTTTGTTTTTGTATGCCTGGATATTTTTCTCGCTGACCTTGATCAGCTTGGCAAATTTTGGAATTGTCAAATCGGCATCAAGCAGGTGCTTTTTAAACTCTATAAAATCCATTGTGTCCTCAGGGCGAATAGTTTGGATAATTATATAGCCACTTGGATAAAAGTTTGATTACAAATTGTAATAAATAAACAAATAAACCCCCGATGTTTCATGATATTAATTAATATCAATCCGTCTTGATGCGATCCCAGAAAAATTCGGTATGTTTTTCAAACATCGAAGCCGTAACGGTGGTGGACTTATTGTCCGTTTTTTGCAGCACGACCTGCATCTGGTAAAAAAACAGCGGCGAGAGAAACTCGTTTGCCAAAAGCAGGGGATCGTGCGAATGAATCAGCCCGTTTTGCATAAAGATAAAAAACACTTGCGAGAGTTTTTTGAGATTTTGCTGGTAAAAGTATTCGTTGAAGCTGTTGCGTACGCTTTGGTTTTGAAACAGTTCTATCATCATGATTTTAAAAATTTTTTCGTTTTTGCCGTCAAAACTGATCAGTTTAAAAACGGTTACAAACTCGGATAAAAACAGTTTGTTTTTTTCAACGAGAGTATCTTCGTCATATTTTTCATACAGTTCATCCAAAGCACTTGATCCGATCTGTGCAATGATCGTTTCAAATATCTGCTCTTTGTTTTTAAAATGGTTATACAGCGCGCTTTGTTTGATCCCGACTGCGCCGGCTATCTTTCGAACCGTCGTTCCCTTGTATCCCAGGCGGGAAAACAGGTTTATTGCTTCTTTAATGATTTTTTCTTTAGTAGACAGGGCCATAAAACCTCCAAAAATGTGTGCTTAGAGCGTATTATAGTGAACAATTGTTCATATGTCAAGGATGGGCCCACAAATAAGATGAACAACTGTTCACAAGAGGAAGTTTAGCAGGGTTGATAATGTGAACAGTTGTTCATGAAGCAAAGCGTGAAACCCTAATACAAAAGAACACTTGTTCATTATATAGATCCCCGAGTAGTGGGGTTTATGCGTACTTGCAGTTGCGTGAAAAGCACTTTGTTTTAGGTTGAAAATGAAAGAAAACAATCCGGGAAAGCAAAACGTATGCAGGTATTTGCCCTGCAGGCAGTAAAAGCGTAGAAACTACAAAACGGTAATGAAAAAAGGGGATAAAAAATGATTCAGCGGAAGCCTCGGGGCTTCCGGTACAAAGGGAGTGTAATAACTAATATTATATAATATTAAAAGCCGTATACCTTTTTTGCCTCTTCTAAATCAGCAGGCGTATCGATACCAAAACTTTGGGTCTGTACTTCGGTCATGGCGATTTTGTACCCGTGGTGCAGTGCGCGCAACTGTTCAAGTTTTTCAACCTGCTCTAACGGGGCTGGCTTAAGTGAGCAAAAGATGCCAAGCGCTTTTCTGGTGTATCCGTATATCCCCAGGTGCCCTTTGTACGCATCATAAGCCTCTCTGGGGTAGGGAAGCCTGCTTCTTGAAAAATACAGTGCGTGGCCGCTGGCGTTGGTGACAACCTTGACCGTGTCGGGATCGTCTGCTTTGTGCCCGCTGATAGCTTTGTACGCACTGTTTAGCAGTATCTGGTCGTTGTGAGCGTGACTTTTGGTCAAATCCCTGACTGCCTGTACGACCTCCGCTTCGATAAAGGGTTCATCACCCTGAACGTTGATGATGATCTCATTTTGTGCCAAACCCAAAGAGGTGGCCGCTTCATCAAGCCGGTCGGTGCCGCTTTGGTGGTTTGGCGAAGTCATGACCGCTTCGATGCCGTGTTTGCCGCATATGTCTACCACTTCGCCACTGTCGGTGGCCACTGCGACCCTGTCGACTCCGGCGACGGCTTTTGCTGTTTTGACCACCATGGGTTCACCGCCGATATCAGCCAGTATTTTTTTGGGATAGCGGGTTGATCCGATGCGTGCGGGGATGATAATCATATCTGCTCCTTGGATTGTGTTTTGTAATAAAAACAGGGTGTTTTTTAATTATACTTTTTAATTATCTATGATATTCTATCTAAAAATTAATAGCATCAAAGGACGGCTACGTGCAAAACAATCAAGACAATCAAACCTGCGGCGATATTTTAAGCAAAGAAGATTTTTACGTATCAGACCGGATCAAAGAAACCCTGACAAAACAAAACGTATTTATCCAAATCGGCGCAAACGCCACGATGAAATTTTATTCCAACCAAAAGATCATTCTGTCCCAGATCGTACCCACACTGCACTCTTTTGGCTTTTTGATCGATCACGAAGTAACGTACGAATCCCAAAATATTTCCCTGATTAAAGTCCAGCTTATCGTCGATGACGTGGAACTGCTGATTGCCCACGAAAAGAACATCGTAGAAATCATCAAAGCAAGGCTGGATAACGAACTGCGCTTTGACTGTCCGCTTTTTTCCCTGACATACAGACAAAACTTTTCCAAGCGTGAATTTACACTGTTTGATACGCTGATCGAGTATCAAAACCAGCTTTTTGCCAGTTTTAACAGAGCCGCTATCGTAGGTGTACTGTGCAGTTATCCCAAGGTTTCCAAAGCAGCCCTTGATCTGTTTGCGGCCAAATTCGACCCCGCGGTTAAAAACCGAAAAACGCTGATCAAGCAAAAAAGCGAAAACTTTTTAGAACAGCTCAAAGAGATTGTGGGCATCAATGACGACAAGATCGCCAAGACGCTGTTTGAGATACTCAGTGCGATGACGCGGACCAATTACTACCTGCACAATGAAACGATTTCACTCAAGGTCCAGGTCAGCGAATTCAAAAGCCTGCTGCGAGGT
>CAYUAC010000122.1:0-5381 GCA_964442515.1 uncultured Campylobacterales bacterium | reverse complement strand
CTGATTCCACGATTTCAAAAATAACGCGCGCCGGTTCGCTGAAATTTCGCAGTTTTTGTCGCAGATAGCGCATCGTTTCTTCATTGTTGATATCTTCAACGCAGAGGTTGATACTAAAGCTTGCGTCGCTGTTTTCAAACGCATGAAAGCATTTATCTATCATCGCCCGCGAGAGTTTGGAATACATCCCGATCTGTTTGGCCACATCCAAAAACACCGCGGGACTCAGGGTCTCGCCGTTTTTATTTCTAAGACGCATCAGACATTCGTGACGGCGGATATGTAACGTTTTTGCTTCCGCTATAGCCTGGGTAAACACGAGTACGCCCGCGGCGTCATGTTTGAGGCTGTAATGGATGGCAGCGATTGCCTCAAGCATCTGGGATTGTTCCAAGTCACTGTACACGCCGCTTAACAGATCCAGGTTCATATCCAAAATCTTGTCCACACAGGGCAGGGCGTCAAGGCGGTTGTTTTCAATAAGCATCTCATGCATAAAAGCTCGCACCACATGCAGCGCGGCGTTGAAATAATGCGGGGGCAGTCCGATCTGCACATGGGTCTGACTGATGCGTTCTAGATTTTCAAAATATTTCGCGTCGTATCTGCCGCAAAAAAGATCCTGATACCACTCGGCGATCTTTTTTTTATGCTTATTGATAACGGCTTCGCTGTTTAAAAAGGTCCCGGCGTGTTCAAAGCGCATGATGCGCTCGTAAAAGCGCTGCAAAAAGCTTTGGGTGTTGGCCTTGGCAAGGGGAAGAAGTTCTTTGAGCACCTTACAGTCGCCGCTTTGCAGATTGTAGTTTTTCATCAGGGAACTGTATCCATGTTGCATGAAGACACCTTTTTTCTTTATTGTAACCAAATATCCGGGGCAAAAAATTGATTTTAATCAATGCCGTTTGCTCTTTCTTTTGTGTAATATACGTATATGGTTTCCAAAATAAAAAGAGACAAAAGCGACCTGCTTGGCTACAAAGCGGGGGCGTTTTTATTCAAAAACAAGATGTTTTTACGGTTTTTGCGCACGGGAGTGTTTGCGCTGTTTGTCTACGCGCTTGTGCAGGCGTTGTTTTTTCCCGCCGCGCCCAACCATATCAGCTTAGCTTTGTTTTGGTCGCTGTTTTGGCCTTTTTTTATGGTTTTGAGCCTGGCAACCTTTGGCAACGCCTTTTGCGGCATCTGTCCGCACGGCTCTATGGGGCGCTGCCTTACTAAAATCGGGTTGCAAAAAAAGGTGCCAAAACCTCTGCAAAACCCCCTGATCGGTACGGCTGTTTTGCTGCTTGGTTACTGGACGGTGCTGTATGTTTTTCACGGAATCTTCCATCAAGCCTTTATCGCCGGGTTGTTTTTTCTGCTTGTTACGCTGTATGCGGCCGTGGTTTTTTTGGTTTTTGATTCGATGAGTTACTGCAAATATTTCTGCCCTATATCTTCGGTGACGGCGGTTTTTAGCAAAGCTGCTTTCGTGCGCCTTGGCACGTACCAAAGCGCGTGTCAAAGCTGCAAAGATTTTGCCTGCGCCAAAGCGTGCCCGTACGGACTCAGCCCCTTTCATTTTGAGCGCAAGCAGTCGATGAGCCATTGCAAGCTTTGTATGGACTGCACCCACGCCTGCGAAGCGGTTGGACTGCATCTGTGCCGCCCCGGGTTCGGGCTTGAAGCAGATGTCAAACAGGCTACCACGGATCAGTCATGGACTGTTGTTTTGATCACCGCGGCGGTTTTGATCTGGATGAGTTTTTATAACGCGCTTGGCGCTTCGCCTCTGTCTGCAGTGCTGCCATGGAATATACTGGCTGCTAAGATGCCTGAAGCCGGGGTGGATTTTGAAGCGGTGTTTGCTTTTGTTTTTGCCGCCGTTTTTACGATTGGCATCACCCTTGGCAGTTACGCCGCTGCCGCAAAGGTCGCACAAAGCTCTTTTTCTTTGATGCTGCGTATTGCTTCGTATTCTCTGGTGCCGCTGGTGCTTTTGGGCGGTCTGGCCCAGACGCTGCCGTTTTTCCTCACCCGCTACGGTCCCCAGCTCTACGCCGCGGCAGTCACAAAGATCACGGGAAGCGCGGTAGAACCCGCCTCTTTTGTCGATCCGGCCCATCCCGGGCTCAGGGCTTTTGCATTGTTGCATGTTGCGGGCATCGTTTTTGCTCTCAGGGTGCTTTTCAAGCGCATCAAAGCTGCTCAGTGGCCGCCGGAAACGGCGCGAAAGCTGTTTTATATTCTGGGTAGTTTTGTCTTTGCGTATGCCCTGCTGATAGGTACTATTGTCTACGCGTACGTATTGTATTGATTTATGTCAATGCATAAAGGGAACAAAACAGCGTACAATACGTTCAAAAAAGGATAGAAAATGACAATCAAAGAGTTTATGGCCGATGACCACAAAGCATGCGACAGCGAATTTGCCGACCTTGAAACACTGGCAGAGGCTCAAAAATGGGATGAAGCGATGGAAAAGTTTGTGGGCTTTAAAGATCATATGCTCAAACATTTTGACATGGAAGAAAAGGTTATGTTTGAAGAGTTTAACAAAGCCTCGGGGGAAGGGTGCAACCCCACCGGCGTCATGATTATGGAACACGATCAGATGCGAAGTCTGTTTGATCAGATGGGATTGGCCCTTGAGGGGAAAGACAAAGAGCGCTTTTTGGGCCTGAGCGAAAACCTGCTGTTTTTGATGGGCCAGCACAATATGAAAGAAGAACAGATGATGTATACCATGGCTGACAATGTGCTTGACTCCAAAGCCACGGTCCAAAAGATGCAAGAGCTTTAATGCATCCCCGACAAATCACAGTGGATGTGAGTATGCTCGAAGCCCCGGAACCGCTTGAGCGCATCATGCAGGCGGCGGGGCGACTGGAGCGGGGCAGCTATATCAAAGCGATCCACCGAATGCATCCGTGCCTTTTGGCCAATCTGCTTGAAAAAAACGGGTTTGCCCATACAATCTTGCACCAGGACAAGGTCGCTATCTACATTTGGCACAGCGATGATATGCAGGTAAAGGAATATATCGATGGTTTTATCGGGTCTTAGTCTGGATCAGGCGCCGCCGTATGCCGTGACGGTGAAGTTTTTTCTTACCGCTTTTGTGTACGCGGGGCTGGCCGGGGCGTTTTTGCTGTATCAACCCTCGTTATCTGGCAATCCGGCTTTTGCGCATCTGTTTACACTGGGCTTTATGCTCATGGTGATGACAGGCGCTATTTTGCAGTTTCTGCCCGTCGTCGGCGGGGTTGTCATCCCCAGGGGCGAAAGCTTTTCAAATGTGGTGTATGGGCTTTTGCATCTTGGCATCTTTGCTTTTGTCGCCGCGTTTGTAAGCCAGGCTTCATGGACGTATGCCGCCGCCGCACTGTTTCTGATCGCCGGCGTCGGCGTCTTTTGCGCGGTGGTTATATACTTTATCGTACAAAGCCGCACACAAAACAGCTCTATCCGGGCTATCGGTTTGGCGGTACTGTTCTTGCTTTTATCTTTAATCTTTGGTGCCGGGCTGCTTGGAGTGTATGCCTACGGTATTTTTGATTACGCAACACTCAAAACGCTGCATCTGCACGGGGTAGCCTTTGGCTGGACGCTGCTGCTGGTGGCTGCCATCAGCTTTCAGGTGATACCGATGTTTTGGGTGGCAGCGCCGCTAAAAGAAAAAACAAAACGTTTTTTTATCTACGGGTTTGCAGTGCTTACGCTGTTATCCTTTGTAGCCGCTCTGTGGGGCCAAAGCGCTCTTTTTACCAAAACGCTGTATCTGCTTGCCATCATCTACGCGGCTGTGACGCTCAGGGTGCTTAACAACCGGGGGCGAAAACTGAAAGATTTCAGCGTGTATTATTTTTACACTGCGTTTGTCTCGCTGCTTGCAGGGGCGCTTTTGCTGCTTTTTGCTGGGCAAAGCCTTTTGGGCTACGTGCTTTTGGGGTATGGTTTTGTCTACGGCGCCATCAGCGCGATGATTTACAAGATCATTCCCTTTATCACCTGGTTTCACCTCAGTGCCAAAGGGGTTTTTGATATGCCTACCATGCGCGAAATGGTCAGCCAAAAGCTCCAGCGCGCGGCGCTCGTGGTCTTTGGAGCCGTGTACGGGCTGCTTGCGCTATACGTTTTTGCAGGCAGTGCGTTTGTTTTGCAGACAGCGGCGGCGGTGTTTGTACTTTTGAACATGCTGCATCTGTATAACTTTGCGGGCGTTATCGGGATTTATCGGCGGTACAGCGGGAAAGTTTGACATCAGATTTTATAATTAAGTATAATAAGTAATACTAATCAAATAAAGTGTTAACGCTGTTATAAATTGTTTTTTTGGATGTATCGTATGAGAAGGATTTATGTATGCGAATGACAAAAAAGCAAAACAAAGACTTCCATAGTGAAAATTTTATTAAAAACCTACTGCGAAGAGCAGACATAGAAATAAATGGATCCCGCCCTTGGGATATCCGGATTTATTCTGCTCAGGTGTACGACCAGGTTCTAAGCAGGTTGAACCTGGGCCTGGGAGAAACCTATATGGACGGCTTGTGGGATTGTCAAGAATTAGATCAATTCTTTGAGAGGGTCCTGGCCGCAAAACTGGACCGGGAAATAACCTCTGCAAAACTTCTCATGCATCATATTCGCGTCAAACTGTTGAATTTACAAACCAAGCCCCGGGCCTGGAAGGTCGGTAAGCAGCATTATGATTTGGGTAATGATTTTTATGAAGCGATGCTGGATTCAAGGATGAACTACAGTTGCGGGTACTGGAGAAATGCCGACACCTTGGAACAGGCTCAAATTGACAAACTTGACCTTATCTGCCGTAAGCTGAAACTCAAACCCGGAATGCGTGTATTGGATATCGGCTGCGGGTGGGGCAGTTTCATGGCATATGCGGTTGAAAACTACGGCGTAAAATGCACCGGGGTGACGATTTCAAAAGAACAGGCTCAGTACGCAAAAGAAAAATATCCGCATTTGAATTTGGAATTCAGGCTCCAAGATTACCGCGAAATTGATGAAGAGTTTGACCGTATTGTCAGTATCGGAATGTTTGAACATGTCGGGCGGAAAAATTTCCGTCAATATATGTTGATGGCAAAATAGAAAAGGGCTGGTCAATTATAAAGAAATCTTTGCTTTCTAAAGTAGAAAATTTGTCAAATATAATTTCAATTGACTGTTACGCCGGGGTTTACATAGATGAAATGGTAAAAGCATTTTGTGATAATTTCACAATTATCAATACTCTAAATCTTTTTAAATCAACGAAAGAAGTAGAACACCTTACGCGGCGATACGTGACTGATGACGACGTTTTTGGTTATATAACGCCGATGCGTTTAAGTGATTTCTTTGATGCGGAAAAGATAAAGGAAGCCAAAGCG
>CAYUAC010000121.1:0-5454 GCA_964442515.1 uncultured Campylobacterales bacterium | reverse complement strand
TCGACCCCTATTGGACGCAAATACCTGTTAATAAGCTGTTACCTGATACTGTTTATTGGAAAAGGCCGCCGGGGCTATCCATCCGGCAACATTCATCAGTATTTGCTCTTTTGCAGCAGATGCAGAGCGTTTTTGTAGACGGGTTCGTCGATAAAACCGTACCTCTCATCCACAAAGCCGCTTACCCCCTCTTTGCATTTTGCCTCAAAAAGTTTCACAATATCCCTGCAGCGCTTGATTTCATCCTCGCGTGTAAAAACCTCGTTGGCAATATCCACCTGTACGGGCGAGATGCAGCTGACTCCTTCATAGCCTATGGATTTGGCAAGGACGCACCACTGTTTGAAGGTTTGGGTATCTTTATAATCTTGATACACAAAAGAGATCGGATTGACGCGGGCTTTTTTACAATCAAGCAGGAAAACAGAAAGAATATGCAAAACAAGCGGAGAATCTTTATAAAACGCGCTGTGGGGGATACTGAGGTCATTGAAAAGATCAAGTATGCCAAGATAAAAGTTTTCCACCCGCCGGTCAACCGCAAGATCGCGGATCGATTCAAACGCTTCTTTTGTTTCTATGCTAAGGTGCAGCTTTTTGTCTTCGCCTGCGGCATCAAGGGCTTGCAGGACCTGTTGTTTGTTTTTGATTTTTGGGATTCTAAAGCCGTATATTCCAAGTTCTTTTAAAAACAAAATCTCCTCTAATCCACCTTCATCAAGGGGGTTGACGCGTACGACAAGCTTGCAGGAAGCGGTTGAAAGGTTGGAGACAAAAAGCCTGGTGAGCCTGAGAGCTTTGGGTTTTTGCCCTTTTTCTATACCGTCTTCAAGGTTGATAACAGCGATATCGCAGGCAAGAGTGTCAAGCTTGTTGAGGTGTTTTGGGTTGATCGCAGAAACCATGAGCGACGATCTGTTGCCGCTTTGGGGCATCCGGATATAACGCGGGGGATTGGAGTTTGTCATTTTTTCGATACCCCCGGTGCCGCATCCGTTTAAAAAATCCAAAGATTCAAAAATCATGATCGCATCTCCTTGTGCTCCATTATACAAAAAGTATGGGCAGGAGCAGATGAAACCTTTAATGATTTTGAATGTAAAAATAATAATGATATAATCGCGCAGTTTACAAACGCAAGGCGGCTCATGCCCAAATATTATAATTACAAGCTTCTTACAAACGTCACCCTTGTTATTATGCTCGTATGGACCCTGCTGCTTGGGTTTTTTGCCTACAGTAATATATCCCACGTGTACCAGTATGCCGATGATCTGGCACTGCAGGAGGCCAGGGTCAGCGTAAAAAAAGATTTCGCGTACAGAAGCTGGGTAGCTTCCCACGGCGGCGTTTACGTCCCCGTGACCAAGCGCACTCCGCCAAATCCCAATCTTTCCCATATCCCAAACAGGGATGTTACTACAGATGACGGGCAGAAGTTGACATTGATGAATCCGGCTTATACGCTGCGGCAGATGATGCAGGATTATACAAAGCTGTACGGGATCAAATCCAAGATCACCAGCACCAAGCTGCTCAATCCCATCAACGCGCCTGATGCGTGGGAGGAAAAAGCTCTTGGTGTGATCAAACGGACAAGAGAGCCTTTTTATGAAAAAAAGCAGATCGAAGAGAAAGCCTACCTGCGCTATCTCAATCCCCTGGAAATCAATTCCGACTGCCTGAAATGCCACGCGTATCAGGGATATGAAGTGGGCGATATCAGAGGCGGTGTTTCCGTTTCGGTTCCCCTGGCGGATAAGTACGGCCACGCCTGGACCAGGTCGGTACAGATCGCTGCGTCGTTTGGGGCGATCTGGCTTTTGGGCCTTGGGTTTATTTATTACGGTTTTGTCAAGATAAGACAAAGCATCAGCGCCAAAGTAAAACTGTATGAACAAAACATTTATATGTTTGTCGACCTTATAGAACAGAGAGACAGCTATACCGCCGGCCACTCCAAGCGCGTCGCCTACTACTGCCAGCTGATAGCCAAGGAGATGGGATATGACAGGCAGCGGATCGATACACTCTACAGGGCTGCGATGCTGCACGATATCGGCAAGATTTCCACCCCCGATTCAGTGCTGCTGAAACCGGGGAGGCTGGACAATTCCGAGTACGCGCTGATCCGTCAGCACCCCGTGGCAGGTTATGATATCTTGAAAAACCTTGATATATTCGAGGGCTTGGCAGGCATTGTCAGGCACCACCACGAACGCTATGACGGCGGAGGTTATCCGGATAAGCTGCAAAAAGAGCAGGTCAGTATGGATTCATATATCATGGCCGCGGCAGATGCGTTTGACGCGATGACAACGGATCGGATATACAAGCCAAGGGAAAGCAAAGCCAGAGCCCTGGAAGAGTTGGAACGTTTCAGCGGTTCGCAGTTTCATCCCGAAGTGGCAAAAGCGGCGGTAAAAGCCCTTAAAAACGTCAAGATTACCGCCGTTTCGCAGCAGATACCGCAAACGCAGCTGGAAAAAGTGCGCTTTGCGTATTTTTATTTTGATCAGTTGACGGGCGTGTACAACAGGGAGTATCTCAAATTCATCCTGCTGCAGCAGGCCGCGGACAGTTCACGGTACAACTGCGCCTACGGTATTTACCTGCACAATGTGACTGCTTATAACAAGAAGTACGGCTGGAATGCAGGCGACAAGATGCTGCAGGACTTTGCCGCCGAATTGAAAAAACGCTTCCCTTACGCAGTCATCTGCCGGCTTTTCGGCGATGATTTTATACTCTTGCATCCCCATCATGAAGAGTTTGGTACAGATGATTTTGCTTCACTGCAAGGCAAAGAGGTTACCGTTACGCACCGCCATATCGACCTGCACGGCCTGCGGCCCGATATCGACGAACTTGAAACAATGCTGAAAGATTAACAGTCATGGCAAAAACCGATGCGTTTGACAAACACAGCGACAGATATGAAGAGTGGTTTGAAAACAACTCGCAAACGTACCGCGCCGAAGTAAACCTTTTGCGTCAAATGCTGCCGCAAACCGCTGCCAAATCCCTGGAGATAGGCGTGGGCACGGGTCGATTTGCCAAACCCCTGGGTGTCACCGCAGGGGTGGAACCTTCAAAGAAAATGGCTGCAATCGCGCGGCAAAAGGGGATAGATGTCTATACCGCACAGGCGGAGAAGCTGCCCTTTGATGATGAAACCTTTGATGCGGTCCTGATGGTAACGACTATCTGCTTTGTCGATGACGCCCCGGCAGCGGTGCGGGAGATGTTTCGCGTTGTCAAAAACGGTGGATGCGCCGTTGTGGGTTTTGTGGATAAAAACAGCGAACTTGGCAAAACCTACAGAAAAAACCAAAACCAAAGCACTTTTTATTCTCAGGCCGTCTTTTTTTCAGTCCAGGAGGTGCAAGACCTGCTGCAAGCCGCCGGTTTTAAAGATATCCGTATACGGCAAACGCTTTTTCCCGGGGATTTGCAGCGCAGGGAGGAAGGTTTTGGCACAGGTGCTTTTGTATCGCTCAAAGGGTATAAAACCCCGTGAACTTTTATCTTGTATTTGAGATCAACGGACAGCTGCCCGCTTATCAAAGTGTTTGAAAAGAGTACAGTTACAAGCTTGTCAAAAGATACAAAACCCCAAGCACTGCAAAACTCAAAAAGGAACTAAGCATCACGATTCCGGCAAAGGTGTTTTGCATGTATCGGTATTTGTTGGCAAAGATAGAGATCGATATAGCCGCGGGAATGCCTGCTTGCTGGAACAAAAACGTATACAGCTCATTTGAGATATTATCCATAAAAAGCAGGACTATAAAAGTGCTAAGCGGAAGCGCCAAGGCTCGAAACAGCGCGTAGGGGATCGCTTTTTTAACCACTTCAAGTGAGAAGTGATCGTAGATAAACATCCCCAGTACGAAGATAGAAACGCCTCCGGCAGTTTTGCCCAAAAGCGCGCTTGCTTTTTCTAAAAAGGCAATATCCAGATCAAACGTCGCCAGCACTACCCCAAGCCCCACAGCAAGAACGGGAGGACTGAGCAGCACTCCTTTAAAAACTTTTGGTTTTATTCTACCTGCTTTGGCATACTCCAGTAAAGAGATACACACCACCACCCCAAAAATACCCAGGATCGCTGCAGTGATCACGGCAAACTCCAGCCCGGCTTTGTCATACATCGAATCAAAATAGGCTATCCCGAAAAATGCGTTGCTTCCAAAGCTTATCGTCACCCCCGCTAGAATCATCTGCTCTTTGGAAATGATCTGTCTTTTATACAGCAGCAGTATTACTGCTAAAATAATGACAATCGGAAGTATTGAACCCAAAACAATCTCAAACTCTATGATGTCAAAGTTGAGTTTGGAAAGGGTCGCGACCAAAAGGGCGGGAAATGCAAAATTGTAAACAAAAGTAGATAAAACCACCGTATCTTTTTGGGCAAATATATCTTTGTATCTGCTCCATGTCCCAAGCGAGACTATCAAAATAAGCAGGAGGGCTGTTTGGATGAATGTCACATAAAACCTTTCTTGAATAAGTCAAATATACAATATTATTTGGGATAATTCAATACAAAAGCTAGAAAAAAGGGGTGTCCCGTGTGGAAAAAATAGAGAAATAAACACTAATGAGCAAAAAAGTTTTCAATTTTTACGTCAAGATGAAGTACTTGGTTTTCTCCATTAAAAAGATTGGTGAGGTAATCTTCACATTACTTTGACTTAGGGCGTATTGACATTAGGAGTTTAGTTTTAAAATCTATTTTTCAATAAAACAACAGATTTTTTTACAAAATTATTAATTTTTTAATGGTTTTATGGTAGAGTAATTTTAATACTTTAAAATATTTAGAGACTTTGTTACAAAAGAGTTTATATGAAAAACATAGGCAAATATAATTTTATAAAAATTGAAAAAATAAGAATAAGAAACATTTCCTTGTATTCTAAAAGTATTGACTCATCTTCTATTGATGAAGCAATTAATAGTGGTGTATATTGTTTAGCTGGTGCAAATGGTCTTGGTAAAACTACTTTTTTAAATATAATAAATTATGTTTTAACTGGTCTGGTTTTAGAATCAAATAAAGAAGTTTTTTCACCATTTAATATTGAAGAAAAAAACAAAGTCTACACAAATAATTATTTCAATGGCCGAATCATAAAAAAAGATGAAGCAGAAGTAGAAATAAAATTTAAGATCAATAATACTTATTACAAAATTAGTAGAGATTTTAATGATAGAAAGTCTTTAAAGGCTTTGGAGATTTACGATGATAAAAATAACTCTCTTTATAATTTAAATGATAAAACTCCAAAAGAATTATGTGAAATATATGAAAGACAGTTAACTCAAGATATGGGAATTGGAAAATTCGAATATTTTGTTTTTGTACAACTGTATATTTTGACTTTTGATGAAAATAGACGAATGATCTTTTGGGATAAAAGAGCTGCAATGTATGCTTTATCCATT
>CAYUAC010000120.1:0-5502 GCA_964442515.1 uncultured Campylobacterales bacterium | reverse complement strand
CAAAAATTAAATTTTTCTAAATTTTCATAATCGTGTTCAACAACCGCGGCGATCTTCATCAACTCAAGCCGAGCGTTTTGTTTTTCAAGTGCAACAATGTTTTGGTCGACTTTTGGGATAATAAAACTGTAAATACTTACCGCAAACAAAACGATAATCGTTCCTACAATAAGCATCGCTTTAAAAAAAATTTTACTCTGAAGCACTCCGTATCCTTACACAACTATTTTTATCGTAAAAAAAGAATGGTCGCCGTCAATACTTTCAAAGTCAAACTCCATCGGTTTAGTCGATTTTCGCGCCATCTCTATAAAACCGATTCCTGCGCCTTTGCTTTGGTTGTCCGAACCCTCTTTTCGCTTTTTTTTATAAAACTCTTTGAGCTGGGCTTTATCCATTTGCGCCAACTCCTGCAGGTTGGTTTTGAGTTTTGAGACATTACTGTTTTTGATCCTGTTGCCACAATAGATAAAAAAACGATCATCCTCTTTTCCCACAACGATAACGCCAAAAGCCATATCACTCATCTGCGGTTCTCTTTCATCTGAGTAGTGGATTACATTTTGAACCTGCTCGACAAAGATAGAAAAAACCTTCATGGTTACGGTTTTTTTAATACTGTCTTCTTCCATTTTTACTTTCAAAGCGTTGCCGATGCCCTCTACCACCTGATGCGACATCGGTCCGGCAAAAGAGAAAATAATCCCGTTTTGTTCTAAATCCTTTTTATACCTGTATAAACTCTCTAACATCACACCTTCCTTTAAAAAAGCAAATTAAACTTCAAATAACTGTTTTTCACCGTCTGCACCGCATCTTCACCCAAAGAAGACGTTATCTTTTCAGGCGCTCCAAGATGGTTCTGGCTTCCGGTGTAGTCATATTCAACCTGGGTAAAACCCAGACGGATATTTGCGTATTTGTTGATGATGTAGGTGGCATAGAGTTCATACGCCTGCCCTCTGGTCGCAAGCTTGTTCAAAGGATCATCCGCTGCGGTTGTAAAAGAAAACCAGTTTTTACTGCCCCTGTTATACTCGGCCCCTACCTTCCATGAATCATTGATCTTATAACGTGTACCAAGCCAGATCGCATTTGCCGTTTTTTCCTCGGTCGTTGAACTGTCACTGAGCAGTCCCGTTGTAGCAGATCCGCCGGTACCGCTCATATCTACCGTGTTGCCATCAGGCCTGATCCATACATTGGCATACTGCAAAAACAGATCCCATCGATCCGCGATATTCATTCCCCCGATAGAAAACCCCGCCAGTGACAGATCTCCGACGTTTTTATCAGGTTCAAGGTCCGGATCGGCATTGAGATCCTGGCCGTATACGTAATAAACTTGCAGAAGGTTTTTAAAAGGCAGCGACTGGGCGCTGCTGTCGTAAAAAACGCCCATCACTTTTGTATCATCCAAACTGTCGTTATCCGCACCGTAGTAGTAAGGTCCCTGCTGCTGATCCTGCACATTTGGCGTTCCATACGCAAACCGCAGGTATGAGGAAGAGACATAATTGTCCAGATCGGCGGTGAAGACGATACCGTCAGCAGCGCCGTCAAATGCAAGCGCGCTGTAGGTGCCCTTTCTTGCCGTGTTTTCTTTGATCTGGTGGCTCGGGCCGTCGCTGCTTGGCTGCCTGCCAAGTGTCATTGTCACAGGTAGCTTCATTTTTGGATTCATCGTCCAGTCTATGTAGGCTCTTTCGGCGTATACTTTTGAATCGTCGGGTTTACGACCCTGCATAGAATCGCTGCTGCTGTTTCTGGAGGTGGAATCCCCCCAGTTTTTATACATTGACAGCCTGCCCGTAAACTCAAGGTTTTTTGAAATCTGCGATTGCATATTGAGGTGTAACTTTGTCCTCCACAGATCGTTGGTATCGTATCCGCTGCCGTCGGCATACGTCACGTCATAATAGTGCAGCTCATTTTCAAAGCCAAGCCCAAACTGTATCTTATCCGTATAACTTCGAACTTCAACATCGGTCATTCGCTGGCTTAAATCCCTGATATCTTCCTCGTAATAGTTATTTTTCAACTCTTCTAACTGTTCTTGATGTTTCTGGATACTTTTTTCAAGTTTCATTATCTTTTCTTCCAGTGTCGCTGCCTGCACCGCAGGTACCAAGACCGCGGCATAAAAGCAGCCGGATATAAGTTTTTTATTCATATTGTCCTCCTAAAGTCCCGCAGCTTCAGGATGGTCTGAATCCGCGGCGTGTTGTATCAGATACTCTTTGAGCCGTTTTTTTTGATCTGCCTCAAGCTTGTCTATTCCATAGCGTTTCATCTTTCTTTCATGCGAAAAGATATTTTCCCACTGAATGCTTACCCTTGACGAGGCGCTGATATCAAGGTCCAAAGCAAGCTCTTTTCCGCTTTTCTGGGCAAACAGCAGCGTGACTGCGCTCATCCACACAATCAAAAAAGCTTTTATTTTCATCAAAATGCCTTATTTTGTTTTGATATTGAATGTGATATTTTCAACATCCTCTGCAAACTCTTCACCATACTCTTCCATAGACTCATCTTCTTGGTCATAAAGCCAGTAAACGGTGATCTCTTTTTCATCGTCCGCGTTTTCATCAAGCAGTTCAAAGATATCCATCAACACCTTTGAACTACTGCTGTTAAAATAGGTCAGCTCCACATTCATCTCTATACTGCCGCCGGGTGCGCTCACAAACTCTTCAAGCCATTGAATAATCGGTTCGTAAAAGACAACCGTATTTTCGGGATACGATTCTCCTTTTATCGACAAAATACGCTTTTGCGGATCAAAATCAATTTCAGGTGTACTTTTTGTTTTTTCTATACGCAATTGGTTCATATCTATCCTTTTGCTATATTTGAATAAAAAAATAATAACAATAAAATGTTAGAAAAACGTTAGAAAGAGTATTAAAGCTTAGCAGCCTCTTTAGCGGCGGATCTAAAATCAAAATCCTCTATATCCTCTTTGATCTTTGCGATCTGACGTGCTAAATTGTCCTCAAGTTCGTATGCGTCTATTTTTTCAATCACTTGCGTACATTTTCTGGGACGTTTGGTTGCAATAACTTCCTGCAGCTGATGCAGCAGCTGTTTCTTTTGTTCCCCTTCCAGGGGCGGTTTGTTTTCTGAGATATTTTCCCGCTTTGTTTGGGAAGCAACTTCACCGGCGATTTCGGCGATGCGCTTTTGAATACGCGGGGCAAGAGAGATGGTAGCGTGGGTTTCTACCTTCTGGAGCATATCAGTAAGTCCTTTGTCGCCGATGGAGGCGGCCAGACTTTTGAGCGTATGGGCCAGCCGTTCCAACTCCCCGCCGCTGAATTTACTCATATCCAAAGAGGCGTACTTGTCTGCAAAACTGCGCAGGATTTTGTTATACAGCTTTACGTTGCCCCCTACCTGCAAAAGCGCTTCCTGCTGATGCAGACCGTCTACCTCAATCAGCGCTTCTTCCTCTTTTATCCGCTCTGTCTGCCCGCCGGCGGTTTTGACGCTGATGTTTTCAAGCAGTACCTGATAGAGTGCCTGAACGTCGATGGGTTTGTTTAAATGATCATCCATCCCGGCATCTTTGCTTCTGGCGATATCTTCTTTCATCGCATTGGCCGTCAGGGCCACGATGGGGGTTTTTCGGTCTTTTTTCCGAATGATACCGGTTGCTTCAAACCCGTCCATAACAGGCATCTGTATATCCATGAGTATCAGATCATAGCTGTTGTTTGCGTGCAGATCCACCGCTTCTTTGCCGTTGCAGGCGATGCTTAAATCAATCCCGCTGTCTTCAAGCAGTCCCGCAATGATTTCGCGGTTGGTTTCGTTATCTTCGACAAGCAGTATTCTGCTTCCGCCCAAAACGGTGATATCGTATTGCTGTTTGATCTCTTTTTCCCGGTCTTGACTGCTTTGGCGGACCTCATCCAAAAACAGTTCGCACAGGATGTCGTTTAAAATGGACGGGTTGACCGGTTTTTGCAAAAAACGCTCAATCTTTGCCTCTTTTGCCAGCTTGTAAATCGTCTCCTGCCGGTAGCTGCTGACCATGATCACGGTTGGGGGATGAGCAGAGCCTTTGATCCCCTGTCTGATCTTTTTTGCCGTCTCTATCCCGTCTAAACCGGGCATATTCCAATCCATCAGGATCAGATCAAACGCACTGTTTCGCTTTTGCAGCATACGCAGGGCTTCATCGCCGCTGTAAGCGCTTTGGGGCTTGATGCCAAACATGGTAAGCGCATTTTTGAGTATATCGTGCCACGCTTTGTTGTCATCGACGATAAGCACCTCTTTATCTTCAAAGGTTGCAAACTCATCCCTGCTGGACGTGACCTCTTCAAGGGGCAGTTCGAAGATAAACTCGCTGCCTCTGCCCTGAGTGCTTTCACACCGGATTTGACCGCCCATGAGTTCGACCAGCTGCTTGGATATGGTCAAACCAAGACCGGTACCGCCGTATTTTCTGGTTGTGGACCCGTCAGCCTGGCTAAAAGATTGAAACAACCGCTCCTGCTGGGTTTTGCTCATTCCTATGCCGCTGTCTTTGACGCTGAAACGGTACCGGTTGGGGCCGACCCTGCTGATATAGATGCCCACTTCCCCCTCGTCGGTAAATTTGACGGCGTTGCCCGCCAGGTTGATAAGCACCTGCGAAATCCGCAGGCTGTCGCCGATGAAATTCTTGCCGATGGCGGGATCATAGCTGACAATGAGCTCCAGATTTTTCTCGTGGGCTTTGTGTTCGATGAGATTGACCACGCTTTCAAGCGTTTTAAAAAGATCAAATTCGACGTGTTCGATACTGAGTTTGCCCGCTTCTATCTTGGAAAAATCCAGTATTTCATTGATGATATCAAGCAGTGTGTGGGCGGAATTGTCGATTTTTTGGATGTAATTTCTCTGTCTTGGGTTCAAATCCGTTTGCAGCACAAGATGCGACATCCCGATGATGCCGTTCATGGGCGTTCGTATCTCATGGCTCATATTGGCCAAAAACTCGCTTTTAGCCTTGGTCGCGGCTTCTGCTTTGTTGCGTTCCTGGATGATTTTATTTTCCAACTCTTTTTGCCGGGTGATATCCTTGACGCTTACAAGCATACTCTGACCGCCCTCCATCAGCGAAATAGACATATTGGTGGTGATAATTTCGCCGCTTTTGGTAATACACTTTTTGTGAAAATCGGTGACATACCCCTCTTTTTTGACCTTTTCTATCGCTTTTTTGCTTCGTGTTTTATCCTCATCCACGCTGAGTTTCAAACAGCTGGTACGAAGCAGCTCATTCACGCTGTAGCCGGTCATATCCGCGTATGCCCGGTTCACGCTTAAAAACGCCGTAGTTTCGATATCAAGCAGCGCGATTCCGTCTTTAGAGGTTTTATAAATCGCTTCAAACGTCTTTTTCTGTTCATTGAGCTGGGCGGTGCGCTTTTGGATATTGGCTTCTAAGTTGGCTTTTTCATCTTTCCACGCTTTATAAAAGATAATATTATTGGCGGCGTTGGAAAAGTG
>CAYUAC010000119.1:0-5555 GCA_964442515.1 uncultured Campylobacterales bacterium | reverse complement strand
GTGCGCAAGGTTTTGGACAAAACAAAACAAAAAGAGCTCTTAACCGTCGGAATCGATTATATCGCCCCGGCTAAACAGGCCATCATCGAAGAAACGCAGGATGCCAGCTTTACTTATCCCACGGCCGGAGCCGAGGGGATTGAAGCGATAGTGAAGATGATACGGGGCAAAAAAGTACCAAAAGATATCATCATCGATCCGCTGATGGTCACCAAAGAAAACGTTCATGAGGTCGAGCCGATTTTTTAAAAGGTAGATAATGTCACTGCATACAAAGCTGTTTATACAGTTTGCGCTGCTGATCGCGGCAATTTTGCTTTTGGGTTCGATTCTTTATATCCGCAGTATTGACTCGGTTTTTGAAAGCCGCACCGCCCAAAACAGCGCTCAGGATGCGATCAAGGTCAAAGAGTATATCAAAACGAAAAAAGAGGAACTCAAAACAGCCGCAACGAGGATCGCAACCAATGAAACGCTCAGGGTTTCGATGAATCTGCTTTCAAACTACCAGGACAAAAACAGTTACCAAGCCATTATTTTTGACGTGGAGAAAAAGAAACTGCTGGAACTGATACAAACGCTGCTGCCAAAAGATATTAAAGAGATCGCTCTGTACAACGCCGACAGAGAGTTGACGCTTCGTCTGGATGCTCAGGGAATGCGGGAGTTTGTAACCTTTGATGACAAAGGCCAAACCTACCTGCAGCGCGGCAACCAGAAAGCGCCCCTACCCGCACGCCCCAGACTGGCCAAAGAGCAAACACAGACTCCACAAAACAGTTACGACCGGGGCAAGTACCGCTTTATCCACACCGCTGCCGTTACCGAAAGCGGCCGCACAGTCGGTTATATCAAAGCCATCAGTCGGCTTGACCGACAGGATTTGCAGCACCTCCGAAAGATTTTTGTCTACGACGGCTACTTCCAGCTGCCCAAAGACTCGGTGATTTTGCCGCGGGGACTGGATCAAGATGCGATCCGGGACTTACAGGCTTCGCATGAATACGATATTTACACAACGCCTATTCTCAGCGATCCGCCGCTGAAGCTGCATCATATTATCGACAAAACCTTTGTACAGGCGGAAAAAAACACTATGATTATGCGCATGGGCATTATCGCGGCCATTCTGGCAGCCGTTGCTTTTGTGCTGTCGTGGCAGTTTAGCAAAAACCTCATTCTTGCTCCCCTGAACAAGCTGCAGAAAGCCGTGCACGCGGTGCGTCACAACGAGTTTCAAAAAATCGAAGATATCAGCGATGACGAACTTGGCCAGATTATTCGTTATTTTAACGAAGTCTTTGAAAAGATGGCCAAAAACTACGGACTTTTACAAAGTTATCAAAAAGCCGTTGACGCTAAAAATATGGTTTTGATCTTAAACGCCGAGGGAAAAATCACTTTTGCCAATACCAACTTTTTACAAAAAAGCGGCTACGGTATAGGGCAGCTTCAAAAAAGCGGGATGAAAAAACTCATCGTCAATAAAAACCATATCCTTAAAAAAATATGGCACCATCTCAACGGCAAAAACGTTTGGCAGGGCGAATTAACCAATCTGGACAAAAAGGGCAATACCTACTACACACACAACGTGATCAGCCCTATTTTGGACAAAAACGGCAATATCACACGCTTTATCTCCATTGGCAGTGATATCACTGCGCAGAAAAAGCAGGCACAGGAGTTGGAAAAACTCAACCAAACCCTGCAACAGGAGGTAGAAAAACAGGTACGACAAATTACGCAAAAAGACAAACTCCTGCAAGAACAGGCCAAGCTTGCAGCCATGGGAGAAATGATCGGCGCCATCGCGCACCAGTGGCGCCAGCCTTTAAACGCGCTTAGCATCAATATCCAGAACCTGGACGAAGATTACGCCGACGGGTTAATCGATGAAGATTTTATCGGCCGCTTTATTACCAAACAAACTGGCACCATCCGCTTCATGAGCAAAACAATCGATGATTTTCGCAATTTTTTCAAAACCGACAAGCAAAAGCAAGAGTTTCATGTCAAAACAGTCGCCAAAAGGGTCAAAACCCTGCTGCAGGCGCAGCTGCAAAACAACAATATCCGCTTTTGTATCACGGGAGGGG
This sequence comes from uncultured Campylobacterales bacterium, assembly GCA_964442515.1. Lineage (GTDB taxonomy): Bacteria > Campylobacterota > Campylobacteria > Campylobacterales > Sulfurovaceae > TCS-49. The sequence continues at coordinate 3,456 of CAYUAC010000119.1, read as the reverse complement.
ATTTCACGCTTTATAGTTATCAAAGCGAAATGCAGCAGGTATTTTTAAATATTATCAACAACAGTAAAGACGCCATCATCCAAAACAGCGGACGCGGAGCGATCCTGGCCGTCTTTGACGCCGCAGCACAACGCATCACCGTCAAAGACAGCGGCGGCGGAGTCGATGAAGCCACCCTGCCCCGTATCTTTGAACCCTATTTTACCACCAAAGATCAGGGCAAAGGCACGGGGATCGGCCTGCATATAACACGAACGATCATCATCGATCATATGCACGGCCATATCACCGCCAGAAACGGTTCCAGAGGTTTGGAAGTTATGATCGATTTTAAAAGGAAAGGTGAAGATGAATCATGATGAAGACAGCATCGTCAGCCAGATGCGCATACTCTATGTAGAAGATGATGCCGATACCAACGAAGCAATGAGCGCGTTTTTAAAACGAAAAGCGGCAGTCGTTCACAGTACCACAAACGGTGAGTACGGTTTGCAGCTTTTTAAAGATAAAAAGATCGACCTGGTTATCACCGATATCAAAATGCCGCATATGGACGGGCTGGAGATGGTACGGGGTATCAAAGCCATAGACAGCGAGGTAAAAGTGATTTTCATCTCAGCCTACCATGAACAAAACCTTTTTTTGCAAGCAATCAATCTCAGAGCAGAAGGCTTTTTGACCAAACCCGTCTCCCCGGGAAAGGATTTGCTGCCGCTTATTGGCAAACTTGGCAAATATGAAACATTAAAAGAGTTCACCGCCGAATATCCGGATATGTATAAAATCTTTGACAAAAGCTCGCTTGAGGGGCCACAACAGTGGCAAAAACTATTGCAGTCGGGTCATACGTTTAAAATACAGATCAAAGACAATATTTTCCTGGCCAAACCAAACACGCTTCACACCGAGGTAGACAAAACAAAATATGTCGTTAACTTTACCGATATTACGCATTTAGAAAATAAAAAAAACAGTATTATCAAAAACGCCGCTCGCGATACCCACACCGCACGCTGGGGCGGGGGCGTTTTTTCGGTTCTTGGCACGCACAATGCCATTGCCGGCGAATTGGCGCAAAAGATACAAGATCAGATCACAAGTGCCGACTTTGATCCTGCCTTGCAGATTGATGCCCAGTTTTACAAAATCGACTCAAACAAACCTTTGTGGGAACTTCTGCAAGAAGATTAAAAGGCAAAATTTTTGAGCCGCGCAACTGGAGTAGCCACAAAATTTCTATTTCTTTTTTGATTGGTCTTATTCTGTAAACTACTGTATAACCTTTATACACCATATCCCTGATGTTTTTATCATTAAAATATATTGATTCTCTGTACATCATTGGATTACTTGGTAGTACGTTGATACTTTCTTTTAAATCATTTTTAAACTTCATACTTGCACTGGGTTTATCCTGTGCTATGTGTTCAAGAATTTGTTTTAGTTGTTTTAAAAAAGTTGGCTTATGTATAACCGTCATTATTTTTGTAATGACTCTGTAAAAGTATCTATATCACTCCAAAAGTCTTCGTTCCTTATCATAGTAGTTTTGCCACTATCAATCTCTCTTATATCATGTTGAAGCTGTTTTTGTCTTTCATAAAAATATGGGTCATGCTCTAAATTTTTATCTTTTGTAATGGTTATGTTTGAATGGCTATTTTTTACAAAATCCATAAACTGCTGCATGTAATCATCTTGTATCTGCACTGATAAAGTTTGCATAATTTCCATCCCTTGTCGTTAATCTAGCACTGATTATAGCAAAACTCAAATGAAGTTCAACTAATGCTTTTACTTTTTTTAACTCTTAGCATTGGTAGCACCTGGTTCCGATAGCTATACGTTTTATTTCTAGACAACACTAAATAGTTAAAAGTAAATTCCTTTGATACGTTTTTTAACCGCCGTTTTATCTTCATACATCACTGCGTCTGATTTTTCAATAACATCTTCCAAAGCCTCTCCTTTTTCAAACGAGACCGAGCCAAAAGAAAAACTCATTCGAAAGATATCGCCCTTGGCTTTGAGACGCTTTTGCGCAATCTCATCCCGGATAGTATGTAATATGTTTGTCACATCGGCCAACGATGTGTCCTGAGGAAAAAGGAGCATAAACTCATCCCCGCCGTAGCGCACGACCCTGGCTTTAGTCCTGGCAAGCTGCTTTGCGGTGAAAACAAGCAGTTTATCGCCGATAATATGGCCGTAGGTATCATTGATGGCTTTAAAATAGTTCAGATCGATCATCGTCAACGCTCCGCTGCACGCAAACGCGTTGCTCTCACCCTGCAACATCGTATCACGCAGCCACTTGCGGTTATACGCCCGGGTCAATTCATCGGTGTACAGAGACTTTTTCAACTGCTGCAGTTGGTATTTGAGTTCCCGCGTTTCTCTGGCGACCTCTTGCAGGGAAGCTTTGTCTTTATCCTGTATCGCAGACAGTGCTTTTTGCGTACTCCGGCTGAGTTGATCCGCTCCCGTGGCCGTTTCTTTCTGCATCGTTTCAAACAGGCTTATTTTTTCATCAAGAAACTGAGAAACAAACTGTTCCTCCTGATCAAGCGAAATATCATATGCCTGCGCGTGGTGCAAAAAGATACTGGCATACATCGAAGGGGTCACGACATCGGTTTCAGCCATCGCTTCTTTTGCTTCATTGGTCACAACCCTTAGCACCTTTTTTTCATCGTGTTTCATTGCATATCCTCAAACGATTTTGTTTTTGCCCAGGCGTTTGGAGGCATAAAGGTTTTCATCAGCTCCCTTGATCACACTTTCCACCGTCAAATCCGGCAGGTTTTGACTGTTGCATTCAAAAACCCCGCAGCTTGCGCTGACTTGAAAGCTTCCGTCTCCTTTGACTGCAAATGTTTTATGCGCAATCTCGTCAACGATAGCCTGGCAGACATTGAGAGCATTTTTTTTGTTGGCCCCTTTTAAAATAATGGCAAATTCATCCCCGCCGATACGAAACCCGATATCAGAAGCGCGGATATTTTCTCCTATGGTTTTTCCCACGTACATAATCACTTCATCCCCACTAAAGTGACCGTAGGTATCGTTTACGCATTTAAACGCATCCAGGTCCATATAGATCAGGCAAAAGGGCATTTTGTACCGCTCGGTCGAAGCGATCTCCTGGATCAGAAACTGTTCAAAGGATTCTTTTCGCATCAGATTTGTCATGCCGTCTTTACGCAGGTTACTGATGATGTAATCAGTCATTTCAAACGAGATGGAAGAACTCAGCATCATCGTGAGTTTATATACGTTCATCAGCGACGAATACAGCGGCAAAATCTCCAGATAATCCCCTTTTTTCAAAAAGTAAAAGAGATTTTTCGTATTATTGACGATTCTGCCGTCCAATTCTTCCAGATACCGTTTTTTTTGGGGTGTTAAAAAGTCCAGCTTTTCAATCCACCGGGTAAAGTTTTGGCTTACTAAATC